>NZ_MEHK01000001.1:5660175-5987210 GCF_001746425.1 Streptomyces subrutilus | reverse complement strand
CCGGAGCAGGGGCGGTACGCGGTGGTCGTGCTCCCGGTGGACCGGCGGGACTCGGTGCACCGGGTGGCGGCGGTGGGCGGGATGCGGCTGTTCTGGCGGATGCGGGCGGAGCAGGAGCTGGCGGTGGTGGCCCTGGGGTCGTGCTCGCCGGAGGAGCTGGCGGCGGAGCTGGCCGACCGCTGCCACGGGCCCGGCGGGATCAGCCCGGTGGTGGACGGGCTGGCGGAGCTGAGCCGGGCGCGGAGGCTCGCGGAGACGGCGCTGGCCACCTGCGGTGCGGAGGAGCGGTCGCTGGTGCGGCTGTCGCAGCGGCTGCCGGCGGCGCTGGTGGTGGGGCAGCCGGAGCTGGCGGGTGAGCTGGTCCAGGCGGTCCTGGGACCCCTCCTGGAGCTGGACCCGGCGGACCGGGCGGTGCTGCTGGAGACGCTCGACGCGTGGCTCGCGGCGGAGGGCTCCGCCGGGCGGGCGGCGACCCGGCTGTACTGCCACCGCAACACGGTGTTCAACCGCCTGCGCAGGCTCGAGCACCTGACCTCCCGCTCCCTGTCCCGCCCGCACGACCTGGTGGCCCTCACCCTGGCCCGAGACGCCCACCGCCTCGCGGCCCCCACGGGCTCCTGACCGCCCGGGCCGAAGCCGGCCACCCGGCCGCAGACACGAGACCGGCCGGGCCACGTCCAGCCCGCCGGCGATTGCAGCGCGGGGTGCGGGGCGGAGCCCCGGGGGGCTCGTCCGATCCGGCCCGGCGCAGGCGGCGTAGGCTTGGTGTCGGAAAGTCGCCAGCCTCGCGGCGGCCGGACCCTGATCCTGGAGTCATGCACACCGACACCGAGCGCTGCGTAAGGGCCGTGCAGTCGAAGGACGCCAGATTCGACGGCTGGTTCTTCACCGCCGTCCTGACCACCCGGATCTACTGCCGGCCCAGCTGCCCCGCCGTGCCCCCGAAGGTCGAGAACATGACCTTCCTGCCCAGCGCGGCGGCCTGCCAGCAGGCCGGTTTCCGGGCCTGCAAGCGCTGCCGGCCGGACACCAGCCCCGGCTCCCCCGAGTGGAACGCGCGCGCCGACGCCGTCGCCCGTGCCATGCGCCTCATCCAGGACGGGGTGGTGGACCGCGAGGGGGTGCCGGGGCTCGCCACCCGGCTCGGCTACTCCACCCGGCAGGTGGAGCGGCAGCTCACCGCCGAGCTCGGCGCCGGCCCCCTGGCCCTCGCCCGGGCGCAGCGCGCCCAGACCGCCCGGCTGCTCATCGAGACCTCCGAGCTCCCGATGGGGGACGTCGCGTTCGCCGCCGGCTTCTCCTCCATCCGCACCTTCAACGACACCGTCCGCGAGGTCTTCGCACTCTCCCCCAGCGAGCTGCGGCAGCGCTCCGGCAAGGCCGACCCCCGCCGGCCCCGGATCCCCGGGACGATCAGCCTCCGGCTGCCCTTCCGCACCCCCCTCACCCCCGACAACCTCTTCGGGCACCTGGCCGCGACCGCGGTGCCCGGCGTGGAGGAGTGGCGCGACGGCGCCTACCGCCGCACCCTGCGCCTGCCCTACGGCACCGGGGTCGTCGCCCTGACCCCGCAGCCCGACCACATCGGCTGCCGCCTGGCCCTGACCGACCTGCGCGACCTGACCATCGCCATCAGCCGCTGCCGCTGGATGCTCGACCTCGACGCCGATCCCGAGGCGGTGGACGAGCAGTTGCGCTCCGACCCGCTGCTGGCCCCGCTCGTGGACAAGTCCCCCGGGCGCCGGGTTCCCCGTACGGTCGACGCGGCGGAGTTCGCCGTACGGGCGGTCCTCGGCCAGCAGGTGTCCACCGCGGCGGCGCGCACGCACGCGGCCCGGCTGGTGACCGCGCACGGTGAGCCCGTGGAGGACCCGCTCGGCGGGCTGACCCGCCTGTTCCCGTCCCCGCAGGCCCTCGCCGCGCTGGACCCGGAGTCGCTGGCCATGCCGCGCTCCCGGCGCACCACCTTCACCACGCTGGTGGCGGCGCTCGCCGACGGCTCGCTGCCGCTCGGCATCGACAGCGACTGGGAGGCGGCGCGCGCGCAGCTGTCCGCGCTGCCCGGGTTCGGCCCGTCGACCACCGAGATCATCGCGATGCGGGCGCTCGGCGACCCGGACGCGTTCCTGCCGTCCGACCTGGGGGTCCGGCGGGCGGCGCGGGGGCTCGGGCTGCCGTCCACCCCCGCGGCGCTGACCGCCCGGGCGGCCGGCTGGCGGCCCTGGCGCGCGTACGCCGTCCAGTACTTGTGGGCCACCGACGACCACGCCATCAACCACCTGCCCGCCTGAGGAGCACACCGTGAACAGCACCGGCAAGCAGCACACCGTCGTCGAGAGCCCCTACGGCCCGCTCACCCTCGTCGCCACGGACGGGGTCCTCAGCGGCCTGTACATGACCGGGCAGCGCCACCGCCCGGCCGAGGAGTCCTTCGGGGAGCGGGTCGGCGC
Organism: Streptomyces subrutilus; assembly: GCF_001746425.1. Taxonomy (GTDB): domain Bacteria; phylum Actinomycetota; class Actinomycetes; order Streptomycetales; family Streptomycetaceae; genus Streptomyces; species Streptomyces subrutilus_A. Next base: position 5,984,760 of record NZ_MEHK01000001.1, on the reverse strand, counting down.
CGACGAGGAGCCGTTCCCCGAAGTGGTGGGGCAGTTGACCGCGTACTTCGCCGGATCGCTCACCGCCTTCGACCTGCCGCTGCGGCTGGAGGGCACCGACTTCCAGCGCAGCGTGTGGGACCAACTGGTACGGATCCCCTACGGCGAGACCTGGTCGTACGGGAAGCTCGCGGCCGAGCTCGGCAAGCCGAACGCCTCGCGCGCCGTGGGCCTGGCCAACGGGAAGAACCCGATCGGCATCATCGTGCCGTGCCACCGCGTGATCGGCGCCTCGGGCGGCATGACCGGCTACGGCGGCGGCCTGGAACGCAAGGTCCGCCTCCTCGGCTTCGAGGCCGCGTCGCGGCGGCTCTAGGAGGTCAGACCACGAGCAGCGGGACCAGCAGGGCGAAGGCCGCGCCCGCCTCGACCGCGTAGCCGTACAGCGAGGGGTGCTGGACCGGGGCGGCGAGCAGGACCACGCTCTGCTGGGCGGCGGCCGCGGCCACCCAGTCGGCGTCCGCGCCGAGATTGCCCTGGTACCAGCCTTCGCAGGAGCCGGGGCCGCTGACCGCGAGCAGGTCGTCCTCGCGGCGGTAGAGGGCCTGCCACTGGGCGGCGGGCGCGGACCAGCCGTCGAAGTCGGTGAACCGGGCCCAGCCCCCGTCGCGGATCGCGGTGTCGAAGAGCCAGACGGGCATCCCCTCCGGAGTCACCTCGCCGGCGGACTGCTGGTCGGTGGTGAAGTGGACCATGGGGAGGGCGTCGGGCCCGTCGGCGGTGCTGGGCCAGGCGTACATCGTGATCATCAGCTGATTCTGTCCTGCTCGGAGTAAGTCCGGTGTTACGGGACACCCCTACGGGGTGAGGGGCCGGCGGCCGTTCTCCAGTTCCGCGGCGCCCTCGCCCGACTCCAGTACGCGGTAGGCCTCTTGGACGCGCCGGCCGAGCGATCCGGGGAGGTACTCGGCGAGTTCGGCCGGCTCGACCAGCCGCCAGGAGATCAGCTCCTCGTCCTGCAGCGTGATCGACGCGAGCTGCCCGGCGTCGAGCACCCCGCCGTCGTAGAGGTACGCGACCAGAGGCGGGCGGTCCGTGCCGAGGCTCCAGTCCACGGCGAGCAGCCGGCCGAGCGGCACGTCGATGCCGATCTCCTCGGCGCTCTCGCGGCGGGCGGCGGTGCGCGGCGACTCGCCCTGGTCCGACTCGACGGTGCCGCCCGGCAGTGCCCAGCCCTCGCGGTAGTTGGGCTCGACGAGCAGAACCCGGCCCTCGGCGTCCCGGTAGAGGGCGGCAGCGCCGGCCAACACCCGGGGCAGGCTCGCGATGTAGGTGGCGTAGTCATCGGTGGTGGTCACTTCGCCACCCTACCCAGACATCCCCTACGGGGAGTCCGCCCGTCCTCGCGGTCGCGGCCCCTGAACTCGGCGACCCGCCGCAGGCGCGGGTGGCGGGCGGGGCCCTGCTCGGTGAGGGCGCCGTCCCCCGGACCGCCGGGCCGGTCGCCCGGGATATCCGGATGTGGCTGTTCCGGTGAATCCGCGCCCATGCGGCGACACTATGCAGGCATATATCCCTCTTCAGGGCGTAGGCCGCGCCGGGTGTGGCCCAGGCCACTCATGGGCATAGGAGGATCCTCCGGATAAGCTCAGGGCGGCGCGACTGCACTGTTCGATAGCAAGGGAATAGCAAGGTGACGGACGGAGCAGTAACTGAGGCCGCGCGCGTGCTCATCGCCGCGGACAAATTCAAGGGCTCGCTCACGGCCGTTCAGGTCGCGGAGCGGGTGACGGCGGGCCTCCGCAAGGCCGTACCGGGCCTGGACATCGAGACCCTCCCCGTCGCGGACGGCGGCGACGGCACGGTCGCGGCCGCGGTGGCGGCCGGTTTCGAGCGCCGGGAGGTACGGGTCACCGGGCCCCTCGGCGACCAGGTCACGGCCGCCTTCGCGCTGCGCGAGGGTACCGCGGTGGTCGAGATGGCGGAGGCCTCCGGGCTGCAGCTGCTGCCGGCGGGCACCTTCGCCCCGCTGACGGCCACCACCTACGGCTCGGGCGAGCTGCTGAAGGCCGCGCTGGACGCGGGCGCGCGCTCCATCGTCTTCGGCGTGGGCGGCAGCGCCACCACCGACGGCGGAGCCGGCATGCTGGCGGCGCTGGGCGCGGTGTTCCTGGACGCGAACGGCGAACCGGTCGGTCCGGGCGGCGGTGCGCTGGCCTCGCTGGCCTCAGCCGACCTGTCGGGGATCGACCCGCGCTTCGCCGAGGTCGACTTCGTCCTGGCCAGCGACGTGGACAACCCGCTGACCGGCCCGAAGGGCTGCGCGGCGGTCTACGGCCCGCAGAAGGGCGCGACGCCCGAGGACGTGGCGACCCTCGACGCGGCCCTCGCGCACTTCGCCCGGATCCTCGAGAAGTCCATCGGCGCGAAGGCCGCCGAGTGCGCGGTACTGCCCGGCGCGGGCGGGGCGGGCGGCATCGGCTACGGGGCGCTGCTGCTCGGCGCCACGTTCCGGCCCGGCATCGAGCTGATGCTGGAGGTGCTGGGCTTCGCCCCGGCGCTGGAGCGGGCCACGCTGGTCATCACCGGTGAGGGCTCGCTGGACGAGCAGACCCTGCACGGCAAGGCCCCGGCGGGTGTCGCGGCCGCGGCCCGGGCCGCCGGCAAGCCGGTCGTGGCGGTGTGCGGGCGGCTGCTGCTGACCCAGGAGGCCCTGGAGGCCGCCGGGATCCGCAAGGCGTACCCGCTGACGGACCTGGAGCCCGACCCGGCGAAGTCCATCCCGAACGCCGGCCCCCTGCTGGAGCACGTGGCGGCCGCCATCGCCGCCGACGTCCTCTGAGCCGTACCGGCCGCTGAGGCCCGGTCCCCCGAGCGGGGGCCGGGCCTTCGCCGCAGCGCCGCCGGCCCGGGCCGGCGGCGCTGCGGCGGCCGTGGCCGCGCGGCCGCCCCCAAACCCCCGGGACAGTGTTAGAAAGGGCTCATGACCGGACGCTTTCGTCGCCAGCCGACCGGATGGGGCCCGCGCCTGTGGGCGCGCCTGTCGCTGGGGGTCCGCAGCGTCGCCGGTCAGGTCTTCGCCCTCCAGGCGGTGATCGTCCTGCTGCTGATCGCCGCGGCCGCGGCGGCCCTCGTCCTGCAGTCCCGGTACGACAGCCAGCGCGACGCCCGCAACCGCTCGCTGGCCGCCGCCGAGTCCTTCGCGCACGCCCCCGGCCTACCGGCGGCGCTGCGGGCGCCGGACCCCACCGCCGTGCTCCAGCCGCTGGCCGACGCCGCCCGCCGGGCCTCCGGCGTCGACTTCATCGCCGTGATGAGCACCGACGGGGTCCGGTACACCGACTCGCGGCCCGAGCTGATCGGCCGGCGCGCCACGGGCGACCTTTCCCGCGCCGTGGCCGGGGAGTCCTTCACCGAGACCTTCACCGGCGAACCCAGCGACGCGGTCCGCGCCGTCGTACCCGTACGCGACGCCCGGGGCGACGTGGTGGGCCTGGTCGGCACCGGCATCGAAGTGGCGAACGTGTCGGACATGGTCGAGGGGCAGCTCCCGCTGCTGGTCGGCGCCGCGGCCGGCGCCCTGCTGCTGGGCACGGGCGGCGCCTTCCTGGTGAGCCGCCGGCTGCGGCGCCAGACCCACGGGCTGCGCGCGGACGAGATGGCCCGGATGAACGAGCACCACGAGGCCGTGCTGCACGCCGTCCGCGAGGGCGTCCTCATCATCGGCACCGACCACCGGCTGGTCCTCGCCAACGACGAGGCCCGCCGCCTCCTGGGCCTGGCGCCCGACGCCGAGGGCCGGCACGTCGCCGCTCTCGGACTGGACGCGGGCACCACCGAACTGCTCGTCTCGGGCCGGATCGCGACGGACGAGGTGCACCTGGCGGGCGACCGGCTGCTGGCGGTCAACGTCCGGCCCGCGAAGCCGTACGGCGGCCAGCCCTCCGGCACCGTCATGACCCTGCGCGACTCCACCGAGCTCGCCGCGCTCTCCGGCCGGGCCGAGGTGGCCCGCGAACGGCTCCAGCTGCTCTACGACGCCGGCGTGCGGATCGGCACCACCCTGGACGTGGTGCGCACCGCGGAGGAGCTGTCGGAGGTCGCCGTCCCCCGCTTCGCCGACTTCGTCACCGTGGAGCTGCTGGAACCGGTGCTGCGCGGTGACGAGCCCTCGTCGGCCGCCGGGGCGTACACCGAGATGCGGAGGGCGGCCATGAGCGGTGTCCGCACCGACCAGCCGCTCCAGCCGGTCGGCGACATCATCCGGTTCATCGTCCCGACGGCTCCGATGGCCGCCGCCCTGAACGCCGGCGAGGCGGTGCTCGCGCCGGACCTGAACGCCGCCATGGGCTGGCGGGCCCAGGATTCGCAAGGGACCCGGGAGGCCCTGGACTACGGGCTGCACTCCCTGATCAGCGTCCCGCTCCAGGCGCGGGGCGCGGTCCTCGGCATGGCCAACTTCTGGCGGGCGGCGGACACCCCGGAGGCCTTCGACGAGGAGGACCGTTCCTTCGCGATGGAGCTCGCCGCGCGCGCGGCCGTCTCGATCGACAACGCCCGCCGCTTCACCCGCGAGCACGCGACGGCCGTGGCCCTCCAGCGCAGCCTGCTCCCCCGGGTGCTGCCGGACCTGACCGCCGTGGACGTCGCCTTCCGCTACCTGCCGGCGAAGGCGGGCGTCGGCGGGGACTGGTTCGACGTGATCCCGCTGCCCGGTGCACGGGTGGCGCTGGTCGTCGGCGACGTCGTGGGCCACGGGGTGCACGCCGCGGCCACGATGGGCCGGCTGCGCACCGCCGTGCACAACTTCTCCACCCTGGACCTGCCGCCCGACGAACTGCTCGGGCACCTGGACGAGCTGATCAGCAGGATCGACCAGAGCGACACCGGCGGCGACGGGGCCGAGGGGGAGGACGCCGTCGGGAAGACCGGGGACGAGCCCGCCGCGATCACCGGGGCCACCTGCCTGTACGCGGTCTACGACCCGGTGTCGGGGCGGTGCGTGATGGCCAGCGCCGGGCACCCCGGGCCCGCGCTGATCCGCCCCGACGGGGACGTGGAGTTCCCCGAGCTGCCCGCCGGGCTGCCGCTGGGCGTCGGCGGCATGCCGTTCGAGGCGACCGGGTTCCGGCTGCCCGAGGGGAGCCGGCTGGTGCTGTTCACCGACGGCCTGGTGGAGGACCGCCGGCGCGACTTCGACACCGGTCTGGGGCTGCTGCGGGACACGCTGTCCCGGCCGGGCCGCAGCCCCGAACAGGCCTGCGCGGACGTGCTGGCCGCCCTGCTCTCCCCGGTGCCGGGCGACGACATCGCCCTGCTGATCGCCGACACCCGCCGCCTGGACGCCGACCGCATCGCCGAGTGGGAGGTGCCCGGCGAGGCGGCGGCCGTCTCCCGCGTGCGCAACGCCGGGGCGGCGCAGCTCGCCGCCTGGGGCCTGGAGGACGTCTCCTTCACCACCGAGCTGATCCTCAGCGAGCTGGTCACCAACGCCATCCGCTACGGGTCCGCGCCCGTGCGGGTCCGCCTGCTGCGCGACCGCACCCTGATCTGCGAGGTCTCCGACGGCAGCAGCACCTCCCCGCACCTGCGCTACGCGGCCACCACCGACGAGGGCGGGCGGGGGCTGTTCCTCGTCGCGCAGTACGCCGACCGGTGGGGCGTGCGGTACACCGACCGGGGCAAGGTCATCTGGGCGGAACTGCCGCTGACCGCGCGCGCGGAGCCGCCGGCCCCGGCGCCGCTGGACCTGGACGCCCTGGAGGACCTGGCCTGGTGATTCACACCGGGCGGGTCCGGGCCAGGAGCACCGCGACGTCGTCCTGCGGATCGCACGGCAGCAGCTGCTCCAGGATCCCGTCGCACAGCTCCTCCAGCGGCTGCCGCGCCCCTTCCAGTGCCCGCGCCAGCCGGTCCATGCCCTCGTCGAGGTCCCGGTCGCGGGCCTCGATCAGGCCGTCGGTGTAGAGCACGAGCAGGCTCCCCGGGGGCAGGTCCACCTCTTCCGTGCGGAAGTCCTGGCCGCCGGTGCCCAGCGGGGTGCCGGGCAGGCCGTGCAGGAAGGTGACGCTCCCGTCGGCTCCGGCCACGGCCGGCGGCGGATGGCCGGCGCGGGCGATCACACAGCAGCCGGTCGCCGGGTCGTGGACGGCGTAGACGCAGGTGGCCATCTCGTCCTCGCCGAGGTCGGCCACCACGGCGTCGAGCGAGCGGAGCATCTGCTCCGGGGGCACGTCCAGCCTGGCGAGGGTCCGTACGGCCGTGCGCAGCTGGCCCATGACGGCCGCCGCGTGGATGCCGTGGCCCATCACGTCGCCGATGACCAGTCCGGTCCGGCCGCCGGGCAGCTGGATGACGTCGAACCAGTCCCCGCCCACGTCGTGGTCGCTGGCGGGCAGGTAGCGCCCGGTCAGTTCGAGGCCGGTGACCTGGGGGAGCTCGCTGTTGGTGAGGCTGCGCTGGAGGGTCAGCGCGGCGTGCCGCTGGCGGGTGTACATCCGGGCGTTGTCGATGTTGAGGGCGGCGCGGGCGACCAGCTCGTCGACGAGGACGCGGTCCTCGTCCTCGAAGGGCCCGCGCTCGCGCAGCCGGGTCACGGCGACCGCGCCCAGCACCTGCCCGCGGGCGACCAGCGGGACCATCCGGGCGGAGCCGAGGGTGGCGAGGTAGGCGCGCAGGGCGTCGGCGCGCGGGTCGGTGATCAGGGCGGGGACGTCGGACGCGTAGAGGTCCATCGGCCGGCCCTCGTTGATGATCCGTTCGTAGACGCTGTCCGCGGGGATCTGGAAGGTCTGGCCCGCCTGGAGTTTCTCGGTGGGCGCGGCCGGGTCGGGGAAGACGGCCGCGAGCCGGCGCATCAGGCCGCGGGTGGAGGCCGCGGCGGCCGGGCCCTCGTCCGGTCCCAGCACCGATTCGAGCAGTTGTACGTCGGCGGAGTCCGCGAGCTGCGGTACCAGGAGGTCCACGATCTCCTGGGCCGTCTGGTGGAGGTCCAGGGTGGTGCCGATGCGGGTGCCGGCCTCGGCCAGCAGCGCGAACCGGTGCCGGGCCCGTTCGGCCTCGGCCTCTGCGCGCTGTCCGTCGGTGATGTCGATGAGGGAGGCGATCAGGCCGAGGGGCCGTCCCGAGCCGTCGAGCAGCGGGGCGTAGGAGCAGGACCACGTCCGGTCGTGGTCGGGGTCGGCGGCGGTGCGTCCGGTGCGGCGGACGTCGACGACGGCCGTGCCCCGTTCGAGCACCTGGCGCATGGTGGCCTCGAGGACGGCGGCGTTGACCCCCGGCACCACCTCGGTGAGCCGTCTGCCCAGGTGCGCGGCGGCGGGCATGCCGTTCATCCGGGCGAGGGCGTCGTTGACGCGCAGGAAGCGCAGGTCGGTGCCGAGGGTGGCGAGGCCGATGGGCGACTGCGTGAACAGGCTCTGCAGGGCGGCGAGGGAGTCGCGCATGTGGAGCACTTCGGAGGTCTCCACGGCGATGAGCATGGCGCCCGTACGCCCCTGCGGGTCGGCGGCGGGGACGATCCACATCTCCATCACGACGCGGTGGCCGTCGCGGTGGCGCACGGGCAGGGTGCCGACGACGGTCTCGCCGGCCTGGACGCGGCGGGTCAGGTCGTCGGCGAGCCCGCGGTTGGCCTCGGGGACGAGGACGGCGGCGCCGGGGCGGCCGAGGATGTCCTCGGGACGGTGTCCGAGCAGGTCCTGGGCGGCGAGCGACCACTCGACGATGCGGCCGTCCGCGTCCTCGCGCCACAGGGCGATCGGGAGCAGCTCGCGGAGCACGCCCGCGTACCCGACGGCTGCGTCCGGCGGATCCGGCACTTCGCTCGTCGACTGGTAAGTGTCCACCGCACCGACCTCACCCCGGGGGGTCTGATTCCTACCGGTTCACCCTATCCGAGGGCCCGCCGGGCGGCTCTGTCTCCGGCTGGGTGTGGAGCGGCTCTTGACTGGGGCGAAATACGGAGGAGACTCATCAATACACCGGAAAACCGGAAAAGAGCCGCACCTCCCTCCGGAGACGTCCAGAGGCCCGCGTGACCCTTGTCCAGGCTCTGGCCAGGCCCCCGGCAGCATCCGCGCTCCACGGGAGCCATCGGCGACGGCGGATGGCTCATGGAAGCGGCGGAACTGCCGGGGACTGTCTTGTGTTCAGGCCGTGCCGTGCCCCTGGCGCGCGAGGCCCTCGAGCGGCCGCGACGCGCGGCCCGGGTCCGTCCGCGCCGCGTCCAGGACGGCTGCGACGGCCTGGGCGAGCCGCGGGATCCGGTGTCCGGCGATCCCCGCGATGTTGATCCGCCCCGAGGTGGTGCCGTAGACGGCGTGCCGCCGGCGCAGTTCCAGCATCTGGCCGGCGCTGAGTGGAAGCATCGAGAACATGCCCTTCTGCCGGTCGAGCGCCCGTGCCTGCGCTCCGTGCCCCAGAGCGCTCAAGTGGGTCGCCAGCTCCGCCCGGTTGGCGGTGATCCTGCCCCGCATCGTTTCCAGTTCCGCCCGCCAGGCGGCCCGCAGTCCCTCGTCCCCGAGGATCGCCGCCACCACGGCGGCGCCGTGCTCGGGCGGCATGGAGTAGAGGGTCCGGGCCGCGTTCTGCAGGGCCGTCTCGGCGTGTCCGAGCGCCCGGGCAGAGGTACCGAGCACCATGGCGCAGCCGGTGCGGTCGCTGTAGAGCCCGAAGTTCTTCGAGCAGCTGACGGCGATCAGCATCTCGGGCACTCGGGCGGCCAGGATGCGCGTGGGCAGCAGGTCGGCCTCCAGGCCGTCGCCGAGCCCGTGGTAGGCGAGGTCGACGAACGGCACCCAGCCCTCGCGCACGGCGAGTTCGGCCAGCGCCTCCCACGCGTCCAGCGTGGGGTCGGCGCCGGTGGGGTTGTGGCAGCAGCCCTGGAGCAGGACGACGTCGTCGCGCCGGGCCGCGCCCAGTTCCCGCAGGACGCCCTCCGCGTCGAAGGCGCCTTCGGCGTCGCGCCAGCCGAAGGTACGGACCTCCAGCCCGGCGGCCTCCAGGATGGGCCGGTGGTTGACGTACGCCGGGTCGCTGATCCACACCGTGGTGCCCGGCCGGGTCCGGCCGATCAGGTCGGCGAGCAGCCGCAGCGCGCCGGACCCGGCGACGGTCTGGACGGTGACGGCCCGGTCGGCCGGCGTCTGGGGACCCAGGACCATGCTCTGCATCGCGCGGTTGAAGACGGTGTTGCCGGAGAGCCCCCGGTACTCCTTGGACCCGGCCTGCTCGGCCAGGCGGACCTCCGCCTCGCGGACGGCGGTCATGACGGGGGTGCGGCCCGTGTGGTCGCGGTAGACGCCGAGGACGAGGTTCAGGCGCTCGGGCCGCTCGTCGGCGGCGAATTCGGCGGTCAGGTCCCACAGCGGGTCGGTGGGCGGCGGCGGGAGGAGCTCAAGCATGTGCGGGAACCTCGGGTCGTGGGCGTCGGTTGGCGAGGACGACGCCGGCGGTGATGAGGGGGACGCCTATCAGCACGGCGACGGTAGGGGTCTCCCCGAGCAGGGGGACGGCCAGCAGGACGACGGCCACGGGGCTGAGGCTGCCGCCCACGGAGCTGCGCTCCGCGCCGAGCCTGCGGATGGCGACCGCGTACAGCAGGCCGGCGCAGAGGCCGACTCCGAGCCCCTGGACGACGAGGAACAGGGCGATGTCGCCGCCCGCGGCCTGCGCGAGGCCGGTCGGGAGGACGCCGGTCAGGACCAGGGCTCCGACGATCGCGAAGGAGGGCAGGCAGAGCAGGCCGATCGAACCGACGGGGTCGAGGGCCACGTCGCGCAGGCCCACCGTGTACAGGGCCCACAGCCCGCTGGCCACCAGGAGGGTGCCGGCGCCTTCCAGGACGTCCGTGTCCACGGGGACGACGTAGCGCCAGACGAGGGCGGCCACGCCGGCCGCGATCAGGGCGAGCCCGGCCGCCTGCGTTCCGCGCGGGGCGCCGTGGCCGCGCAGCACCATCAGCGCGGAGACGAACAGCGGGACCATGCCGGGGACGATCGAGCCCACGAAGGCCGCCGAGGTCAGGGAGCCGCCGTGCATGGCCGCCAGGAAGAACGGCACCCCGGCACCGCAGACGATCTTCAGGGCGGGTCCCGGCCGGACCGCCGCGATGCTGTGGCGGCGCCGCCACAGCGCGGGGAGCAGGACGACGATCGGCACGCCGAAGCGCAGCAGGGCGGCGTCGGCCGGCAGGAGGGTCGAGGCTCCGAGGGCCCGGGCGCTCAGTGCGAAGGCCGCCCAGATCGAGACGGTCACGGACAGGGCGAGGACGCCCTCGGTCCGCGGGGAGAGCCTGCGCCGGCCGGGGGTCCCCCCGGCGGTAGCCGGGCGAGGGTTTCCGGCCGGCGGGCCCGCCGTACGGGGAGGCGCGGTCGCCCCGGTGATGTGTGTTGCGACCACGGTCGTCTGCTCCAGCCTCCGGGAACGGACCGGTCTGGCCCGTTCCCGGGCAACGCTAGGGCTTCGGCCGGGGCAGCCGATTGCCAGTTCTGCTCCTCGGACATACGTTTGGGGCAGGATCTGCCAAGAATCGCCGACGATCCGCCGAGGAGTGGCCATGGACGCAGTCGATCTGCAGATCATCCGGGAGTTGCAGGCCGACGGGCGCCTGTCCAACCAGGACCTGGCCGACCGCGTGCGGCTCTCCCCCTCGCCCTGTCTGCGCCGGGTCCGCAGGCTGGAGGAGGCGGGGCTGATCCGCGGCTACACGGCCATGGTCGACCAGGTCGCCTTCGGACTCCCGGTCACCGTCTTCGTCCGGATCCGCCTGGAGCGCCACACGGCGGAGGCGGTCCGGCTCTTCGAGGAGCACGTCGCGGTCATCGAGCACATCCAGGACTGCTACCTGATGGCGGGCAGCAGCGACTACCTGCTGCGCGTGGTCATCGAGGACCTGGAGGCGTACGAGGCGCTGGTGCGCCACCGCGTCCACGCCATCCCCGGCATCGCCTCGATCGAGTCGAGCTTCGCGTACGGCAGCGTCAAGCAGTCCCGTACCTACCCCCGCCCCTCCCCCGGGTCCTCAGCTCAGCGCTGAGGCGGACGGCACGACGACTCCGTAGAGGTCGGCGATCGTCGCGAGCGCGGCCTGGTGGACCTGTTCGGCGGACAGGTCGGCGACCGCCGTCCCCAGGGGCCGGGTCGCGCAGGCGTCGGCGACCACCGTGGGCTGGTTGCCCCGCAGGTAGGCGCCTTCCACGGTGTAGGCCACGCACATGTGGGTCATGAACCCGACGACGATGACGTTCTTGTTGCCGGCGGCGTCGAGGTGTTCGCCCAGGCCGGTCCCGACGAAGGCGTTGGGGGCGGCCGTCTTGACCACGACGGTCTCGCCCTCGACGGGGGCCACGTCCGGGTGGATCCGGCCGATGTCGGCTCGGATGTCGTACGGCGTCCCCGGGCCGCCGTCGTGCTGGACGTGGATGACCTTCGCCCCCGCCTCGCGGGCCCTGGCCAGCAGGGCGGCGGCGGAGTCGAGGGCGGAGCGCCAGCCCGCCAGCTCCAGTACGCCGCGGGTGTAGGTGTTCTGGTAGTCGACCAGGATCAGCGTCGCGTCGGCCGGCGAGGCCGGGGTCCCGTCGAAGCCGTTGAGCTCGCGCAGGGTGGTCGCAGACATGGAAGTACCGTCCTCGGAAGTCGCGTTGCAGGGGGGCCGGCCGCTGCTCGGCGGCCGTGTATGGAACGCTATGTCCCGCCGGAGGTGTCGGCAATGTCATCCGACTTGCAGATCCGGACATCGCGTGAGCCCCGCCGAACGGAGACCAGTTGAGCACCGTCAGCCGCTTCGTCGTCATCGTCCTCTTCGACGGCGTCGACCTGCTGGACGTCACCGGGCCGCCCGAGGTGTTCTCCCTGCTGCGGCGCGAGGTGGGCGACGCGGCGGGCTACGACGTCGTCCTGGCCGCCGAGACCATGGACCCCGTCACCACCTCCGCCGGAGTGCGCATCCTTCCCGACACCACCTTCCGGGAGGTGACCTCGGCCTCGGCCTCGGGGAGGAGCATCGACACCCTCCTGGTGCCCGGCTCGGTCGAACTCGACGGCCGGGGACGGGTGCGCGCCGTGACCGATCCCGCCGTGGTCAGCCGGGTGAAGGCGCTCGCCGGCCGGGCCCGGCGCGTCGCGTCCGTCTGCGTGGGCGCGCATATCCTCGCGGACGCCGGGCTGCTGGACGGCAGGCGCGCCACGACCCACTGGTCGACCGCGCGGCAGCTCGCCGCCGAGCACCCCGCGGTCGAGGTCGACGCCGATCCGATCTTCATCCGCGACCGGGACGTGTGGACCGGCGCGGGCATCAGCGCCTGCCTCGACCTGTCCCTGGCCCTGGTGGCCGAAGACTTCGGCGAGGCCGTCGCCCTGCGCATCGCCCGGCAGCTGGTGATGTACCTGAAGCGGCCCGGCGGGCAGAGCCAGTTCAGCGTCCCGCTCGAACCCGTCTCGACGACGCGCCGCGTCGAGGACCTGCGCCACCACATCACCCGGAACATCGCCGCGCCGCTCACCGTCGGCGACCTCGCCGCCCACGCCCATGTGAGCGGGCGGCAGCTGACGCGGATCTTCAAGACGGAACTGGGCATGACCCCGGCGGCCTACGTCGAATCGGCGCGCGTCGAAGTGGCGCGCAACCACCTCGAATCCACGGACGCCACCCTCGAACGCGTCGCGTCCGCCTGCGGCTTCCACACGACCGACACGCTCATCCGCGCGTTCCGCCGCCGCCTCGACACGACCCCGACGGAATACCGCAACCGCTTCCGGTCCGCCCCGTAGGCCGCGCCTACCGGGCGGCCTCGACGGCCGCCGCGAAGGCCGCGTAGGCCTTGTCGTCGAAGAGGACGAAGCGCACCTCCTCGACCTCGGTCCGGGCCGCCCGTACGGTCCGGACGGCGATCCGCGCGCCGTCGTCCACGGGCCACCCGTAGATCCCGGTGGAGATCGCCGGGAAGGCGACCGTACGGGCTCCCAGCTCGTCCGCGACCCGCAGGGACTCCCGGTAGCAGGAAGCCAGCAGCTCCGAGCGGTCCTCCTCGCGCGACCAGACCGGGCCGACGGTGTGGATCACGTGCTCCGCCGGGAGCCGGCCGGCGGTGGTGGCCACGGCACGGCCCGTCGGCAGGCCCTTGCCGTAGTGCGAGCGGCGCAGGTCCTCGCAGGCGGCGAGGATCTCCGGGCCGCCGCGCCAGTGGATGGCGCCGTCGACCCCGCCGCCGCCGAGCAGCGAGGAGTTGGCGGCGTTGACGATCGCGTCGGCCCGCTCGGCGGTGATGTCGCCCCGGACCAGGGTGATGCGCAGCATCAGGAGCCCTTCCGCAGGTGGCGCCACACGGCCTTGGCGGCGTTGTGGCCGGACATCCCGTGCACGCCCGGGCCGGGAGGGGTCGCCGAGGAGCACAGGAAGACCGCCGGATTGGCGGTCGTGTACGGGGAGAGGGTGAGCTTGGGGCGCAGCAGGAGCTGGAGTCCCGAGGCCGCGCCGCAGGCGATGTCCCCGCCGACGTAGTTGGGGTTGCGGGCGGCGAGCTCGGGCGGGCCGGCCGTGGCGCGGGCCAGGACCAGGTCGCGGAAGCCTGGTGCGAAGCGCTCCAGTTGGCGCTCGACGGCGTCGGTGAGGTCGCCCTGCCAGCCCTTGGGGACGTGGCCGTACGCCCAGAAGACGTGCTTGCCCTCGGGCGCGCGGCCGGGGTCGACGAGGCTGGGCTGCGCGGTGATGAGGAAGGGCGTACGGGGGGCCCGGCCGCCGGAGGCCAGCTGCAGGGCCGCGTCGATGTCACGGGTGCGCGGGCCGATCTGGACGGTCCCCGCCCGGCGCGGCTCCTCGGCGGTCCACGGGACCGGCCCGTCGAGCGCGTAGTCGATCTTGTACACGGAGGCGCCGTACCGGTAGCCGTCGTAGGCGCGGCCCAGACGGGCGATGCGGGCCAGCGCGGTCGGCGAGGTGTCGAAGACGTAGGCGCGGGCGGGCGGGAGGTCGTCGAGCCGCTTGACCTCGAAACCGGTGTGGACGGAGCCGCCGAGGTCGCGCAGGTACGCGGCGAGGGCGTCGGAGACCGCCTGCGAGCCGCCGCGCGGCATCGGCCAGCCGCCCGCGTGCGCGGCCAGGGCGAAGACGAGGCCCACGGCGCTGGTGGCGATCCCGTCGAGCGGGGCGATGACGTGCGCCACCAGCCCGGCGAACAGCGCGCGGGCCCGCTCGTCGCGGAAGCGGCGCAGCAGCCAGGTGGCGGGCGGCAGCCCGGCGAGCCCGAAGCGGGCGAGGGTGACGGGGTCGCGGGGCAGCGCGGTGGCGGGCAGGGACATGAAGTCCCGGGCCAGGGTGTCCCACCGGCCGAGGAACGGCTCGACGAGGCGCCGGTACGCCCCGGCGTCACGCGGCCCGAAGGACGCCGCCGTCTCGGCGACCGAGCGGGACAGGACGGCCGCCGTACCGTCGTCGAAGGGGTGCGCCATGGGCAGCGGGGGGTGCAGCCACTCCAGCCCGTACCGCTTCAGCGGCATCGTCGCGAAGACCGGGGAGCTTACGCCGAGCGGGTGTACCGCCGAGCAGGGGTCGTGGCGGAAGCCGGGGAGGGTGAGCTCCTCGGTCCGCGCCCCGCCGCCCACCGTGTCCGCGGCTTCGAAGAGGGCCACCGAGAACCCCCGCCGGGCGAGTTCGACGGCGGCCGTCAGCCCGTTGGGCCCCGCCCCCACCACGACCGCATCGAGAATCGACGGCACTTGCGACTCCTTCGTCCGGGGGCGCCACCGCCCCCAGGATATTCCGGCCCGACCTGCCGCTGGTCACGGCACCGGGCCCTGTCGTCGAAAGGGCGCCGGTCAGGCCCGCTCTTCGCACTGGCCGCGCAGCAGGTCCCGGATGCGGACCGTCGTGGCCTCGTCACGTCCGACGGCGAACGGCAGCGCGTTGTCCCGGTCCACCCGGAAGGGGACACCGTCAACGGTGCTCTGCGTCCCGCCGGCCTCGGCGACCAGCAGCAGCCCGGCCGCGTGGTCCCAGGCCGAGGGCCAGGTGAAGGCCAGGGCGTCCATCTCGCCGCGGGCCACCTTCAGGTATTCCAGGCCGGCCGATCCGCAGGGCCTGGCCGCCACGCCCGGCACCTCCAGGCGGCCCAGGGTCCGCTTGTCCTCCTCGGAGGTGTACAGGGGGTGCGCCATGGCGACCCGCAGCTCCGCGCCCGGCTCGGGCGAGCCGCTGAGGATGCGCTCCCCGCCCGCGAAGGCGCCCTGCCCGCGCACGGCGGTGGCCATCTCCTCCAGCGCCGGGGCGAAGGTCCAGGAGGCGAGGATCTCCCCGCGGTGGGCCAGGGCGACCAGGGTGCAGAAGGCCGGGTCGCCGGAGACGAACTGCCGGGTGCCGTCGACCGGGTCCACGATCCACACCGGGGCGTCGGCGCGCAGCGCCCCGTACACGGTCGGGTCGGCGTGCACGGCCTCCTCGCCCACCACGGCCGAGCCGGGGAGCAGCCGCGTGAGCGAGGCCGTGAGGTGCTCCTCGGCCTTGCGGTCGGCCACCGTCACCAGGTCGTGCGGTCCGCTCTTCTCGTCGACCTCGTGGTCGGCGAGCTGCCGGAACCTCGGCATGATCTCGATCGCCGCCGCTTTGCGGACGGCCTCTTCCACGTCGGACAGGCCATGGGTAAGGAACTCATCGATCATGCGCCCATCACATCACGCCGGACCGACAAAGCCCACCGGCCCCGGTGACGGCGGAGCGTGCGCGGGATGGCGACCCGGTGACGGCCGATAGCGCCGGGCCGGGCGGGGTATCCGCGTCGCCATGGGTGACATCTCGGTGGGCACGTGTTCGTGGACGGATCCGTCACTGGTCGCCGGGGGGTGGTACCCGGCCGGGCAGCGTGACGCGGAGGGACGGCTCAGGTACTACGCCTCCCGCTTCCCGGTCGTCGAGGTGGACTCCACCTACTACGGGATGCCGAGCCTGCGCAACAGCGTGCTGTGGGCCGAGCGGACCCCGCCCGGCTTCCGGTTCGACGTGAAGGCCTTCTCCCTGCTCACCGGCCATCCCACCCGGACCGCAGCGCTCCCCGCCGACCTGCGGGGAGGGGACGCCCCCGCTCGGGTACGCGCCGACCCCGCGCTGCTGAAGGAGGTGTGGCAGCGGTTCAGCAGCGCCCTGGAACCCTTGCGCGAGAGCGGACGGCTGGGGACCCTGCTGTTCCAGTTCCCGCCCTCGCTGGCTCCCGGTGCGCGGGGCGAGCAACTGGTCGAGGAGAGCGTCGGGCGGGCCGAGGGCTGGCCGGTGGCAGTGGAGTTCCGCCACCCCGAGTGGTGGAGCGAGCGGCGGCGGGCCGCGACCGCCGGGTTCCTGACCCGGTGCGGGGCGGCGGCCGTCGCCGTCGACACCGCCCAGGGTCTGCCTTCGTCCGTTCCCCCGGTCACGGCCGTCACCACACCGGAGCTGGCCGTCGTCCGTTTCCACGGGCGCAGCCCCGCATGGGGCTCCTCCGGCCCCGGCAGCAAGGAGGCCGCGTACCGCCACACCTACACGGAGGCCGAACTGGCCCCCTGGGCCGCACGCCTGCGGTCCATGGCACGACAGGCCGGCTCCGTGCACGCCCTGTTCAACAACTGCTGCGCCGACGCGTCCGTGCGGGCGGCGGAGACGATGCGGCGCCTGCTCGAACGACCTCCGCATCCTCGGTAACGCGGCCGTCCCCGCACGGGAACCAGTCCGCCTCACCTTTGATCCCGGCGGGGCAGACCCTGATCTTCGTGGTGGGCCTGCTCGACTCACAACTCCGCCGGGAGTCAGCGGAGCGCCGGGATGACGTGCTCGCCGTATGCGTCGATCGTGGCCTCCTTCGCGTCGTGCATGTCGTAGACGGCGAACTGGTCGACGCCGAGGGCGCGCAGCGCCCGGAGCTTCTCGATGTGGGCCTCGGGCGGGCCCAGCAGGCAGAAGCGGTCGACGATCTCGTCGGGCACGAAGTCCGCCGACGGGTTCCCCGCGCGCCCGTGGTGGCTGTAGTCGTAGCCCTGGCGGGACTTGACGTACTCGGTCAGCTCCTCGGGGACCATCGACGAGTGCTCGCCGTAGCGGGAGACCAGGTCGGCGACGTGGTTGCCGACCATGCCGCCGAACCACCGGCACTGGTCGCGGGCGTGGGCGAGGTCGTCGCCCACGTACGCGGGGGCCGCCACGCAGATGGTGATCTCCGCCGGGTCCCGGCCGGCCTCCGCGGCGGCCTGGCGGACCGACCCGACCATCCACTCGGTGAGGTACGGGTCGGCGAGCTGGAGGATGAACCCGTCGGCCTTCTGCCCGGCCAGGGCCAGGGCCTTCGGCCCGTACGCGGCCATCCAGACGGGCAGTTTCCCGTCCCGGACCCACGGGATCCGCAGCGGCTTGCCGTCCACCTGCGCCTCACGGCCCTCGGCGAGGTCGCGGATGACGTCGATGGCCTCGCCGAGCCGGGCCAGGGTGTTCGGGGCGCGCCCGGCGACCCGCATCGCCGAGTCCCCGCGGCCGATCCCGCACACGGTGCGGTTGCCGAACATGTCGTTGAGCGTGGCGAAGGTGGAGGCGGTGACCTCCCAGGTGCGGGTGCCCGGGTTGGTGACCATCGGGCCGACGTGCATCTCCCGGGTGTGCTCCAGGATCTGGCTGTAGACGACGAAGGGCTCCTGCCAGAGCACGGCGGAGTCGAAGGTCCAGCCGTAGCGGAAGCCGTTGCGCTCGGCACGGCGCATGAGGCTGACGACCTGTGAGGCGGGCGGGTCGGTCTGCAGGACGAGGCCGAAGTCCATACGGGCGGCTCCTTACGGGCTTACAGGTACTGGCAGGTGGAGCGGGGGAGGAAGACGCCGTGGCCGGGCCGGCCGGCGTACTCGCGCCGGTCGATGACGAGTTCGCCGCGCGAGAGCACGGTGTCGACGCGTCCGGTGATCCGCCTGCCCTCGTACGCCGAGTAGTCCACGTTCATGTGGTGCGTCTCGGCGGAGATGACCTGCTCGGCGTGCGGATCGTAGAGGACGATGTCGGCGTCGGAGCCCGGCGCGATGGTGCCCTTCTGCGGGTAGAGCCCGAACATCCGGGCCGGGGTGGCGCAGGCGATCTCGATCCAGCGCCGGCGGCTGATGTGCCCGTCCAGCACCGCCTGATGGAGGAGGTCCATCCGGTTCTCCACCCCCGGCAGCCCGTTCGGGATCTTGGAGAAGTCCCCGCGGCCCAGTTCCTTCTGGCCCCGGAAGCAGAAGGGGCAGTGGTCGGTGGAGACCACCTGGAGGTCGTTGGTCCGCAGCCCCCGCCACAGCGCCGCCTGGTGCTCGCGCGGCCGGAGCGGGGTGGAGCACACGTACTTGGCGCCCTGGAAGTCGGGCTCCGCGAGGTTGTCGGTGGACAGGAAGAGGTACTGCGGGCAGGTCTCCCCGAAGACGGGCAGGCCCTTGTCGCGTGCGCCGGCCAGCTCGGCGACCGCCTCCTCCGCCGAGACGTGGACCACGTACAGGGGGGAGCCCGCGACCCGGGCGAGCTGGATGGCCCGGTGGGTGGCCTCCGCCTCCAGGAGCACCTTGCGGACCTCGCCGTGGTGGCGGGGGTCGGTCTCCCCGCGGGCCAGGGCCTGTTCGACGAGCACGTCGATGGCGATGCCGTTCTCGGCGTGCATCATGATCAGCCCGCCGTTGCCGGAGGCCCGCTGCATGGCCCGCAGGATCTGCCCGTCGTCGCTGTAGAAGACGCCCGGGTAGGCCATGAACAGTTTGAAGGAGGTGACCCCCTCCCCGACCAGCAGGTCCATCTCCTTGAGGGTGCCCTCGTTGACGTCCGAGAGGATCATGTGGAAGGCGTAGTCGATGGCGCACTTGCCGTCGGCCTTGTCGTACCAGGTGTCGAGGCCCTCGCGCAGGGCGTGGCCCACGCTCTGCACGGCGAAGTCGACGATGGTGGTGGTGCCGCCCCAGGCGGCGGCCCGGGTGCCGGTCTCGAAGGTGTCCGAGGCGGAGGTGCCGCCGAAGGGCAGCTCCATGTGGGTGTGCGCGTCGACCCCGCCCGGGATCACGTACTTCCCGCTCGCGTCGATCGTACGGTCGGCCGTCCAGGCCGCGGCGGCCGCCGAACCGTGCGCGGCGAGGGCCGCCACGCGGCCGTCCTCGACGAGGACGTCCGCGTGCAGTTCGTCGGAGGCGGTGACGACGAGGCCGCCGCTGATCAGGGTGCGGATGCTCATGTACGTCCCCCTACTGGATGGTGCGCAAAGCCTGTTCGAGGATCTCGGCGCCCTCTTCCGCCTCCGCGACGGTGAGGGAGAGCGGCGGGGCGATGCGCAGCACGCTGGTGTTGTGGCCGCCGCCCTTGCCGATGAGCAGACCGCCGGCGCGGGCGGCCTCCAGTACCGCCGCGGCGGCGTCCGGGTCGGCCTGGTCGGTGCCGGGCCTGGTCAGTTCCAGTCCGGCCATCAGGCCCCGGCCGCGGACCTCCCGTACGGCGGGCACGTGGGCGGCGATGGCGCGCAGCCGCTCCAGGAGGAGGCCGCCGACGCGGCGGGCGTTGCCCTGGAGGTCGTGCTCCAGCAGGTAGGTGAGGTTGGCGAGGCCGGCCGCCATGGTGACGGGGGAACCGCCGAAGGTGGAGATGGAGTTGGAGTCCAGGCAGTTCATCACCTCGGCGCGGGCCACGACCCCGCCCACCGACATGCCGTTGCCGATGCCCTTGGCGAAGGTGAGGATGTCCGGCGGGCCGTTCTGGGCGTGGGCCTGCCAGCCCCAGAAGTGCTCGCCGGTGCGGCCCCAGCCGGTCTGCACCTCGTCGCTGATCCACAGGACGCCGTGCCGGTCCAGGACCTCGCGGAAGGCCCCGTAGAGGCCGTCGGGCGGGGAGGTGAACCCGCCGACGCCCTGGATCGGCTCGGCGATGAGCGCGGCCACTCCCCCGCGGGCCTGGCCGAGGACGTCCTCGAGGTCGGCGACGGCCGCCGCGGTGAAGGCGGTGTCGCCGAGGTCCGCGAAGGGGCCGCGGGTGCGGACGGCACCGTGGACGTAGTACGTCTGGAGCGGCGAGAGGCTGGTCGGGGACCAACCCCGGTTGCCCGTGACGGACACGGTGGAGAAGGACCGGCCGTGGTAGCTGTTGCGCATCGCCAGGATCTGGTTGGAGCGGCGGTACGTCGTCGCGAGCAGCAGCGCGGTGTCGTTGGCCTCGGTGCCCGAGGTGGTGAAGAAGACCCGGGCGTCGGGGATGCCGGAGAGCGCGGCGACCCGCTCGGCCAGCTCGATCATGGGGCGGTTCAGGTACAGGGTGGAGGAGTGGATGATCCGACCGGCCTGTTCGGAGACGGCCTTGGTCACTTCGGGCAGGGCGTGGGCGGTCATCGTGGTGAGGATGCCGCCGAAGAAGTCGAGGTAGCGGTTGCCGTCGGCGTCCCACACGTGCCGGCCCTCGCCGTGGGTGAGTTCGACGGGGCGGCCGTAGTAGAGCGCGAGCCAGTCGGGCAGGACGGCGGCGTGGCGGCTGTGCAGGGGCATCGGGTTGGTCACGGCTGTACGAGCCCTCCGTAGGCGTCGGGGCGGCGGTCGCGGTAGAAGGCCCACTGGTCGCGGACCTCCTTGATCAGGTCGAAGTCGAGGTCGCGGACGAGGAGTTCCTCCTCCTTGTCGCTGGCCGGCTCCCCGACGAATTGGCCGCGCGGGTCCACGAAGTAGCTGGTGCCGTAGAAGTCGTTGTCGCCGTACTCCTCCTGGCCGATGCGGTTGATCGCGGCGATGAAGTACTCGTTGGCGACGGCCGCGGCCGGCTGTTCCAGCTGCCAGAGGTACGCGGACAGGCCGCGGTGGGTGGCGGAGGGGTTGTAGACGAGCTGGGCTCCGGCCAGGCCCAGTTGGCGCCAGCCCTCCGGGAAGTGGCGGTCGTAGCAGATGTAGACGCCGACACGGCCGACGGCGGTGTCGAAGACGGGCCAGCCGAGGTTGCCCGGGCGGAAGTAGTACTTCTCCCAGAAGCCCCTGACCTGCGGGATGTGGTGTTTGCGGTACTTCCCGAGGTAGCTGCCGTCGGCGTCGATGACGGCCGCGGTGTTGTAGTAGAAGCCCTCGCTCTCCAGCTCGAAGACCGGGACGACGATGACCATGCCGGTCTCGCGGGCGAGGTCCTGCATGCGGCGGACGGTCGGGCCGTCCGGGACGGCCTCGGCCCAGCGGTAGTGCTCGGGCTCCTGGACCTGGCAGAAGTAGGGGGCGTTGAACACCTCCTGGAAGCCGATGATCCGCGCGCCCTGGGCGGCGGCCCGCCGTGCGTGCTCCTCGTGTTTGGCGATCATCGATTCGGTGTCGCCGGTCCAGGTGGCCTGGACCAGCGCGGCGCGGACGACTTGGGCCATGAGCTGCTCCTCGCGACGGGAACGCCGGGTTCTACGCACGTAGACGGTGTCCGTAGGGAGTAGAACGTAGGCCTCGTCACAGCGTGGGGCAAGACCGCGTTGCGCGGTTGGAGTAGTCGATCAAGTTATGTCGCACCGCGGTCGATTGCGGTCAGGTGGCGGGCGGTTTACGCCGGGGCGAGGCCGGCCAGGCGGAGTGCGTGGACCAGGTCCCGGTGGTGGGTCGCGGAGGTCTCCGCGGCCGCCTGGAGCAGCCGCGGGGTGAACCACCGCGGGTCCCGGCGGGCGAGGGCGGCGGCCTCCTCCGCGGTGCGGACCCGGACGAAGGCGCCGAGCAGGCTGTCGGCCTCGCGGGTCCGGCCGGAGGCGCCGAGGGCGAGCGCCGCGTCGGCGACCTCGGCGGTGGGGCGGGCCGCGCCCTGGCGCAGCAGGCGGTCGCAGTCGGCCTCGCGGCCGGCCGCGCCGAGGGCGGCCGCGGCCGCGGCGAGCCGGTCGGGCGGCAGCGAGGCCGCCTCCCACAGCAGGGTGGCCCAGTCGGCCGCGAGCCCGGCGCGGGCCAGTCGGTCGGCGAGGCCGGGCAGTTGCTCCGCGGGCCAGGCCGCGACCGCGCAGAGCAGGGCGTGGGCCTCGCCGCCGCGGCCCTGCGCGCGCAGCGCGGCCAACTCCCCGACGGCCGCCCGCGCGTCCCCTGCCGGGGGCTGCGCGAACGGGTCCCCCGCCGGCGGGGCCGCGGCCGGGGCGGGGGCTTCCGGCTCCGCCGCCGCCCACCCGAACCGGGCCCCGCGCGGCGCGGGCACGCCGTAGCCCGCCCCGTCCGGCGCGGCCGGCTGCCCCGGCGGCGGCACGAAGCCCTGCGCCCCGCCGCCCGCCATCCCGGCATACCGGGCGCCCCCGCCCCGCCGCCCCCGCAACCACCGCCCCTCGGCCCGCCCGACGGGCTCCCGCCGGTCCGCGCCGCCGCCCCCGATCCCGCCCGCCGCGGCACCCTCGGCGGGTGGCCACGCCGAAGCCTGGGCGCGGGCCGGAGGCGGACCCTCGGCGGGGGGCCAGGACGGGGCCTCCCCGCGGGCTGGCGCCGCCGCCTCGGCGTGGGGCCATGCCGAGGCCTGGGCGCGGGGCGGAGTTCCGGCCTCGGGAGCGGGCCCGGCCTTGGGCTGCGCAGGGGTCGGCGGCGGGGCGTCGGTGTGGGGGCGTGGCGAGGTCGGGGTGGGCGGGGGCAGCGGCGGGGGCCCCGTGGGCGGGCCGGACGCGGCGGCGGGGGGCGTGGTGCGCCGGCTGGGGACGCCGGGGAAGGGGGATCGCGGGGCGTCGGCGGCGGGGGGCGTGGTGCGCCGGCTGGGGAGGCCGGGGAAGGGGGATCGCGGGGCGTCGGCGGCGGGCCCGTGGGCCGACAGGCGGATGGTCAGGTCCGCGTGGCGGGCCGTGGCGCGGGCCGCGTCGTCGTGGGCCCACGAGAGCTCCCGGGCAAGGGCATCCGCCTCCGCCGGGCCACCGGCGCGGCCGAGCCGGACCGTCAGGCTCCGCACGGCCTCCCCCGCGGCGGCCCGTTGCGCGACCGCCTCCGCGCACTCGGCCCGGAGCCGCTCCGCGCCGCCCGGCAGCCCGTCCCACGCGGTGACCGCGTGGGCCCGCAGCCGGGCCGCGTACCCCCTCTCCCGCGCCGCGAGCTCCTCGCCACGCGCCGCCGCCAGATCCCGCAGGAGCGACTCCACCACGTCCCACGGGGGCATCGCGGCCCCCTCGAGACAAGCCCGCACCCCCTCCGGATCCCGGCGCAGGAACTCCCCGTACCAGCCCGCCCCGGGATCCAGCCTCTGGGTCAACCCCCGGAGGTACTCGGCGAGTTGACCGATCACCAGCGAAGTCGCGGTCTCCATGGCGGCATTGGATCCCACCCGTGTTACGGGCGGACTACGGGCACCTCAAAGCTTGACGGCGATCGCGGTGTGCGGCCGCTTCCCGCGCCGCGCCAGCATCGCCGGCACGTCCACCGCCCAGAACTGCCAGGTGTACTTGCGCAGCATGAGCCCGCGCACCCGCTTCAGGCCCGCCTCCTCGAGCAGCCGGGCCTCACCCTCGTGCACGGGCGCCTCTTCCACCACGCGTCCGCGCACGTCACAGGCCGTGACGGTGACCCGCCCGTTGTTGCGGATCCGCTTGACCTTCCACGAATCGCTGCGCGTCCACACGTACAGCTCCGCGCCGTCGGCCACCGCCCACACCGGCGTCGCCACGGGCGTGCCGTCCTTGCGGAAGGTGGTGAGACTGACGTAGCGCGCCCTGCCCAGCTCTGCGAGGTCCATGCCGGAACCCTAGTGCTGGGGCCGGAAAGGATCACCGGGGCCCGGCCACAGCACTAGGTCCTGCCCGGCGTACGACTCCGCCGGGGTCCGCCCGCGGCGGCCCGCCGGCTACCGGTCGCGCGCGCTCGCGCCGGGCGCGCCCGACGGCGAAGCCCGGTCGTCGGGCGCGGCGCAGGCCGCCAGCAGCAGGCCTCCCGCCAGGAGCGCGCCGAGGAGTCCGAAGCCGAGTCGCTGGGATGCGTTGGTGGCTGACACGCCCTCACGCTTGCCCCGCGCCCCGCCGACCGCACCGCCCCTTGGGCCGTTCGGCCGCCGGACACTCCCCGCAGGCGGGTGTTCTCAGGCCGGTACGGGCAGCGGCGCGGGGGCGCAGCGGCGCAGCACCTCGTCCAGGGAGAGCCCGAGGACCCCGGCGAGGGCCGCCACCGTGAAGAAGGCGGGGGTCGGCGCGCGGCCGGTCTCGATCTTGCGGAGCGTCTCGGCCGACAGCCCGGCTCCCGCCGCGATCTCGACCATGCTGCGCGCGCCGCGGGCTTCGCGCAGCAGTGCGCCCAGCCGCTCACCGCGCTCGCGCTCTTCGGGGGTCAGGGGGGTGCGGACCATGCCCTCATCCTACCCCGCCCGCCAATAAGTATCCCGTTATAGTTATACCGGTATAGTTATTGGCATGGTGGAACTCAAGACGGACCAGTCGATCGACGAGATGCGCGCCGCCGGCCGCGTCGTCGCCCATGCCCTCGCGGCCGTACGGGAGGCCGCGCGGGTCGGGCTTTCCCTGGCGGAGTTGGACACGGTGGCCCGCGCCGTACTCCGGGAGGCGGGCGCGGCCTCTCCCTTCCTCGGCTACCGGCCGCGGTTCGCGCCGGTGCCCTTCCCCGCCGTGATCTGCGCCTCGGTCAACGACGCCATCGTGCACGGCATCCCCGGCCCCTACCGGCTGCGCGACGGCGACCTGGTCAGCATCGACTGCGGGGCCCGGCTCGGCGGCTGGGTCGGCGACGCGGCGGTCACGTTCACCGTCGGCCGGCCCCGCCCCGCCGACCTGCGGCTCATCGAGACGGCCGAGGCGGCCCTGGCCGCCGGCATCGCGGCGGCCGTGCCCGGCAACCGGATCGGCGACATCGCCCACGCGGTGGGCACGGTCTGCCGCGCCGCCGGCTACGGCATCCCCGACGGCTTCGCGGGCCACGGCATCGGCCGCCGTATGCACGAGGACCCGGGCGTGCCCAACGAGGGCCCGCCGGGGCGCGGCATGAAGCTGCGCCCCGGCATGGTGCTCGCGATCGAGCCGATGCTGACCGCGGGCGGCACCGACGACTACACCTGCGACGGGGACGGCTGGACCCTGCGCACCACCGACGGCAGCCGCGCCGCGCACGCGGAGCACACGGTCGCGATCACCGCGGACGGCCCGAGGATCCTCACCGCTCCCTGAGCCGTCCCGGGGTGCCTCCCCTGCCTACGGCCTGCCGTGCGGGTGGACCACCATCGCCGAGCCGCCGCCCCGGCGGCTGGTCTCCGCCGCCGCGAGCCAGCGTCCGTCCGGCAGCCGCTGCACAGCCGTCGCCGCGCCGATCTCGGGGTTCTGCCGGAAGCCCTGGCCGAGCGCCTCCAGTTCCGCCCGGACCGGGCTGTTCCACAGCCCCGGCTCCAGCTCGGTGGTGGTCTGGTTGCGCTGGCTGGCGCGCGGCGCGGCGATCGCGTCGACCAGCGGCAGCCCCCGGTCCAGGTGGCCGGTCAGGGTCTGCAGGACGGTGGT
Source organism: Streptomyces subrutilus (assembly GCF_001746425.1). Classification (GTDB taxonomy): domain Bacteria; phylum Actinomycetota; class Actinomycetes; order Streptomycetales; family Streptomycetaceae; genus Streptomyces; species Streptomyces subrutilus_A. The sequence continues at coordinate 5,959,387 of NZ_MEHK01000001.1, read as the reverse complement.
GATGATGGTGGCGCCGCCCGGGGAGCCCAGGGCGAGCACCGGCCGCCCGTGTTCGAGCACGATCGTCGGCGACATGGACGACCGAGGCCGCTTGCCGGGACCGGGCAGGTTCGGGTCCGGGACGCCGGGCGCGGCCGGGGCGAAGGAGAAGTCCGTCAGCTCGTTGTTGAGCAGGAAGCCGCGGCCCGGAACGGTGATCGCGCTGCCGCCGGTGGACTCGATGGTCAGGGTGTAGGACACCACGTTGCCCCAGCGGTCGGCGACCGTCAGGTGGGTGGTGTTCTCCCCCTCGTAGGTGGTCGGCGCCGCCTGGCCGGTGGTGGCGCAGGGCTCCGGACGGCGCGGGTCCCCGGGGGCCAGCGGACTGGTCAGCGCCCGGTCGGGGTCGATCAGGCAGGCGCGCGAGTCGGCGAACCGCTGGGAGAGCAGTTCCCTCGTCGGCACGTCCTCGGCGGCCGGGTCGCCGACCCAGCGCCCCCGGTCGGCGAAGGAGATCCGCGACGCCTCGATGAAGCGGTGCAGGTACTGGGCCTCGGACAGCCGCGAGAGGTCGGTGCGTTCCAGGATGTTCAGCGCCTCGCCGACGGTGGTGCCGCCGGAGGAGGAGGGAGCCATGCTGTAGACGTCAAGGCCCCGGTAGCCGATCCGGGTCGGCTCCTGCCGCTTGGTCCCGTACGCGCGCAGGTCCGCGGCGGTCAGGTCGCCGGGCCTGACGTTGCGGGTGGCCGCGGGGTCCACCGGCGGCTTGCGGACGGTCCGCACGATGTCCTCGGCGATCGGCCCCCGGTAGAGCGCGCCGGTGCCCTTGCGGGCGAGTTCCGCGTATGTGGCGGCCAGGTCCGGGTTCTTGAAGGTGGATCCGACCACCGGCAGGGCGCCGCCGGGCAGGAACAGCTCCCGGGTGTCCGGGAAGTCCCGGAACCGGGCCTCGTTGGCCTCGGTCTGGGCGCGGAAGGTGGCGTCGACCGTGAACCCGTCGCGGGCCAGCTTCTCGGCGGGCTTCAGCAGCCGGTGCAGCGGGCGGGTGCCCCAGGAGTCGAGGGCGCTCTTCCAGGTGGCGGGGGTGCCGGGGACGCCGACCCCGCGGCCGCTGGTCTGGCCCTCGGCGAAGGGGATGGGCCGGCCGTTCTCCTGGAACAGCTCGGCGGTGGCGGTCGCGGGGGCGGTCTCGCGGCCGTCGATGGTGTGCACGCGACGGGACGCGGCGTCGTAGTAGACGAAGTAGCCGCCTCCGCCGATGCCCGCCGAGTAGGGCTCGGTGACCCCGAGCGCGGCGGCGGTGGCGACGGCCGCGTCCACGGCGTTGCCGCCGGAGCGCAGCACGGCGATCCCGGCCGCGGAGGCGTCGGCGTCGACACTGGCGACGGCCCCGCCGTAGCCCGCGGCCACGGGCACCTTGGGCGGGGTGGCGGTGCCCGGCGGGGCGGCGGCCCCGGTCGAGACGAGTGCGGCTGTGAGGGCCAGGAGCGGTAACGGGCGGGCGAAACGGGGCATCCGAACCTCCATCGGCAACGTGCGCCGAGCCTAGCCGCCTCCCTGTCGCCCCGTCAGGCATCACGCCGCGGCGGGCGCCGCCCGCACGCGCGCGGGCCGCCCTCCGAGAGAGCGGGCACCGGCCGGTGAACCCCGGGACCGGATGGCCTAGCATCCCGCGCATGAACGATGACGTGCGCAACATCGTGCTCGGGGTGATAGCCACCGCCCTCAGCGGCGGGTTCGGCTGGTTCACCCGGACCTACCAGTGGCGCCGCGCGCTCCGGCGCAAGCAGGCCTTCTTCGGGCTGCCGACCGGGTCCGACTGCCTGTTCGTGGTCAACCGGCAGATGGGCGGCACCGATTCCTCGCTGCACCGCAACGACGCCTTCGCCCTGCTGGAGATCTCCTCCCTGATCAGGGACTGCGGGGCGACCGTGCAGATCGTCACGCACGACGCGGCCCGGCAGGGCTTCGGCGAGCGGGCCGAGTTCTGTGTCGGCGGGCCGGTCTCCAACACCCGGACGACGGCGCACCTGTCCTCCATGCTCCCGGGGGTGCGGGTCGACGTCTCCGGCGAGCCGGGGCCGGACCGGGGCGCGATCAGCGTGGGCGGGGAGGTGTACCGCTGGGAGAAGGGGCTGGCCGAGTACGTGCTGCTGGCCCGGCTGACGACGGGGCGGGGCTCCCGGCCGGTGTTCCTGCTGTCGGGGCAGACCGCCAACAGCAACCAGGCCGCGGCCCGTTACCTCGCCCGGCACCACCGCGAGCTGGCCCGCGAGTACGGCGCCGAGTCCTTCTGCGTGCTGCTGAAGGTGGTCAACTCCGACGCCTACGGCCCCGATGTGACGGAGCTGGTGGCGGACGTCACCCGGGCCGCCCGGACACCCGCAGCGGCAGCCGTGTGATCCCGTTGATGAAGTTGGAGACCAGCCGCCGCGGCGGCCCCGCGAGTTCGGGCGCGGGCATGGCGGCGCACCACTCCTCGTAGAAGACGCGCAGTTGGAGCCGGGCGAAGTGGGCGCCCAGGCAGACGTGCGGGCCGTCGCCGAAGGAGACGTGCGGGTTGGGCGCCCGGCCCAGGTCCAGTACCGCGGGGTCGGTGAAGACGCGCTCGTCGTGGTTGGCGGAGGCGTGGAAGACCACGACCTTGTCCCCGGCCCGGATCCGCTGCCCGGCCAGTTCGGTGTCGGCCGCGGCGGTCCGGCGGAAGCTGAGCACCGGCGGGTGGACGCGCAGGAGTTCGTCGACGGCGCGGTCCCGCGGGACCAGGCCGCCGGCGAGCGTCCGGTACGCGTCCGGGTCGCGGGCCAGTGCGAGCAGGCCGCCGGGGGCCGCGCCGCGCACGGTGTCGTTGCCCGCGACGGTGAGCAGGAAGAAGAACATCTCCAGCTCGGCCGGGTCCAGTCCGGCGTGGGCGAGGGAGGTCATCACGTCGTCGCCGGGGTGCGCGCGCTTGTGGGCGGCCAGTTCGCGGGCGTAGCCGAACATCTCGCCGAGCAGCGCCGGGGAGCGCGGGTTGACCGGCTTGCCGTCGGGGCCGAGCCGCGGCGCGGGCGCGTCCTCGGGATCCTGGTAGCCGATGATCCGTACGGTCCACTCCAGCAGCAGGTCCCGGTCGGCGGGCGGGACGCCCAGCAGGTCGGTCAGGTTGAGCAGCGCGTACTCGTCGGTGACGGTGCGCACGAGGTCGGCGGTGCCGTCCTCGGCCCCGTCCCGGGCGGCGGCGAGCAGGCTCCGGGCGCGCTCCCGTACCCGCCCGGCGAAGGCGTCGACGCGGGCGGGGGTGAAGGCGCGGGAGACCAGGCGCCGCAGCCGGCCGTGGTCCCCGCAGGCCCTGCCCGGGTCCTGGTTGAGCATGGTGCTGCGCAGGAAGGGCAGGTCGGCCGGGTCGGGGTCGCGGATCTGGGTGGCGCCCAGCCAGGAGGAGTACGTGCGGTGGTCGCGCAGGACGGACACGACGTCGGCGTGCCGGGTGACCGCCCAGAAGCCGGGGCCCGCGGGCCAGCCCTGGATCTCGGGCTCGTCCTGCCAGGCCACCGGATGCCGCTCGCGCAGCAGCCGGTACCGGTCGTGGGGGACGCCCGCGGCGTAGACGCGGGGGTCGAAGACGTCGGGAACGTCACCGGCATGATCCATGGGACCACGGTGGGGGCCTGGCGGGCCGCTACGCAAGGGGGCGTTCGCCGATGCCCTGGCACCCGACGGGCTCGAGGTCGAGGGCCGGTTCGGTCCCCTTGAGGGCGACCGTGAACCGGTCCTCCCGGCCGCCGGTGGAGACGAGGGTGCACACCAGCTGGCGCCGGGCGGTCGACGTCAGGTCCGCGGCCGGGAACGGCAGCTGGACGCGCATCACGTCGCGCTGCGGGAAGGAGACCGCCGAGGACTCCAGGCGTTTGCCGTGCGTGGAGGGCACCTGGGTGGTGAGGCCGGCCGCGAGCTCCCGCTCGCCGGGGCCGTCGAGCAGCCGGTTGAGCGCCTGGAGCGGGGCCAGCCCGGGTACGTCCCGCTGCGGGGACGGTACGAGATGGCCGTCCGGCGAGACGAAGTAGAGCACGGCGGAGCCCGCGGGGACGGGCACGGTCACGGTGGCGGCGGAGCCGCTGTCGACCGGCGCGGTGGGTTTGATCCCGCATCCGGCGAGCAGCAGCGGGCTCAGCAGGGCCGCCGCGGCGGCCGCCGACCGTCCCCGGGTCGTGCTCATGCGCGGGCCTCCAGGGGCATGTCGAGGGTGAAGACCGCTCCGTTGGCGGGCCCGTTGCCCGCGCGGAGGGTGCCGCCGTGCAGGCGTACGTTCTCCTGGGTGATGGCGAGGCCGAGGCCGCTGCCCGCCGAGCGGGTGCGGGCCGCGTCCGCCTTGAAGAAGCGGTCGAAGATGTGCGGGAGCACCTCCGGGGCGATACCGGGTCCGCTGTCGGCGACCTCGATGAGCAGCCGGTCGCCCTCGCCGTCCGGACCGGGGCCGGTCCCCACGGTGACGCGCACGGGGGCGCCGCCGTGCCTGAGGGCGTTGCCGACGAGGTTGGCGAGGACCACGTCGAAGCGGCGCGGGTCCAGCCGGGCGCGGACCTCGGGGGGCAGATCGGTGACGATGACCACGCGGCCGTCGTCCCAGTGCCGGCGCTCCAGGGTCTTGCCGATGGCTTCGGCCAGGTCCACGTCGTCCAGGTTGAGCTCGGCGGCGCGGGCGTCGAAGCGGGATATCTCCATCAGGTCCTCGACGAGGACGGCGAGTTTCCCGGTCTCGGCGCTGACCAGCCGCAGGGCCTTCGCGGTGTCCGGATCGAGGTGCTCGGCGTCCTCGTCGAGGACCTCGGTGACGGCGAGCATGCCTGCGAGCGGGGTGCGCAGTTCGTGCGAGACGTCGGCGGCGAACCGGCGGGCCCGGGCCTCCGCCTCCTGGAGTTCGGCCACGGACTGTTCGAGGGCGCGGGCCGTCTCGTTGAAGGTGCGGGCGAGTCCGGCGAGCTCGTCGGCGCCCCTGACCTCGATACGGGTGTCCAGGCGGCCCCGGCCGAGCCGCTGGGCGGCGCGGCGCATGTCCCGTACCGGGCGCAGCACGCTGCGCGCGGCGAGCAGGGCGGGGATCAGGGCGATGGCGAGGCCGGGTACGGCGCCCTGCTGGGCGGCGTCGACCATGGCCTTCACCGTGGCCTCCTCGGCGTCGAGCGGCATGGTGGCGAAGTAGACGATGCCGGTGGCCTGGCGGACGCCGCCCTGGTTGAACACGGCCGGCATGCCGACGACGAGGTAGGGGTTGCCGGAGCGGTCCTCGACCCGCTGGAAGGCGCCGTGCGGGTTGGCGGTCACCCGTCGGCGGAGCGCCTCGGTGACCGCGCCGGAGGTGGCCGGGGTGCCGTTGGAGGAGGCGCGCAGGGTGCCGTACTCGCCGAAGATCGTCCAGGGGTGCGGTTTGCCGCGCTTGGCGATGTCGCCGACGCTCAGCTGCAGTTGCTGCTGGTCCACGGGCAGCTCCAGCTGCTGCTGCTCCACCTGGTCGCGCAGGGTGGACACGGCGGTGTCCTGGGTCTGGGTCAGGATCGCGGTGCGCGCCTTCTGGTAGGTGAGGGCGGCCGTGGTGCCCGCGCAGATCGCGGCGACGAGCAGGAAGGCCGCGATCAGCCGGGTGCGGAGCCCGAGCGGCGCCGTGCGTCTCACGATCGCCTACAGGGGGCCGAAGCGGTAGCCGAAGCCGCGCACGGTCTGGATGTAGCGGGGGCTGCGGGCGGGGTCCTCGACCTTGTGGCGCAGGCGGCGTACGCAGGCGTCCACGAGCCGGGCGTCGGCGTGGTAGCTGTGGTCCCAGACGTATTCGAGGAGCTGCTGGCGGGAGAAGACCTGTTCGGGCGAGGCCGACAGGTGCAGCAGGAGCTTGAGCTCGCTGGGGGCGAGGGGGACGCGCTCGCCGTTCTTGGCGACGGTGAGCCCGGAGCGGTCGATGGCCAGCTCGCCGTGCTGCTCGACTTCGAGGCGGCTGCCCGCCGGGGTGCTGAGCCGGCGCAGTACGGCCTTGACCCGGGCCTCTATGACCTCGGTGCGGGCGGGTTTGACGATGTAGTCGTCGGCGCCGGCCTCGAGGCCGATGACTATGTCGAAGTCGTCGCCGCGCGCGGTGAGCATGATGATCGGCACCTGGCTGGTCTCGCGGATCCGGCGGCAGACCTGCACGCCGTTGATCCCCGGCAGCATCAGGTCGAGGAGCACGAGCTCGGGGCGGAAGCCCGCCATCAGCTCGAGCCCCTCCTCCCCGGTCTCGGCGGCGCTGACCTCGTGGCCGCGCCGGCGCAGGCCGAGGCCCACACCCTCCCGGATGGATGGGTCGTCCTCGATCAGCAGTACGCGTGGCATCCGGTCAGTATCCCAAGCTGGTTCGTCGGCCCGCCTCCGGCTATCGGCCCGTCCTGCGCCGCAGGGAGGCCAGCTGGTCGGTGATCTCCGTCAGGCGCAGCGGCCCGGCGAGGAGGACGACGACGAGCAGCAGCGCGGCGGTTCCCGCCCCGACCGCCGCGAAGTCGCCGAGCGGGCCGGCGGCGCGGGCGGCCGCGTACCCGGCGGCAGCCGCGGGGACGCAGGCGGCCAGCAGCCGCAGGTGTGTGCGCAGGGCGGTGGCGCGCAGCTGGGTACGGGTGCCGGTGCGCGGGCCGAGCCGCCGCGCGAGGACGTACGCGGTGACGGCGGCGCCCGCGGTGAAGGCGACCGAGGAGGCTCCCGCCATGCCGGTGACCGCCCAGCGCAGGGGCAGCAGGAGGTAGGCGGCGTAGGACAGTCCGGCGTTCAGCGCGACGATCACCAGGTTCAGGAAGAACGCGGTGCGGGTGTCGGAGAGGGCGTAGAAGCCGCGGGAGAGCACGTACTGCGCGGAGTAGGCGACCAGGCCGGGGGCGAAGGCGATCAGCATGCCCGCCATGGCCTCGACGTCGGCGGCGCCGGTGCGGCCGTACCCGTAGACGGCGCCGATCACCCAGGGGGCGAGGGCGGCGAAGAGCACGGCGGCGGGGACGACGAGGGCCGCGCTGGAGCGCAGCGCGTAGGAGACGTCCTTGCGGACGCCGGCGAGGTCGCCGTCGCTCGCGGCGGAGCTCATCCGGGGCATCAGGGCGGTGACGAGGGAGACGGTGATGATGCCCTGGGGGACGATCCACAACTGGTAGGCGTTGCTGTAGGCGGCGTAGCCGGCGCCGCCGGCGAGGTCTCCGACGGTGGTGGAGAGCCGGGTCACGACCCAGTAGGCGATCTGGTTGGTGAACACGAGCAGGACCAGCCAGCCGGCGTTGCGCAGGGGGCGCGTGAGGCCGCTGCCGCGCCAGTCGAAGCGGGGGCGCCAGCGGAAGCGGGCGGCGCGCAGCGAGGGGACCAGGGCGAGGGCCTGGATGACGATGCCGGCGGTGGTGCCGAGGCCCAGCAGCCGGGTCTCGCCGGCGGTCAGGCCGTCCGCGGCGTCGTGGGAGACGTAGAGGAAGAGCCCGAAGACGCCGATGACCACGAAGTTGTTGAGGACCGGGGTCCACATCATCGCGCCGAACCGGCCGCGGGCGTTCAGCACCTGGCCGAGCAGCGTGAAGAGCCCGTAGAAGAGGATCTGCGGGAGGCAGAAGCGGGCCAGGGCGACGGTGGTGCCCTGCTGGGCGCCCGTGTAGGAGGGGGTGTACGCGCCGACGATCAGCGGGGTGGCGAGCACGGCGACGGCGGTGAGCACCACGAGCGCCACCGTGCAGGCGGTCAGCAGCCGGTCGGTGTAGGCGGCGCCGCCGTCCGGGTGCTGCTTGGCGGCGCGGACCAGCTCGGGTACGAAGACGGCGTTGAGGGCGCCGCCGATGAGCAGCATGTACAGGATGTTGGGGACGGTGTTGGCGACGGCGTAGCTGTCGCCGAGCAGTCCGACGCCCAGGGCCGCGACGACGACGGCGGAGCGGACGAAACCGGTGGCACGGGAGACGATCGAGCCGGCCGCCATGAGCGCGCCGCTGCGCAGCACCGAGGAGTTCCCCGGGGCCGCGCCGCGGCCGGTCTCCTCGGCGGCCGGTCTGGTGTCGGTGGCCGTCACCGGCGGGCCAGGTAGGCCTGGAACGCCTTGTAGAGCGCCGTGTTGGCGTATCCGTCCATCGGGGTCTCCCACTCTCCGAGCGTCTCGACGACCTGTCCGCCGGTACCGAGCTTCCAGCGCAGCAGTCCGAAAGAGCGTTCGTCGGGGTCGAGGGTGGAGGGTACCCCGCGCATGTCGTATTCCTCCGCTCCGAGGGCGTGGGCGTCGCACATCATGCGCCACTGCAGAGCGTTGCTGGGCCGCACTTCGCGCCGGTGGTCGGCGGAGGCGCCGGTCTGGTACCAGACCCGGCTGCCGGCGACGATCATCGTGTGCGCGGCGAGTATCTCGCCCTGGTGGATGCCCAGGTAGAGCCGCATGCGGCCGGTTTCCTCCGCGTTGAGGACCTGGTACTGCTGCTGGTAGTACGCGAGGGAGCGGCCGAGCCGGAAGCCGTCGCGCTCCTCGGTGATCCTCAGCAGCCGGTAGAACTCGGGCAGGTCGGCGGCGCTGCCGAGGACGGTCTCCACTCCGGCCTTGTCGGCCTTGCGCACGTTGCGGCGCCACTCCTGGTTGAGGCCGGACCACAGGTCGCCCGGGGTGCGGCCGGCGAGGGGGACCCGGAAGACGTGGCGGGGCTGGGCGTCCCCGTCGTCCTCGCCGCCGCAGCGCTTCCAGCCCCGGGTGCGCAGCCGGTCGGCGAGGGCGGCGCCGACCGGGTCCACCTCGGTGGCGAGGACGTCGGATATCTGCCGGCCGGGCCCGGTGGCGGACTTGACGGTGGCCGCGTCCCAGCGCCGGTAGGCGGGGGTGGGGCCGATGCGGACGGCGAAGGCACCGGCGGCCTTGAGGTGGCGCATCAGCGGGTTCAGCCAGCGGTCGAGGTGCGGGTCGGCCCAGTCGGCGACGGGTCCCTCGGGGAGGTAGGCGAAGTATTTGCGGGTGCCGGGGAATTGGCGGTAGAGAACGAGGCCGGCGCCGGCCATTTCACCGTCGGGGTAGTGCCATCCGACCCTTTCCGCGCGCCAAAGGTCCTTTACGTCGGCCCATGAGGGGTACTGGAGAAAGCTGGCCCGGCGGTGCCGGGAAAGGAACTGCCGGTATTCCCGGACGGACAGGGCGCGCACCCGGAGCTCCTGGTCCTGATCCTGCTGGGTGGGGGTCACGAGCAGTGCACACACGGCTGACGGCCTTCCTGTTCGTCCGGCGAGCGGGATGCACAGGACTCTCACAGCCGTCCATGACCGAGGCGCGCGGCGATTGTGACCGGACGATGACCGTTTCGCTGCGGTCCATGTCACAAACGAAAGCAGGATCTTTTCGGCGGTTTTCGCAACCTAAAGTCGTTCCGTTCGCATCTACGTCGGTGAACGATCACCACTTCCCGCTACTCGAAGGGACCCTTCGTTGAGCCCCATACGCCGTACCGCCATGGCGAGCACCGCACTTCTGGCCGCCGCGCTGACCGCATGCTCGGGCGGGAGCGGAGGCGGCTCGACCGGCGAGGCCGAGCTGAAGCCGAAGGCGGACATGGCGGTCTCGGTGAACCTGACGGGCGATCAGGTGAAGGCGGGCCAGCCCGTCACGGTGACCATCGCCGAGGGCAAGCTGGCCCAGGTGAAGGTGACCGACGCCAAGGGGGCCGAGCTCCCGGGGAAGATATCCGACGACGGCAGGACCTGGACCTCGGAGCGCAACGCGGCGCCCGGCGCGGAGTACAAGGTCGAGGCGCAGAACACCGAGAGCCAGAGCGCCTCGACGCAGTTCAAGACCTCCGCCGCGGACAAGGTGAACAAGGTCTCGATCAACGTGCCCAAGGGCAGCACGGTGGGCGTGGCGATGCCGGTCTCGATCGTCTTCGACAACCCGGTGGCGAACAAGGCCGAGGTGGAGAAGCAGCTGAAGGTGACCACCTCGGACAACACCGAGGGCTCCTGGGGCTGGATCAAGGACTACTCGGGCAACGACCGCGTCGACTGGCGGCCCAAGGACTACTGGAAGTCCGGCACGGACGTGAAGGTCGAGATGAACCTGAACGGCGTGGACTCCGGCAAGGGCGGCGGCCTCTTCGCGAAGGACTACAACACCGAGTTCAAGATCGGCAAGGACCGCCGGATCGAGGTGAACCTCGACACCAAGAAGATGTCGGTGACCGAGGACGGCCAGGCGCAGAAGACGATCCCGGTCTCCGCCGGCACTCCCGGCGGCAAGAAGGCCTCCTGGTCCGGGAAGATGGTGATCATGACGAAGGAGGGCACCATCCGGATGGACTCCCAGACGGTGGGCCTCGACGACGCCTACGACAAGATGGTCGACTACTCGATGCGGCTCACCTGGTCGGGCATGTACGCGCACGCCGCTCCGTGGAACGCCGGCAACTTCGGCCGCGCCAACACCAGTTCCGGCTGCGTGGGGATGAGCGACGCCGACGCCGAGGACTTCTTCGCCAAGTCCCAGATCGGCGACCCGTTCGAGGTCGTCGGCAGCGGCTCGAAGGGCAACGCCGACATCGGCAACGGCTACGGCGAGTGGAACCTGTCCTGGGACCAGTGGAAGGCCAAGAGCGCGCTGACGGGCACTGCGCAGAACGGCTGATCCACCGGACGGCCGCACTCCCCGTCCCCCCGTGCATCGATCGTTACCAGCGCGTAACTTACCGATGGGTTACCACCGGTAATACCCTCCCGTTACCGTCGGGTCACTTTGACGACCCCGGTGCACGCGAGGAGCGACAGATGCAACGCACCACCACCGCCGCAGCCGTGGCGGCCCTGCTGGCGGCAGCCGCCCTGGGCCTGGCCCCCCACCAGGCCCAGGCGGCTGCGGCCGGCACCGCGGCGGACACCGCCGCCACCCCTTCGGAGCTGCGCTTCCACGACATCCCCGGCTCCGGGGGCATCACCCTCAAGGGCAACGTGTTCTCCCCGTCGGCCGCCGAGTCCGGCCGGAAGTACCCGCTGATCGTGCTCCCCACCAGCTGGGCCATGCCGCAGATCGAATACATCGCGCAGGCCAGGAAGCTCGCCGACTCCGGCTACGTCGTGGTCAGCTACACCTCCCGCGGCTTCTGGCTCTCCGGCGGACAGATCGAGGTGGCCGGCCCCCCGGACGTCGCGGACGTCTCGGCCGTCATCGACTGGGCGCTGGCCCACACCGCCGCCGACCCGGACCGCATCGGCCTCGGCGGGGTCTCGTACGGCGCGGGCATCAGCCTGTTGGCCTCCGCGAACGACCCCCGCGTGAAAGCGGTGGTCTCGATGAGCGGCTGGGCCGACCTCATCGACTCGATCTACTCGGGGCGCACCCAGCACCTGCAGGCCGCCGTCATGCTGGGCGCCGCAGGCTCCCTCACGGGCCGGCCCGGCCCCGAACTCCAGCAGGTACTCGGCGACTTCCTCGGCTCCCGGCTGGACAAGGAGCAGGAGATGATCGAGTGGGGGAAGAAGCGCTCGGTCGCCTTCTCGGTGGACAGGCTCAACGCCAACGGCACGGCCGTCTTCCTCGGCAACGCCTGGGGCGACACCCTCTTCCCGCCGAACCAGTACACCAAGTTCTTCGAGCGGCTGACCGGGCCCAAGCGGCTGGAACTGCGGCCCGGCGACCACGCCACCGCCGAGGCGACCGGGCTGTTCGGCCTGCCCAACGACACCTGGACCAACGCCCGGCGCTGGTTCGACCGCCACCTCAAGGGCGAGCGCAACGGCGTGGACGGCGAGTCCCCGGTCCAGCTGAAGTCCCGCAGCGACAACGGGTACGAGGGGTACCCCGACTGGAAGTCCGTCGGCGCCGGCGGCAGCGAGAAGCTCGCCCTCAACGACAGCGAGCACCTCTTCGCCAACGTCGACTCCGGCGCCAACGGCGGCATCCTGCTGCTGTCCAACCTCCTGGACCAGTTCGCCAGGACACCCCCGATGGCCTCGATCCCCCTCCTCCCCCGCTCCTTCGCCGCGGTCTGGCAGTCCGGGCGCTACGACGAGGAGCGCCGCATCCGCGGGGCCGTGAGACTGCACACCACCGTCACCCCCACCAAGGGCGACGGCACCTTCGTCGCCTACCTCTACGACGTCGGCCCGCTCGGAGTCGGCAAGCTCGTCAGCAACGCCCCGTACACCTTCCACGGCAAGACCCCCGGGCAGGCCTTCGGGGTGGATCTGGAACTGTTCTCCACCGCCTACGACGTGCCCGAGGGCCACCGGCTCGCCCTTGTCATCGACACGGTCGACCCGCTCTACATCGAGCACAACCCCACCGGTGCACAGCTGACCTTCTCCTCGCCCGCCACCGATCCCAGTTACGTCTCGGTGCCGCTGCGCGAGCAGTGATCCACGGCTGCTGCCGGACGGGGCGCTCCCCGCGGGGCTAGTCCCGTCCCGGCAGCACCACTCCCGGCTCGGGCGGACCCACCTTCACCGCCTTGGTCTTGACGTTGCGCCGCTCCCGCCGGGCCACCCAGGTGGCGAACCAGGAGAGCAGCATGCACATCCCGATGTAGATCGGGGAGATGATCATCACGACGGGGATGAAGGGCAGGTCGTAGTCGAGGTTCGAGGCGATCAGCTTGCCCGCGTGCAGGAACTCCTCATAGGTGATCAGGTATCCCAGCGAGGTGTCCTTCAGTGCCACCACCAGCTGGCTGATGATGGTGGGCAGCATCGCCCGCACCGCCTGCGGTGCGAGGATGTGGCTCATCACCTGTGTCTTGCGCATGCCCAGCGCGTACGCCGCTTCGCGCTGCCCCCTTTCCACCGCGTTGATGCCCGTACGGAAGACCTCGGCGAGCACCGAGCCGTTGTACAGGGTCAGCCCCGCCACCAGCGCCGGCAGCGGCTGGACCTTGAGCGCCACGAAGATGAAGAAGATCATCACCAGCACCGGCATGGCCCGGAAGAACTCCACGCACAGGGTGGCCAGCCAGCGCACCGGCCGGTGGACCGAGAGCCTGCCGGTGGCCAGCACCGCGCCGAGCAGCAGGGAGAGCACCGCGGCGTAGAGGAAGGCCTTGAGGGTGTTCCACAGCCCCTTCAGCAGCAGCTCCTGGATTCCCTCGTAGGCGAAGGGGCTCCACTTGGCGGTGGTGAACTGGTGGGTGTCGAAGAGCAGGTAGAGGATCCAGCCGGCCAGGACGAGGATCGCGGCGGTCGAGACGATGCCGTAGAGGAAGTGGCGGCGCTGGGCGCGCGGGCCCGGGATGTCGTAGAGGGCGGTGGATTCCAGGTCGCCGTGGAGCGCGTGCGCGGTCATCGGGCGACTCCGTAGCGCTTCTCCAGCACGTTGAAGAGCGCGCTGATGGACAGGGTGATGATCAGGTAGCCCACGGCGATCCAGACGAAGGTCCAGATGATGCTGTAGCCCAGCTCGTTGAGGGTCTTGTAGGTGCCCAGCAGCTCGGTGACGCTGAACGCGCCCGCGATCGCGGAGTTCTTGGCGAGCGCGATCAGCGTGGAGCCGATGGGCGGGATGACGGAGCGGAAGGCCTGCGGCAGGACCACCGAGCCCAGCGTGTGGCCGAAGGTCATGCCGAGGCTGCGGGCCGCCTCGCCCTGCCCCTTGGGCACGGTGTTGATGCCCGAGCGCAGCACCTCGCAGATGAAGGCGGAGGTGTAGCAGCCCAGCGCCAGGACGGCGAAGAGCTGGAAGGGCAGGACGAGCCCGAAGCGGGGCAGGCCCAGCAGCACGGCGAAGAAGAGCAGGGTGAGCGGGGTGTTGCGCAGCACGGCGACCCAGACCGTGCCGAAGACCCGGAAGGAGCCGACGGGGGCGACCCGGAACGAGGCCATGACGAAGCCGAGGACCAGGGCGAGCAGGGAGGCGTAGACGGTCAGCTCGACGGTGCCGAGGAAGCCCTTTCCGTAGAGCGAGAAGTTCTCGGTGAGTACGTCCATGGCGGTGCCCTCTCCTTCAGCTCGCCGGGTAGCGGTCGATGGGGGGCGGCGTGGGGGCGGGCACGCCGGACAGGCCGAGCGTGGCCTCGTACGCCTTCTTCCAGTTGCCGTTCTTCTCCTGGGCCTCCAGGGCGTCGTCGAGGGCGAAGCGCAGGGCGTTGTCGCCGCGGGGGACGCCGATGCCGTAGGGCTCCTTGGAGAACGGCTCGCCGACCACCTTGAGCTCCTCGGGGACCTTGGCCGCGTAGCCGAGGAGGATGGAGTCGTCGGTGGAGACGGCGTCGACCTGGTAGGTGAGCAGGTTGTCCACGCAGACCGAGTAGGTGTCGTAGGCGACGAGGACCGCCTTCGGGAACTCCCTCTGGAGGCGCTGGTACGGGGTGGAGCCGGCGGCCGAGCAGACCTTCTTGCCGGCGAGGTCCCCGGGTCCCTTGATGTCGTCGTCGTTCCTGCGGACCAGCAGGGACTGCCCGGCCATGAAGTAGGGGCCGGCGAAGCCGACCTGCTTCTTGCGGTTGTCGTTGATCGTGTAGGTGCCGACGTAGTAGTCGATCTGGCCGTTCTGCAGAGCCGTCTCGCGGTTGGCGGAGGCGATCGTCCTGAACTCGACGGTCTTGGGGTCGAAGCCGAGCGAGGCCGACAGCATCTTGGCGATCTCGATGTCGAAGCCGGAGTACCGGCCGCCGGACGGGTCCTTCTCTCCCAGGTAGGGCTGGTCCTCCTTGACGCCGACCACCAGGTGGCCCCGGCGCTCGGCCTTCTCCCAGGTGCGCGAGGCGGGCAGCTGGAATCCGGTGTCGACCTGGTAGACGGGCAGGTCCTCGGGCTGCGGCCCCTTGACCGGGGGGCTGCCGGACTTGCCGCAGCCGGCGGCGGCCACGGCGATCAGGAGGACGGCGAGGGCGCGGAACGCGTTCATCGGCCGGCCCCCTCAGTGCTTCAGGATCTTGGAGAGGAAGTCCTGGGCCCGGGCGCTCTCGGGGGCGGTGAAGAACTCCTCCGGGGTGCGGTTCTCGATGATCCTGCCGTCGGCCATGAACACGACGCTGTTGGCGGCGGAGCGGGCGAAGCCCATCTCGTGGGTGACCACGACCATGGTCATGCCCTCGGAGGCGAGCTGCTGCATGACCTCCAGCACCTCGTTGATCATCTCCGGGTCGAGCGCGGAGGTGGGCTCGTCGAAGAGCAGGGCCTTGGGGTTCATGGCGAGGGCGCGGGCGATGGCCACGCGCTGCTGCTGGCCGCCGGAGAGCTGGGCGGGGTACTTGGGGGCCTGGTCGGCGAGGCCGACGCGCTCCAGCAGCTCCCGGGAGCGCTTGTCCGCCTCGTCCCTCTTGCGCCCGCGGACCTTCATCTGCGCGAGCGAGACGTTGGCGAGGACCGTCTTGTGCGCGAAGAGGTTGAAGGACTGGAAGACCATTCCGACCTCGGCGCGGAGCCTGGCCAGTTCCTTGCCCTCGGCCGGCAGCGGCTGCCCGTCGATCAGGATCGTGCCCGATTCGATGGTCTCCAGCCGGTTGATCGCCCGGCAGAGGGTCGATTTTCCGGAGCCGGAGGGGCCGATGACCACCACCACCTCCCCGCGGCCGACGGTGAGGTTGATGTCCTGCAGGACGTGGAGCGTCCCGAAGTGCTTGTTGACGTCCCGCAGCTCGATCAACGGATCGACGGCCATGCGCTGCCCTGCCCACTTGTCGGTGTCGAGGTCTGCGCAAACTATCCAGCCCGGGAAGGGCACTTCGCCTCGACACGCCTAGAGGGGCATAAACCTCGCATAAACCTCCACTCCGGTCAGCCTTCGGAGGCCTCGGCGTACGCCTGGCTGAGCTCGGGGGATCCGGTCATCGCCCAGGACACCCCGGACTCGATCACGTTCAGCTCCCGGCCGGAGGCCAGCCGGATCACCGGCTGGCCGTTGGGCCACACCTGCCAGCCCGCCCCCGGGATGGTGCGGATGATCACGGTCCCGAGGTAGAAGCCCGCGTCGTTGCCGAGCCACGGCACGATCTCGGGGTCCCGCCGCCAGCGCGGCATCAGCTGGTCGAGCGCCTCCAACGAGGCTTGGCCCTCGTCGAGTTCGAGCCCGGCCGCCCTGGCCTGGTCGCGCAGCATCTCGCACTCCGAGAACAACTCTGCGATGCCCTCGGGATCATCGGCCAGGGCGGCGGCAAGACCCTCGGTCCGTTCCGTTTCGTGCCGGTTCAGCCAATTGTCCAGGAAGGGGATGTTCATACCGCCCAGCGTCGCACCAGGATCCGCCGCTGGCCACAGGGCGCGCCTGGATCCGCAGGCCCGGATCGGGCCCCGCGGGCCCTGCCGTTTCCACGGTCCCGGCCGGCCCTAGCGGTCGAGGTCCAGGTCGACGACGACCGGCGCGTGGTCGGACGCCCCCTTGCCCTTGCGCTCCTCGCGGTCGACGTAGGCGTCGGTGACGGCCTTGCCGAAGGGCTCGTTCCCGTACACCAGGTCGATGCGCATGCCCCGGTTCTTGGGGAAGGCCAGCTGGCGGTAGTCCCAGTACGTGTACGGCCGGTCGTACTTGAGGGGGCGCGGCAGCACGTCGGAGAGCCCGGCCGCGCGCAGCGCCTCCAGGGCCGCCCGCTCGGCCGGGGTGACGTGGGTGAGGCCCTCGAAGACCGCCGGGTCGTACACGTCCTCGTCGGTCGGGGCCACGTTGAAGTCGCCGAGCACCGCGAAGGGGCGGGGCCCGGCCGCGTCCTCGGCGACGGCCGCGGTCAGGGAGCGGAACCAGCTCAGCTTGTAGCCGTAGTGGTCGTGCTCGACCTCGCGGCCGTTGGGCACGTAGACCGACCAGAGGCGGACCCCGCCGCAGGTGGCGGAGATCGCGCGGGGCTCCTGGACGCCCTCGTAGTCGGGCCCGCCGGGCAGTCCCGTGACCACGTCCTCCAGGCCGACCCTGGACAGGAGGGCGACCCCGTTCCACCGGCCGGTGGCGTTGACGGCCGACTCGTAGCCGAGCTCGCGCAGCTCCGCGTGCGGGAACTGCTCCGCGGAGCACTTGGTCTCCTGGACGCACAGGACGTCCGTGCCGGAGCTCTCCAGCCAGGCGAGCAGGCGCGGCAGCCGGGCGGTGATGGAGTTGACGTTGAACGTGGCGATACGCATGCGTCCCAACCTACCGCCCGGCGCCGACAGTCACAGGTCGGCGGCCTCGCCGGCGGAGAGCCGGCCGTGGTCGGTGCCGCCCAGGGTGTCCAGGGCCATGTCGTAGACGGGCCGGGCGATGTCGGAGAGATAGGCGTCGTGGATGTCGATGGCCCGCCGCGGTTTGACCTCGCGCAGGTAGTCGATCACCTCGGCGACCTTGTTCCAGGGGGCGTGCACCGGGACCATGAGCGTGTCCACCGGCGCCTCGGGCACGGTCAGCGCGTCCCCGGGGTGGAAGAGCGAACCGTCGACGAGGTAGCCGACGTTGGTGACCCGCGGCATGTCGGGGTGGATCACGGCGTGCAGCTCGCCGTGCACCTGGACGTCGAATCCGGCGGCGCTGAAGGTGTCGCCGTGGCCCACGGTGTGCACCCGGCCCGGGTAGGCGGGGGCGAGCCGGTCGGCGACGCTGCGCAGGGTCCACAGCGCGGCGGCCGGGTCGGCGTCGAGTGCGGCGCGCAGCCGGCCCTCGTCGAAGTGGTCGGGGTGCTCGTGCGTGACCAGCAGGGCCTGCGCCCCGAGGCCCGCGTCCGGTTCGCTGAATGCGCCCGGGTCGATGACGAGCGTGCGCCCGTCCTTCTCCAGCTGGACACAGGAATGCAGCCGCTTGGTGAGCTTCATGATCCCAGGCTAGCCGGGAGACCGGCACCGGTCAGGGCGTGGTGGTGGAGACGACGTAGACCTTGGAGACCTTGGGGTCGGTGAGGTCGACCGTGATGTCGCGGGTGGGCCGCGGGTCGGCCTGTTCGATGGTGGTGCCGAGCCACTCGGTGCTCCGCGTCCAGTCCCAGCCCGCGACCGACGTGTCGTGGGCGGAGATGGACACCCCGGGCGTCAGCTCCTCCCGGCTGGTGCCGACCGAGGCCAGGAAGGCGTCGAGCTCGGACGGGGTGACCGCGAACTGCGTGAACAGCCGGCTCGTGCGCCAGTTGTTGGTCTCCAGGAACCCGACCCGCCAGGCCTTGGCCGGGATGGGCACCTCGTAGATGCTGCGCTGCACCCGGGAGGGCCAGCCCGGACGCACCTTGGACGCACCGACCTTGGCCGCCTTGTCGCGGCCGCTCTCGCGGCTCTGCTGGGTGGAGATCGCCAGGTAGCCCGCGGGTACGCCGACCAGCAGCAGGATGATGATCGCGGTGATCCAGCGGCGCTTGACGACGTGCCGGCGGTCCTCGGCGCTGGGCGGCGGGCCGCCCCCCTCGGGGGACGGGGCCTGGCGGGGCAGGGAGGGCGGGGTCACTGCTGCTCGGTGTCCTTGGGGTCCGTGGCGTCCGTGGGGCCGGTGGTGTCGCGCCGGCCCAGCTGCTGCACGTAGCGCTCGTACCGTTCGTAGCGCTCGACGCGGCGGCGGGTGGCGCGCCGGAAGCGGCGGGCGACGAGCCGGGCCAGGTCGGCGGCGCCGACCATGCCGGCCTCGGGGCCGAGCTGGGCCTTGGCGATCCGCGCCTCGGGCCGGTAGCCGCGGCCGGTGAGGTGGCGGCGGAAGGCGTCCCGGGCGGGTCCGATCAGCAGGTCGTCGGCCGCGCTGACGCCGCCGCCGATGACGAAGCAGGAGGGGTCGAGGGCGGCGGCCAGGTTGGCGATGCCGACGCCGAGCCACTGGCCGATGTCCTGGAGGAGTTCGACGCACATCGCGTCGCCCTCGCGGGCCAGCTCGGTGATCAGCGGCCCGGTGATCTCGGCGACGTTCCCGCCGACCCTGGCGATGATGTTGTAGGCGACCGGCGAGTCGGCGGCGGCCAGCTCACGGGCCTCGCGGACCAGGGCGTTGCCGGAGCTGTACTGCTCCCAGCAGCCGCGGTTGCCGCAGGGGCAGCGGTGGCCGCCGGGGACGACCTGCATGTGGCCGAACTCGCCGGCGACCCCGTACCGGCCGCGCTTGACCTGGCCGCCTTCGAGGATGGCCCCGCCGATGCCGGTACCGAGGGTGATCATGACGAGGTGGTCCTCGCCGCGCCCGGCTCCGAAGCGCCACTCGGCCCAGGCGGCCGTGTTGGCATCGTTGTCGACCATGACCGGGACCGCGAGCCGGGACTGGAGCGCGTCGCGCAGCGGCTCGTCGCGCCAGGCCAGGTGGGGGGCGAACAGGACGCGGGAGCGGTCGGCGTCGACCCAGCCGGCCGCCCCGATGCCCACGGCGTGCACGTCGTGCCGGTCGGAGAGGTCCAGCACCAGCTCGACGATGGTGTCCTCGACGACCTTGGGGCTCTTGGACTTGTCCGGGGTCTCGGTGCGGATCTTCTCCAGGATGACGCCGTCGGCGTCGACCACCCCGGCCATCACCTTGGTGCCGCCGATGTCGATGCCGACGGTCGGGACCCGCGGGGCGGTCAGGTGCGATCGGCGCTCACGGGTCCCGATGGTCCGCAGGACGGTGCCTCGCGCCGCCCCCCGGTGGGCGAGCGTGAAGTCCCGGTACGTGCTCATCGAGTCGTGTCGTCCCTGTCGGCGTCGGAAGGATGGGGAGGAAGGTCGGGGTCGGAAGCGGCCGGAGCGGCACCGGATGCGGTGTCCGGACCCGATTCTGCCACCCGCTCCAGTTCGTGGCTCAGTTCGTCGAGCTCGGAGCCGCCCGCCATCTGGCGGGTGAGCTCGTCCAGGGTGATCGAGTCGCGGGTGTGGCTGCCCGCCATGGTGCCGCGCTTGAGCAGCACGAACCGGTCGCCGACCAGGTGGGCGTGGTGCGGGTTGTGGGTGATCAGCACCACGCCGAGGCCCGCGTCGCGGGCGGCGGCGACGTACTTGAGGACCACGCCGGACTGCTTCACGCCGAGGGCGGCCGTGGGCTCGTCGAGCACGAGGACCTTCGCCCCGAAGTAGACGGCCCGGGCGATGGCCACGCACTGCCGCTCACCGCCGGACAGGGTGCCGATGGGCTGGTCGACGTCGCGCAGGTCGATGCCCATGCGCAGCAGCTCGGCGCGGGTGGTCTCGCGCATGAACCGCACGTCGAGCCGGCGGAAGGCGCCGCGGCCCCTGGTCGGCTCGGAGCCCAGGAAGAAGTTGCGCCACACCGGCATCAGCGGGACGACGGCGAGGTCCTGGTAGACCGTGGCGATCCCGCGGTCCAGGGCGGCCCGGGGGTTGGCCAGGACGGTCTCCTCGCCCTCGATCTCGAAGGAGCCGGCGTCGTGCTGGTGCAGGCCCGCGATGATCTTGATCAGGGTGGACTTGCCGGCTCCGTTGTCGCCGAGCACACAGGTGATCTCGCCGGCCGAGACCTCCAGGGAGACGCCCTCGAGGGCGCGGATGTTGCCGTAGTACTTGCTGACGCCGGTCAGCCTCACCAGGGAGGCGGCTTCGGTCACGGTCGCTCCGGTCACGGTCACTTCGCCTCCGCCCGCTTGCGGACCCATGCGTTGAGCAGCGTCGCGAGCAGGAGCATCGCGCCGAGGAAGAACTTGAACCAGTCCGGGTTCCACTGGGCGTAGACGATGCCGTTGCTGGTCATGCCGAAGATGAAGGCGCCGACCGCCGAGCCGATGGCGGAGCCGTAGCCGCCGGTCATCAGGCAGCCGCCGATGACCGCCGCGATGATGTAGAGGAACTCGTTGCCGACGCCCTCGCCCGACTGGACCACGTCGAACGAGAACAGGATGTGCTGCCCGGAGATCCAGGCGCACAGGGCGACGCCCATGTAGAGGCCGATCCGGGTCTTGACCACGGGGACGCCGGTGGCGCGGGCCGCGTCGGCCCCGCCGCCCACCGCGAAGATCCAGTTGCCGGCGCGGGTGCGCAGCAGGATCCAGGTGGCCGCGGCGACCAGGACCAGCCACCACAGGACGGTGACCTTCAGGGTGACCGAGCCGATGTTCCACTGCGAGGCGAACAGGGCGCGCGCGGAGGAGAAGCCCTCCATGTCGGCGATGGTCTTGGTGGAGACCGAGCCGCTGATCAGCTTGGTGAAGCCGAGGTTCAGGCCGGTCAGCATCAGGAAGGTGCCGAGCGTGATGATGAAGCTGGGCAGTCTGGTACGGGTCAGCATGAAGCCGTTGAAGAAGCCCACGGCCAGCGTGACCAGCAGCGACACCAGGACGCCGACCCAGACGTTGGCGGTCATCTGGTAGCTGAACATCGAGCTCAGCAGCGCCGAGGTGGTGACCATGACGCCGGCGGAGAGGTCGAACTCGCCCCCGATCATCAGCAGGGCCACCGGGACGGCCATGATCCCGATGGTGGAGGCGGAGTACAGGACGGTGCTGAGGCTGGAGGCCCGCAGGAAGCTGTCGGCGGCGAAGGAGAAGAAGACGAAGACGGCGGCGGCGCCGACGACGGCCCCGAGCTCCGGGCGGCCCAGCAGCCTGCGGACCACGGAGGCGGGCGCGAGCCGCTCGTCCACGGTGGCGGACGCGCTCATCGGCTGCCCCGCTTGATGAACTCCTCCAGCTTGGCGGCCTCGGCGCCGGTGACGATCTGCGGTCCGGTGAGCACCGGGCGGCCGCCGCCGAGGGTGTCCGCGTTGTAGCGGTAGAGCCAGAGCAGGTCGACCGCCTCGTAGCCCTGGAGGTAGGGCTGCTGGTCGACGGCGAAGCCGAGGGCCCCGGACTTCAGGTCGCGGGCGACGGACTCGTTGAGGTCGAAGGTGTCCACCTCCGCGGTGCTGGAGGCCGCCTCCTTGGCCTTGACCGCGGTGGGCGCGAAGGGGGCGCCGAGGGTGAGGATCGAGTCGACGGACGGGTCCGCCTGGAGCTTCGCCTGGATGGCGGCCTGGACGGAGGGCATGTTGGTGCCCTCGACGTAGAGGTTCTCCATGGTGCCGGGGAAGGTCTTCTTCGCCCCGGCGCAGCGCTGCTCGTGCCCCACGTTGCCCTGCTCGTGCAGGACGCAGACGGCCTTCTTGCGGCCCCGCTTGCCCAGCTCGGTGCCGACCGCCTCGCCCGCGATCGTCTCGTCCTGGCCGATGTGGGTCAGGGCCCCGTACTCGGCGGACTGGGCGGAGCCGGAGTTGACCGTGACCACCGGGATGCCGGCCTTGACGGCCTTGCCGATGACGTCCTTGAGCGCTTCCGGCTTGGCCAGGCTCACGATGATCCCGTCGACCCTCTGGTCGATGGCGTTCTGCACGAACTGCGCCTGCTGCTGCGCCTGGTCGTCGTGGGCGTAGACGAAGTTGATGTTGTCCTTCGCCGCGGCCTCCTTGGCGCCCTTCTGGACGATGTCCCAGAAGGTGTCGCCGTCGCCCGCGTGCGTGACCATCGCGAAGGTCCAGCGCGGGGTGGAGACGGCCGGCCGGCCCGCCTCGGCGGCCTTCGCCCGCTCCTCGGCGCGCTTGCCGCCCGTGCTGCTGCAGCCCGCGAGCGAGGCTCCCAGTACCGCCGCGAGCACGGCGCCCACGACGCGTACCCCTGTCCGAACCCTAGCCACGTCCCCGTGCCCTTCCCTCGTCACCAATTCGGTCATTCCGGTTCCAGCCGCTCAGTATCCGCCACAGTGGACCATGCAGGCTCATCGGGGCAGGCCCGGGCAGATTGACAGGTCCCCCGTACGGGGTCAGGTTGAGTTCATGCGCATCGGGCTCATCGGAACGGGCCGGATCGGGTCCTTCCACGCGGCGGCGCTGGCCCGCCAGGCCGACGCGGGCTCGCTCCTGCTCGCCGACGCCGATCCCGCGCGGGCGGCCCGGCTGGCCGACCGGCTGGGGGCCACCGCCGCGCCCTCCGTGGAGCAGATCTTCACCTGGGGCGTGGACGCGGTGGTGGTGGCCTGCGCCACGGAGGGGCACGCGGAGCTGGCCGTACGGGCGGTACGCGGCGGGCTGCCGGTGTTCTGCGAGAAGCCGCTGGCCCCGGACCTGGGCCGGACCCTGGCCGTGCTGCGCGAGGTGGAGGCGGTCCGCGGCGTGCTCCAGGTGGGTTTCATGCGCCGCTTCGACGCGGGGTACCGCACGGCCCGGGACCTGGTCCGCTCGGGCGCCCTGGGCCGGCTGCACACCGTACGGACGGTGACGGCCGACCCGGCTCCGCCGCCGGCCGCGTACCTGCCGACCTCGGGCGGGCTGTACCGGGACTGCCTGGTGCACGACTTCGACATGGTCCGCTGGGTCACCGGGCAGGAGGTGGCCGAGGTGTGCGCGGCCGGGTCGGACGCGGGTCCGGCGCGGTTCCGGGAGGCCGGTGACATCGACACCGCCGCGGCCGTGCTCACGCTGGACGACGGAACGCTGGTCACGGCGAGCGGTACGCGGTGCAACGGCGCCGGGTACGACGTGCGGATGGAGCTGGCCGGGGAGCTGGACCAGGTCTCCGCCGGGCTGGACGACCGTACGCCGATCGCCTCGACCGAGCCCCAGGGCCCGCCCCGGGCGAGCAAGCCGTGGACCGGGTTCCTGGAGCGGTTCTCCTCCGCGTACGAGGCGGAGCTGGCGGCCTTCGTGCGCCTGGTCCGCGGCGAGGGCCCCAACCCGTGCGACGGCCGGGAGGCGCTCGCCGCATTCCGGGTCGCGGAGGCGTGCGAGCTCTCGCGCCGCGAGGGGCGCCGGGTCCGGCTGGCGGAGCTCCCGGATCTGTGAGCGGGTGGCCATCGGGCCACCTTAGGGCCGCCGTTCGCCCCGGACGGGGAGCGGATTCGGACAATCAGCCGACGGTGCGGCGTCCCCACGCCGTCCCGGCGAGCACGAGGGCGGCGCCCGCGAGACCGACGGGGCCGAGGTGCTCGCCGCCGATGGCGATGCCGGCGGCGGCCGCCCACAGCGGCTCGGTGCCGAGCAGCAGGCTGACGCGGGAGGGCGAGGTGCGGCGCACGGCCCACATCTGCACGAAGAAGGCGAAGAGCGTACACAGGACGGAGAGGAAGACCAGCCCGGCCCACTCGGCGGCCCCGAAGCCGGCGGCCACGGCCCAGGGGCTGTCCCCGGTGCCGGGGACGGCGGCCAGGACCGCGAAGACGAGGACGGCGCCGCCGAGCTGGACGGTGGTCAGGGAGAGCGCGTCGGCGTCCTGGACGGCCTTGATGCGGGCCGTGAGCAGCACGTTCAGGGTCCGGGCGAGGGCGGCGGCGAGCATGAGCAGGTCGCCGAGGCCGGGTGCGGTGAACCCGCCGCCCTGGGTGAGCAGGACGACGCCCGCGACGGAGAGCGCGGCGGCGGCGAGGAACGCGCCCGGGGGCATGCGCCTGCGCACGACCGCCTCGGCGAGCGGTGTGAAGATCATGGTCAGGCTGATGATCAGCCCGGCGTTGGTGGCGGAGGTGTGCACGACCCCGTAGGTCTCCAGCAGGAAGATCCCGCCGAGTACGAGGCCCAGCAGCCCGGCTCCGCGCAGCTGGGCGGGGGTCAGCGCCCGCAGCCGCCGCCACCCCGCGACGGCCAGCACGGGCAGCACGAGCCCGAAGCGCAGGACGAGCACGCCGATCACGGTCTGCGTGGTGGTGATGCCCTTGGCGGCGAGATAGCTGCCGCCCCAGACGACGGCGACGGCCAGGACGGGCAGGTCGGCGAACCGGGCGGCGCGGCCGGGCGCGGTGCCAGGGGCGCCGGGGACGGCTTCGAGGGCGGGCGGTATCACGGTCACGGGGCGGTCTCCAACGGTCCGGAAGGAGTGGAGACTTCGGCGGCTCGCACGCGTGCGGGCTCACCGTACCCGGAGACGATCATGCCGGTCGACCTCTTTGCGGCGCCGGCCCCCGCGCCGGCGCGGCCTACTCCCCGAAGGTCCCGAAGGCGGCGCGGCCCCTGGTCCGGTAGGTGTGGACGGCGATGCCGGCGGAGGTCGTACGGGAGCCCGTCAGCTCGAAGGCCGTCGGCAGCCCGCCGGTCGGGAACAGCCGCCGCCCCGCGCCCAGGAACACCGGGAAGACCAGCAGGTTCAGCTCGTCCACGAGGTCCCGCGCCAGCAGCCACTGCGCGAGCTGCCCGCTGCCGTGCACCTGGAGCTCCCCCTCCAGCCCGTCCTTGACCCGGACCACCTCGCTCTGCAGATGCTCCCCGTCGAGCACGGTGGCCGGCCCCCAGGACGGCTCCTTGAGGGTGGTCGAGGCCACGTACTTCGGCAGCCTGTTCAGGTTGGCCGCGACCGGGTCGGCGGGATCGTCGTGCCGCGGCCAGTACGCGGCGAAGATCTCGTAGGTCTTGCGCCCGAGCAGGAAGGCCCCGGCCCGGTCGAAGACCTCCGTGACGAACTCCCCCATCCCCTCGTCGGCGTAGGGCACCACCCAGCCGCCGTACTCGAACCCGCCGCTGGTGTCCTCCTCGGGCCCGCCGGGCGCCTGCATCACGCCGTCGAGGGACAGGAAGGTGGTGAGGGTCAGCTTGCCCATGGCTCTGCTCTCCTGGCTCGATCGTCCTTACCCGGGTTCAGATTCCCGGCCCGCCGGATTCTCATCGCTCCGCCACGCGGGAGCCCGCGGGCGGCTCCCACGATCGCCCGCGCGCCGGCGGCCGGCCTACGGGGAGCCGCCGGGGTTCAGCAGCTCGTCGCCGAGCGGCGTGCGGCGGTAGAGCACGTGGCGGCCGTCGCGGGCGCGGGTGACCAGGCCCGTGCGGTGGAGCACCGCCAGGTGCTGGGAAACGGCGCTGGGGGTGACCTGGAGGCGGCGGGCGATCTCGACGGTGGGCAGGGGGCCGTCGAGGAGGGCGAGCAGCGCGGCCTTGGGCGCGCCGAGGAGGGTGCGGAGCGCGGTGGCGTCGGGAGCGCGCGGGGCGGACCACAGGGTGGCCACGCCCCTGCTGGGGTAGGCCAGGGCGGGCGGCTGGTCGGCGGTGACGGGCGGGGCGGGCTTGTGGGCGAAGACGGAGGGGACCAGCAGCAGTCCGCGGCCGGCGGCCGGGATGTGGAAGTCGCCGAGGACGTTGGCGATGTGCAGGGTTCCGGCTTTCCAGTGCAGGTTGGGGTGCATGTCGGCGAACAGCCGCCGGGCGCCGCCGACGGCCAGCTGCCGGGCCCGGTAGGTCATGTCGGCTTCGAGGACGAGCCGCATCGCCGGCCAGGCCGGCTTGATCGCGAGGGTCCAGTACGCGTGGAGCAGCTCGCAGACGGCGTCGCGCAGGGCGAGGACCGCGCCGTCGGGGCCGGCGGTCGCCGCGTGCAGCGGCGCGGGCAGCGGGTCGGGGGCGTGCGCGTCCAGCAGGTCGCGGCGCACGATGGCCGCCGGCGTGCGGCGTACGACGGCCAGCTCCTCGGCGAAGGTGGCCGAGAACCGCTGGGGGCGGGGGCTCAGGAAGTCGGGCAGCGTACGGTGCCTCGCGACCAGCGAGGTGAGGAGCGCCGCGTCGAGCGCCCCGATACGGGGGACCACCGAGCGGCGCCAGGGGGCGTGGACCGCGGACAGGCCCGGCTCGCGCAGCACGCGCAGGCTCAACACCGTGTCCTGGAGCGGGGACAGGGCGAAGCGGGTGTCCGCGAGGTCGTCGGCATCGAGTCCGAAGCTGATCATTAAGCCCGAGGCTACATCGATTGGCGGGGGTGGCCCGGTGGGCTGGACTGCCGGTCATGACGGAGAACGCAGCCCCGGCGGGCCGGGCCCGGAACGCACGGCCGACGCCGCCCCCCACGCCGCCCGGCACCGCCCGGCCGCCAGCGGCCGCGACCCGGCCGACCCGAACAGCGACGGCGCCCCGGGCGGACCCGGCCGCCCCGGCCCGCCCGACCGCCCTGACGACACCGGCGCCCCCGGCAGCCCCGGCAGGCCCGGCACCGGTACCGGACGCGCTCGGGCGGCGGCTGGTCGGGCTTCTCGCGTTGACCTGTGCGGTCGCCGTCGGCAACATCTACTTCCCGCAGGCCGTCAGTCCGCTGGTCGCCGCCGCTCTGGGCACCTCGCCCGACAAGGCGGCCGTGGTGGTCACCGCCACGCAGATCGGCTACACCGCCGGCATCTTCCTGCTGGTCCCCCTCGGCGACCGGCTCCCCTACCGCCGCCTCCTCGTCACCCTGCTCGCGCTCAGCGGCGCGGCCCTGCTCGCCGCCGCCCTGGCCCGCAGCCTGACCCAGCTCGTCGCCGCCAGCGTCCTGGTGGGCGTGACCACCACCTCCGCCCAGCTCATCGGCCCCATGACGGTCGGCCTGGTCGCGGAGGGGCGGCGCGGCGCGGTGATGGGGACCCTGCTCAGCGGCTCCATCGGCGGGATGCTCCTGGCCCGTGCCTTCAGCGGTGCGCTCGGTGAGCGGCACGGGTGGCGGGCCCCGTATCTGGTGGCCGGGCTCGTGGTGCTGTGCCTCGCCGTGGTGCTGGCCCGTGCGCTGCCCGCCCCCCCGGCCGCCCCCGCCGCCGGCCCACCCCCGATACCCCTGCGCTCGCTGCCGGTCCAGCCGCTGCGGCTGCTGCGCGCCGAACCCGAACTGCGCCGCTCCGCCTGCTACCAGGCGGCCCTCTTCGGCGGGTTCTCCGCCGTCTGGACCTGCCTGGCACTGCTCCTGACCGGCCCGCTCTACGGGTTCGGCCCGCAGGCGCTCGGCATCGTGGCGCTCACCGGGCTGGTCACCATGGCGTGCACCCCGATGGCCGGCCGGATCGTGGACCGCCACGGCTCCGACCCCGTCAACCTCGCCTGCTTCCTCGCCGCACTCGCCGCCGCGGCCGTCCTCGCCGTCGGGGCCCGGGGCGGCACCGCGGGGCTCGTCGCGCTCGTCCTCGGCACGCTGCTCCTGGACACCGCCATGCAGTGCGGCATGATCGCCAACCAGGCCCGCTTCTACGCCCTGCGCGGCGACTCCCGCAGCACGCTGAACACCGGCTTCATGACCTGCGTCTACCTGGGCGGCAGCGCCGGATCCTGGCTCGGCCTCCAGCTCTACCGGCACGCCGGCTGGCTGGGAGTCTGCGTACTGCTGGCTCTGCTGACGGCTCCCGGCGTCGACACCGTCCGCCGGGCGCGGGCCGCGAAACACCGGGGCTGACGCCGGGCCGCACCGGGCGGTGCCGGAACGCGAAAGCGCGCCCCGGGGGTGTCGGCCCCCGGGGCGCGCTCCACATGCCCGCCGGCGCACCAGTGCGGGTGCGGCGGCGCGGCCGGACTAGGCGCCCAGTTCCTGGTGGCGGGCGGCGTGCGCGGCGGCGCCGGCCTCCGTCAGGGAGCCGTGCAGGCGCAGGCGGGAGAAGCCGCCGTCCGGGAAGATGTCGATCCGGACGTGCGTGCCGACCGCCGGGGTGTCCAGCACGAAGCGGTGGTTCGTGTCGGGCTGCAGGCGGGTGCGCGGCAGGAACTCCGTCCACTCGCCCTCCTCCCCCGTCTTGACGGACAGGGAGGCCCAGCCCGCCGAGTTGCCCTTCAGGTAGGCCGTGTCGATCTCGACGGCGCGGATCTCGGACTCCGCGACGAGCTGGTAGCGGATCCAGTCGTTGCCGTCGTCGCGGCGGCGGGCGGTCTCCCAGCCGTCGTCCATCTTGCGGGAGCGGCCCGGGTTGATGGTGTTGGTCGGCGGGGAGTAGAAGCGGTTGGACGCGTCCTGGACCGAGCCGCCGTTCTCGAGCGCGACCACGTCGAAGGTGCCGAGGGTGGCCAGCCACGCCGGGTCGGGGACGACCTCGCCGTACACCCGCAGGCGGGCGATGCCGCCGTCCGGGTGCTGGTTGACGCGCAGGTGCGTGAACCGCTGCTCGGCGGTCACCTCGAAGCCGTTGGCCGCGTGGCCGCCGACCGGGGTGCGCGGGACCAGCACGGTCCACTTCACGTCGTCGGCGAGGAGCTCCTCCGGGGTCGGCGCGAGGGCGCCGTCCCAGCTGGTGCCCTCGATGGAGACGGCCTGCGGCATGTTGCCGCGGAAGTGGGCGGTGTCGACGACGATGCCGCGGATGACGCCCGGGGCGCCCAGGCGTACGAGCGCCCAGTCGTGGTCCTCGGCGGTCGGCCAGGGCTGGGTGGCGCAGACCCCGCGGCGGCGGCGGGTCTCCCAGCCGTCCATGATCTTGCCCTTGTGGCCGAAGTGCTCGGGGTCGAAGTGCGCGGCCTCGGCGATGAGCAGGTTCTCGCGCTGGGCGAAGAACTCGTCGTTGGCGGCGATGACACCGGCGCCGAGCTCACGGGCGGCGAGGTTCGCGTACTGGGTGAACGGGAAGTCCGCGGTGCGGTAGTCCGCGTACGGGTCGCCGCCTCCGTACGGGTTCGCGTTGCCGGTGAAGGAGGCCAGTCCAGTTGAACGCTGTGCCACTGTCAGTTCTGCCTTTCGAGGAGGAGGCCCGTGGGCTCGGTCGGGGTGCCGTGGTCGGCGATCTGCGTACCGCGCAGCCAGGTGGACTTCACGACGCCGTGCAGGGTCTTGCCCGCGTACGCCGTGATCCGGTTGCGGTGGTGCAGCTCGGCGGGATCCACAGTGAACGTTTCTTCAGGAGCCACGACGGCGAAGTCGGCGTCGCGTCCCACCTCGATCGCGCCCTTCCGCGTCAGCCCGGCGAGGGCGGCCGGGGCGGCGGACATCCAGCGCACGACGTCCTCCAGGCTGCGGCCGCGGCGGCGCGCCTCGGTCCAGATGGCGGGCAGGCCCAGCTGGAGGGAGGAGATGCCGCCCCACGCGGTGGCGAAGTCGCCGGTCTTGAGGTCCGCCGTGGACGGCGAGTGGTCCGAGACGATGCAGTCGATGGTGCCGTCGGCGAGCGCGTCCCACAGGAGGTCCTGGTTGGCGGCCTCGCGGATGGGCGGGCAGCACTTGAACTCGGTCGCGCCGTCCGGGACTTCCTCGGCCGTGAGGGTGAGGAAGTGCGGGCAGGACTCGACGGTGATCCGCACGCCCTCGGCCTTGGCGGCGGCGATCAGCGGCAGCGCGTCGGAGGAGGACAGGTGCAGGACGTGGACGCGGGCGTCCAGCCGCTTGGCCTGGGCGATCAGGTTCTCGATCGCGGTGTTCTCGGCGTCGCGCGGCCGGGAGGCCAGGAAGTCGGCGTACTTGGGGCCCGGATTCTGCGGCGCGGAGTCCAGGTGGTGCGGGTCCTCGGCGTGCACGATCATCAGGCCGCCGAAGCCGGTGATCTCGGCGAGGGAGGCGGCGAGCTGCTCCTGGTCGAGCTCGGGGAACTCCTCCACACCGGAGGGCGACAGGAAGCACTTGAAGCCGTAGACGCCGGCGTCGTGCAGCGGGCGCAGGTCCTTGACGTTGTCCGGCAGGGCGCCGCCCCAGAAGCCGACGTCCACGTGCGCCTTGGCGCGGGCGACCTCCTGCTTGACGCGCAGGTTGCCGGCCGTGGTGGTCGGGGGCAGGGAGTTGAGGGGCATGTCGAGGATGGTGGTGATGCCGCCGGCCGCGGCGGCGCGGGTGGCCGTCCAGAAGCCCTCCCACTCGGTGCGGCCCGGGTCGTTCACGTGGACGTGGGTGTCGACCAGGCCGGGGAGCAGGACATCGTCGCCGAAGTCCTCCAGCCGGGCTCCGGCCGGTACCTCGGCGTCGTGCGCGAGCACGGCCGTGATCTTCCCGCCGGCGACGGCCACCGAGGCGGCGCGCGTCCCCTCGGCGGTGATGACGCGCGTCGAGCGCAGTACCAGTTCCACAGCCACGTCGGACACCGGAACCTCCCCATCTACTTCCACAGAGCGAAATTCAACGTTCTGTTGACGGAGTCTTCACGTCGATCGAGAAGCAGTCAAGAGCGCCCGGACGGACCGCTGACACGCTCTCACCGCGATTGGATGTTTCCACAGGATGGAATTAAGATTTCGCTATGCAGAATGTAGCTACCACCACCGAGGACGGGGAGGTAACTTCCGAGGACGTCCGCCACCCGGACAAACCGCCTCTGACCGGCGGGGACGGCTTCGCCCCTGCTCTAGGGCCGACGCCGACCGACCGGTAGGCTGCTTCCTTGCCTGCCAGCACCGAAAGGACCGCGCCGTGCCGACGTCCAGCGCCAGCACCACCGACGCTTCCGCCAAGCCCACCGCCGCCGGCGGTGGCGTCCAGTCCCTTGAGCGCGCCTTCGATCTGCTCGAACGCATGGCCGATGCCGGGGGTGAGGTCGGCCTCAGCGAGCTCTCCGCGGCCAGCGGACTGCCCCTGCCGACGATCCACCGTCTCATGCGCACCCTCGTGGCGTGCGGCTACGTCCGCCAGCAGCCCAACCGACGTTACTCCCTCGGACCCCGGCTGATCCGCCTCGGCGAGTCCGCGTCGCGGCTGCTGGGCACCTGGGCCCGCCCCTACCTCGCCCGTCTGGTCGAGGAGACCGGTGAGACGGCGAACATGGCCCTGCTCGACGGGGACGAGATCGTCTACGTCGCCCAGGTGCCGTCCAAGCACTCCATGCGCATGTTCACCGAGGTCGGCCGCCGGGTGCTCCCGCACTCCACCGGCGTGGGCAAGGCCCTCCTGGCCCACACCCCGGCCGACGAGGTACGGGCCCTGCTGGCGCGCACCGGGATGCCGGCGGCGACCGAGAAGACCATCACCACGCCCGAGGGCTTCCTCGAGGCGCTGGAGCACGTCCGCAAGGTGGGCTTCGCGGTCGACGACAACGAGCAGGAGATAGGAGTCCGCTGCCTCGCCGTGTCGGTGCCGAACTCGCCGACCGCCGCCGCGATCTCCATCTCGGGCCCGGCCGGCCGGGTGACCGAGGCCGTGGCCGAGTCCTTCGTGCCGATCCTGCAGGGTGTCGCCGCGGAGCTCTCGGTGGCCCTGTCCAACCAGGCCCCCGCCTGAGCGCACCCCGTACCAGGCGTACGAAGGCGCCCGCCGCCCCTCTCCGGAGGGGCGGCGGGCGCCTTCGTACGGGCCCGCCGCGCCGCCCCGGTCAGGGAGCCGGGGCCGCTTGCGGGCTCTGGGCGAGGCGGCCGTCGGCCATCGTCGCCGTACGGTCCATCCGCTCCAGGTGGGCGCGGTCGTGGGTGACCAGCACCGTGGCCGTGGAGCGCTCGCGCGTCAGCGTGACCAGCAGGTCGAGCACGGCGGCGCCGCGCTCGTGGTCGAGGGCGCTGGTCGGCTCGTCCACCAGCAGCACCGCGGGGTCGTTCATCAGGGCGCGGGCTATGTTGACGCGCTGGCGCTGGCCGCCGGACAGCTGGTGGGGCCGCTTGTCGGCCTTGTCCGCGAGCCCCACCGCGTCCAGCAGCTCCAGCGCGCGCCGGCGCAGCGCCCGCGCCGGGCGGCCCGACAGGTGTGCCATGACCTGGAGCTGTTCGGCGGCGGTCAGCGAGGCCGGCAGGTTCGGCTGCTGGAAGACGATGCCGATCTTCTCCCGGCGCAGCGCCGACTTCTCGGCGGCGCTCAGCCCCGCCGTGTCCCGGCCGGCCACGACCACCCGGCCGGAGTCCGGCGTGACCAGGGTGGCGGCGACGGCGAGCAGGCTGGACTTGCCGGAACCGGAGGGTCCTATCACCGCGGTCAGTGTGCCTGCGGGCACCTCCAGGGCGACCGCGTCGAGCGCGGTGAGCCGGGTGTCGCCGTCGGGGTAGGTGAGCGTGACGTCGTGCACGAGCAGGGTCATCGGGCGCTCCCGAGGGCGGTCAGCGGGTCGACGGCGGTGATCCGCCGGATGGACAGGGCCGCGCCCAGCGCGCCGAGCGCGATCATCACGGCGGCCGGTACGAGCACGGTGGCGGTGTCGAGCAGGAAGGGCACGTCCCCGCCGCTGATCAGCGCCCCGAAGCCGGCGGCCAGCGCCGTGCCCAGCCCGGTGCCGGCCACCAGCATCACCACGGCCTGGCCGAGCGCGTCCCTGAGGAGGTACGGGGTGGAGGCGCCCAGCGCCTTCAGGACGGCGATGTCCCCGCTGCGCTGGATGGTCCACACCGTGAAGAAGGCGCCTATCACCAGGGCCGAGATGGCGAAGAGGAAGCCGCGCATCAGCTGGAGGGAGCCGTTCTCGGCCTGGTAGGAGCCGATGGCGCCCAGGGCCTCGTCCACGGTCCGGGCCCGGGTGCCGGCGGCCTCGTCCGCGGCGGACAGGTCGATGCCGTCACCGGAGACCGCGAGGACGGTGGCGAGTCTCTCCAGGGAGGTACCGGGGTTGCCGACGCGCTGCCAGTCGTTCAGGTCCATCCAGACGACCGGGGTGTGGCTGAAGGCGGCGGTGCCGGAGACGGCGGCCACGGACAGCTCGAGCGGGCCGATCTTCAGCCTGGCCCCCGGGGTGAGGCCGCCCAGCTCCTCCGCCGCCTTCTCGGTGAGCACGACCTGTCCCTGGGTGAGGCCCGCGCCGCGTGGAGCCAGCCCCCCGGCCGGCTCCACGCCGAAGACGGACACCGCGGCGGTGCGCCCGCCCGAGGCCGCGTTGGTCGTACGGATCCCCAGCGGCTCGGCCGCCCTCACTCCGGGCTGCGCCCGCCAGGCCCGCCAGGCCTTCTCGGGCACCTGTGAGTGGGTGAAGGACACTTCCTGGTCACCGGCGGGCGCGGCGAAGGCCAGGTGGGAGGCCGGCAGCCCGGTGACGGCCGAGATGTTCTCCCGGGCCAGGCCGGCGGTGAGTCCGGACAACAGGCCGACCAGCAGCGTGATCAGCAGGACCACCGAGCCCATGAGGGCGAACCGGCCCTTCGCGAACCGTAGATCTCTCCATGCGACGAACATGTCCCCCACCTTGGTCTTCCGCGTGGACACAAGGCATCGCGCCACGGTAGCGATCCTCGTATCGAAGGGCCCAGGCGGACATCGAACTTTCGGTTGACCGGGGGTGGCCCGGCCCGACTTACGCTGGTCCGGCGATGACTGATCCCGTGCTGCCCGTTCCCCCCGCCCCCGGCTCCTCCCGCCCCCTCACCCCGGTGTCCAAGGTGCTGCGGCTGTGCCTGCACGCCCTGCTGCTGGGGCTGCTCGCGCTGGCCGCCGGGCGGGCCCTGGCCGACTCCGCACCCCGGGCCGGCTGGGTGGTCGCCGCCTGCGCGGTGCTGGCCGCCGTGTACGCGGGCGGTGTACGGACCCCCGCGGTGCACCGCTCGCCGGGCGCCGGGGCGGTGTGGCTGGCCGCGCTGGGCACGGCCTGGGCGGGCCTGCTGGCGGTCTCCCCCGACGGGCTGTGGATCGCCTTCCCGCTGTATTTCCTGGAACTGCACCTGCTGCGGCTGCGCTGGGGCGTCGCCGCCGTCGCGCTGACCGCCTGCGCGGCCATCTGCGGCTTCCTCGCGCACAGCGGCGACGTGACCGCGGGGGCGTTCCTCGGGCCGCTGCTGGGCGGCGCCGTGGCGGTGGCGACCGTACTGGGCTACCAGGCGCTGTACCGCGAGAGCGAGCGCCGCCGCGAGCTGATCGAGGAGCTCATCGCCACCCGGGCGGAGCTGGCCGCCGCCGAGCGCGGCGCCGGGATCCTCGCCGAACGGGAGCGGCTCGCCCGGGAGATCCACGACACCCTGGCCCAGGGGCTCTCCTCGATCCAGCTGCTGCTGCGGGCGGCCGAGCGGACCCTCTCCGACGAGGGTCCGGCGGGCTCGGCGGGCGCGGGCACCAAGCCCTCCGCGGGCCCGGCGCCCGAGCCGGCCGGGTCGGCCGGGGCCGCGGCCGGCGGAGGGCAGGCGGCCGCTCTGGCTCACATCGCGCAGGCGCGTGAAGCCGCCCAGGAGAACCTCGCCGAGGCCCGCCGGTTCGTGCGCGCCCTGACCCCGCCCGACCTGGAGCACGGCTCCCTGCCGGCGGCCCTGCGGCGGCTGTGCGCCGGGGCGCCGTGGCCGCGGGTGCGGTTCTCGCTGAGCGGCAGCCCGCGGGTGCTGCCGACCCCGTACGAGGTGGCCCTGCTGCGGATCGCGCAGTCGGCACTGGCCAATGTGGTGCGCCACGCCCGGGCCAGGCGCGCCGAGATCACCCTGACCTTCATGGACGCCTCGGTGACACTGGACATCGTGGACGACGGCCAGGGCTTCGACCCCCGCTCCGCGGCCGCCGCCCGGGGGGACGGGGGGTTCGGGCTGCCCGCGATGCGCTCGCGCGCCGAGACCCTGGGCGGGCTGTTCACCGTGGAGTCCGATCCCGGCCAGGGCACCGCCGTGGCCGTCACCCTGCCGCTGCCCCTGGAGGCGTCCTGATGACCATCCGGCTGCTGCTCGCGGACGACCACCCGGTCGTCCGGGCGGGACTGCGCGCGGTGCTGGACACCGAGCCGGACTTCGCGGTGGTCGCCGAGGCCGCGACCGCCGAACGGGCGGTGGAACTGGCCGCCGCCGAGGTGGTGGACGTGGTGCTGATGGACCTCCAGTTCGGCCCCGGGATGCACGGGTCCGCGGCCACCGCCCTGATCACGGCCCGGCAGGACGCACCCCGGGTGCTGGTGCTGACCACGTACGACACGGACGCCGACATCCTGGCGGCGGTGGAGGCCGGCGCCTCGGGCTACCTGCTCAAGGACGCCCCGCCCGAGGAGCTGGCGGCGGCCGTGCGCACCGCCGCGGCGGGGCAGTCGGCGCTGGCCCCGGCGGTGGCGCTGCGGCTGATGGACCGGATGCGGACCCCGGCGCAGGCGCTGACGAAGCGGGAGCTGGAGGTGCTCCAGCTGGTCGCGGACGGCCTGTCGAACCAGCAGATCTCCAAGCGGCTCTTCCTCAGTCAGGCCACGGTCAAGTCCCACCTGGTGCACGTCTACGCGAAGCTCGGCGTCGACTCGCGCACCTCGGCGGTGGCGGCGGCCGCCACCCGCCGCCTGATCCGCACGCCTTAGCCGCGCGGGGCCGGCGGGGCGCCCCCGCCCCCCTACGCCACCCAGTACGGCCGTTCCACCGCCGGGGACAGCGGGACCCCGTCGTGGAAGGCCTGGGCGAGGAGGCGGACGCCCTCGTCCAGGCGGTCCGCGGGCAGGGTGTACGGGATCCGCAGCCGGTGCTCGAAGGTGCCCGGGTCCACCCCGAACCGGGCGCCGCGGCCGATGTGCACCCCGGCCGCCGCGGCCCGTTCGGACAGAGCGGAGCTGACGGGCTCGCCGAGGTCGACCCAGAGCGAGAGGCCGCCGGGCGGGAGCCGCCAGGACCACTCCGGGGTGTGCCGCTGCAGCGACCCGACCAGGGCCTCGCGCTGGATCCGCAGCTGCGCGAGGCGCGCGGGCAGCGAGCGTTCCAGGCCCTCCACCAGCGGGAGCGCGAGCAGCTGGTCGAGGACCGAGCCGGTCATGTCGGCGGAGACCCGTACGGAGGTCAGTTCGGTGATCATCTTCGCGGTGGCGCGGATCCAGCCCACCCGCAGCCCGCCCCAGTGGGTCTTGCTCAGCGAGCCGATGGTGATCACGTGCTCGGCGCCGCCGCGCGGGGCGAGCGAGGCCAGCGGCGGGGGCGCGGGGACGTCCAGCGCGATGTCGGCGATGGTCTCGTCGACCACCAGCCAGGTCCCGGTGGCCCGGGTGGCCGCGAGCAGCCGCAGCCGCTGCTCCGGCGGCATCAGGGCGCCGGTCGGGTTGTGGAAGTCGGGGATGGAGTACGCCAGCCGGGGCACGGTCTGGCGCAGCGTGGACTCGGCGATCTCCATGTCCCAGCCGGTGTCGGAGACGGCCACCGACCCGGTGCGCAGCCGGGCGTGGCGCAGGGCGTCGAGGGCGTTGGCGTAGGTCGGGTTCTCGGTGACGACCCGGTCCCCGGGGCGGCAGAGCAGGCTGACGACGAGTGCGAAGGCCTGCTGGGCCCCGGCCGTGACCAGGATCTGCTCGGGGCGGGTGGGCAGCCCGCGCCGGGTGAACCGTTCGGCGACGGCGGCCCGCAGGTCAGGCAGGCCGAAGGGGTGGTAGCCCGGGTTCCGGGCGAGCGGGGGCAGTCGGGGGGCGGCCCAGGCGAAGGCCTCGGCGAGGCTGCCCTCCGGGGCCCCCATGGCGGCGATGGCCAGGTCGATGCCGGCCTCGCCGTCGGGCCGGCCTCCGGTGCCGCCGCCGATGAGGGCGGACGAGCCGACCGGCAGGTGTCCGTCGGGGAGTTCGGTCCAGGTGCCGGAGCCGCGGCGGCTGCGCACGTAGCCGCTCTCGCGCAGCAGGTCGTACGCGCCGGTGACGGTGGCCCGGCTGGCGCCGACCGCCTCGGCGAGCTCGCGCTCGGCGGGCAGCCGTACGTGCAGGGCGACCCGGCCGTCGAGGATCAGCGTGCGCACGGCGTCGGCCAGCGCCCGGTAGCCGGGGCGGGCCAGCACCTCGGCGGGCAGCAGGGCCGCGAGCTGGCGGCTGCCGATGGTTCTGTCCGCTGTCCGGACCACTCGCCCGTTTGCCATGCCAACCTCCCCTGATTGGCTCTGACGGCCAGGCCAATCGAGGACCAGACTCGCCGTATTGGCCCCCGATTGGCAAGGAGAAGCATGATGCTGACCGACCGTGACGAAAGAGCCCTGCTGGCCGCCGCCGAGAACCGGATGGCCGAGCCGCTGCGGATCGGGGCCGCGCTGGCCGCCGTACGCCGCTCCCTGGGGCGGCGGTCCGCGGCCTCCGCGCGGGAGCGAGAATCGGTGGCATGCCAGCCGATTCGCACGCCGCATCCCACGCAGCCTCCCCCGCCGGCCCCGACACCGGATCCCGGCCGGGCTCCCGCCCCGCAGCCCACACCGACCCGCCGGTGATCGCGGGCCTGCTCCTGGCGGCGGGCGGCGGGCGCCGCCTGGGCGGGCGGCCCAAGGCCCTGCTGCCCTACCGCGGCCGCCCGCTGGTCGAGAACGCCGTACGGGTGCTGCGCGAGGCGGGCTGCGGTCCCGTCCACGTGGTGCTCGGCGCCTCGGCGGCCGAGGTCCGCGAGCGTGCGGACCTGGCCGGCTGCGTGGTCGTGGACAACCCCGACTGGGCCCGGGGCATGGGCTCCTCGCTGCGGGCCGGGCTCGCCTCCCTGGCCGGTACGGGTGCCCGCGCGGCCGTGGTCTCCCTGGTGGACCAGCCGGGCATCGGCCCGGCGGCCGTGGCCCGGGTGCGGGAGGCCTACCGCTCCCCCGCCAGCCTGGTGGCGGCGGCCTATGACGGGGAGCGCGGTCACCCGGTGCTCTTCGGCGCGGACCGGTGGGCGGACATCGCGGAAACGGCCACGGATGACAAAGGTGCGCGTGTCCACCTGACACAGCACGCGGCGGACCTCACTCTGGTGGAGTGCGCGGATGTGGCCGAGCCTTTCGACATCGACGTGCCGGCCGATCTGGCGCGGCTCGAGCGGGACTGAGGCGCGTTCGGGCAGCGCAGGGTGTGACGACTGTGGCACTCAGCGCCATCCCGCGGGCAAAATCTGTCGACCAAGAGAATCTCGATATCAACAAACCATTGAACTTCCACCATGAGGAAATTACTATCCACTGGTCAGAAGCGCCCTGAACCCCCAGACGGCGCCCGCGACCGTATTTGGAACTCTCCACACTCGACGGCACTCCGTGCCGTCCGCGCGCGAGCATTCCCCCGCGGCCGCCAGGCACCGCCGCTGCAAGGAGTGACAGATATGTCCGCACCAGCGCCGTCATCGCTGGCCATCGTCGATACCGAACCCCTGCCCCGACAGGACGAAGTCCTCACAGAAGCGGCGCTCGCCTTCGTGGCCGAGCTCCACAGGCGCTTCGCCCCGCGCCGGGCCGAGCTCCTCGCCCGCCGCGGCGAGCGGCGCGCCGAGATCGCCCGCACCTCCACGCTCGACTTCCTCCCGGAGACCGCACAGATCCGCGAGGGCGACTGGAAGGTCGCGCCGGCCCCGGCCGCGCTGAACGACCGCCGCGTGGAGATCACCGGTCCGACCGACCGCAAGATGACCATCAACGCCCTCAACTCGGGCGCGCGGGTCTGGCTCGCCGACTTCGAGGACGCCTCGGCCCCCACCTGGGAGAACGTCGTCCTCGGCCAGCTCAACCTGATCGACGCCTACGAGCGCCGCATCGACTTCACCGACGCCCGCACCGGCAAGGCGTACGCGCTGAAGCCCGCCGAGCAGCTCGCCACCGTCGTGATGCGGCCGCGCGGGTGGCACCTCGAGGAGCGCCACCTGGAGTTCGAGGGCGGCCCGGCCTCCGGGTCCCTGGTCGACTTCGGCCTGTACTTCTTCCACAACGCGAAGCGCCTGATCGACCTCGGCAAGGGCCCGTACTTCTACCTGCCGAAGACGGAGTCGCACCTGGAGGCTCGCCTCTGGAACGAGATCTTCGTCTTCGCCCAGGACTACGTCGGCATCCCGCAGGGCACCGTCCGCGCCACGGTCCTGATCGAGACGATCACCGCCGCGTACGAGATGGAGGAGATCCTCTACGAGCTGCGCGACCACGCGGCCGGTCTGAACGCGGGCCGCTGGGACTACCTCTTCTCCATCGTCAAGAACTTCCGTGACGGCGGCGAGAAGTTCGTCCTGCCGGACCGCAACGCCGTGACGATGACCGCGCCCTTCATGCGGGCGTACACCGAACTGCTGGTCCGCACCTGCCACAAGCGCGGCGCGCACGCCATCGGCGGCATGGCGGCCTTCATCCCGTCCCGCAAGGACGCCGAGGCGAACAAGATCGCCTTCGAGAAGGTCAAGGCCGACAAGGACCGCGAGGCCGGCGACGGCTTCGACGGCTCCTGGGTCGCCCACCCCGACCTGGTTCCGATCGCCATGGCCTCCTTCGACGCCGTGCTCGGCGACAAGCCGAACCAGAAGGAGCGCCTGCGCGAGGACGTCTCGGTGGCCCCGGGCGAGCTCATCGCGATCGACTCGCTGGACGCCAAGCCCACCTACGAGGGCCTGCGCAACGCCGTCCAGGTCGGCATCCGCTACATCGAGGCCTGGCTCCGCGGCCACGGTGCTGTCGGCATCTTCGGCCTGATGGAGGACGCCGCCACCGCCGAGATCTCGCGCTCGCAGATCTGGCAGTGGATCAACGCCGGTGTCGTCTTCGAGAACGGCGAGACGGCCACGGCCGAGCTGACCCGCGCCCTCGCGGCCGAGGAACTCGCCGCGCTCCGCGCCGAGCTGGGCGAGGAGGCCTTCGCGGCCGGCAAGTGGCAGCAGGCCCACGACCTCCTGCTCCAGGTCTCCCTGGACGCCGACTACGCGGACTTCCTCACCCTCCCCGCCTACGACCAGCTGGTCGGCTGAACATCTGAATTCGACTGAAACGCACAGCAGTCGAAGGCAATCGCCTCCGCCCCCGGCGCCCTTCCGGCGCCGGGGGCGGAGGTGTTTTCCGGCCTCCGGAGCCGAACGACCGATCGGTCGTTACTCGTTCGTAACGCGACTGTACCTAGCGGTAACAAGTGGGGGCGTGCCACCTTTCCGATTGCCACCGGCCGGCGGTAACCCCCACTTCCCCAGCCATGCGCCGGAGTTGTTCCCGGATCCCGCATGGCCGACCGCAGGAGTTCCGCAGTGATCGGATTCCGCACCGTCAGCAAGGACCGGGCCGTCAGTCGTGTGCGACGACTGGCCGCGGCCGCAATGGTTCTGCCGCTCGCCGTCGGCGCACTGATGGCCGCCGGCGCCGGCACCTCCGCCGCGAGCCCCGGCGGCGGGCCCACCGCGGTGGTCTCCCTGGGCGACAGCTACATCTCCGGCGAGGCCGGGCGCTGGAAGGGCAACAGCCTGACCGCCAGCGGCAGCCGCAACGGGACCGACCGGGGCTGGGTCAGCGGCAGCACCTACGACCCCGGCAAGGTCTACGGGACCACCGCGGGCGGCTGCCACCGCTCCGATTCCGCCGAGGTGCGCAGCGCCGGGCCGATCGCGGACGTGGCGGTCAACCTGGCCTGTTCCGGGGCCACGTCCGAGAACGTGTTCCGCGCCGCCAACGGCGGGGTCGCCTTCAAGGGAGAGGCCCCGCAGGCCGATCAGCTCGCCGCGGTGGCGGCGAGCCACGACGTCAAGGTCATCGCGCTGTCCATCGGCGGCAACGACCTCGGCTTCGCCGACATCATCAAGGACTGCGCGTACGACTTCATCATCTGGAACTCGTACTGCTACGACGACCAGCAGTACGGCGTCGACCAGAAGATCGACGCGGTGATGGGCTCGGTCGGCAAGTCCGTGGACGAGATCCGGGCCGTGATGCGCGGGGCCGGCTACGCCGACTCCTCCTACCGGATCGTGCTGCAGTCCTACCCGTCGCCGATCCCGCGCGGTGCGGAGAACCGGTACACGCAGAGCGACTGGAGCCGCCTCAACACCGGCGGCTGCCCGTTCTGGAACCGGGACTCCGACTGGGCGCGGGACTCGCTCGTCCCGCAGATCGCGAACCGTCTCAAGGGGGTCGCCGCCGCCAAGGGCGTGCAGTTCCTGGACCTGCGGGACATGCTCCAGGGGCGCGAGGTGTGCGCCAAGGCGAGCAAGCACGTGACTGCGTCGGTGCCTGCCTCGGCGAAGACGAGCGAGTGGGCGCGCTGGATCGACAACAACGAGTCGCAGGGCCTGGTCCAGGAGTCCATGCACCCGAACCACTTCGGCCAGCTGGCCGCGGGCCGCTGTCTGGCCCTGGTCGTGGCGCAGCCCGCCACATCCGGCTTCAGCTGCAAGAACACCGCGGGGGCCGACCAGAGCGGGATGTACCTGACGGCCGCTCCGTAGCCCGGAAAACCCGATGGCCCACGGCGGTACGGGCCGGCATGCTGCCCCGCATGGCAGCCCGTACCGCACGTCCCAGCCTGTACATCTCCGTCGACATCGAGGCCGACGGACCCATTCCCGGTCCGTACTCGATGATCAGCTTCGGGGCCGCCGTCGCCGGGCGGCAGGACGGCGGGTCGTATACGGCCGCCGACCCCGAAGCGCACACCTTCTACCGGGAGTTGCGGCCGATCTCGGAGGTGTTCGTGCCCGAGGCGCTCGCCGTGAGCGGGCTCGACCGGGACCGGCTGGTGCGCGAGGGCGCCGATCCGGACGCGGCGATGGCGGAGTTCCGCACCTGGGTGCGGGAGGTCTCGGCCGGCGCGCAGCCCGTGATGTGCGGCTACCCGGCCTCCTTCGACTGGACCTTCCTGTACTGGTACTTGATGCGCTTCGGGGGCGAGAGCCCGTTCGGCCACTCCGGCTGCCTGGACATGAAGA
The DNA here is from genome assembly GCF_001746425.1 of Streptomyces subrutilus. GTDB lineage: Bacteria > Actinomycetota > Actinomycetes > Streptomycetales > Streptomycetaceae > Streptomyces > Streptomyces subrutilus_A. The sequence goes on along the minus strand of NZ_MEHK01000001.1, from coordinate 5,917,563 downwards.
CCCTCTACGCGACGAAGGCCCGCGTACCGCTGCGGGCCGCCGTCAAGGGCCGGATGCCGCGCGAGCTCCTGTCGCGGCGGCCGCACACGCACCACGCCCTGGACGACGCGGTCGAGCAGGCCGAGCTGATGAGCAACCTCATGCTCTGGCAGCCCTGAGGGAAAGACGTACGGCGGTGCGCACGCCACACCCGCAGCGGGTGGCGTGCGCACCGCCGTACGCGTTTCAGTGCACCGGGACCGGGTCGGCGGTGCTCGCCCGGCGCGCGGCGCCGAGGTGGTTGAAGCCGAGGTTGAGCAGGATCGCCACCACGCAGCCGGTGCTGATGCCGGAGTCGAGGACCACGAGGAGGTCCTTCGGGAAGGCGTGGTAGAACCCCGGAGCCGCGATCGGGATCAGGCCGATGCCGACCGAGGCGGCGACGATCAGGGCGTTCTCGCCCTTCTCCATGGCCGCGCCGGCCAGGGTCTGGATGCCGCTGGCCGCGACCGAGCCGAAGAGCACGATGCCGGCGCCGCCGAGGACGGGCAGCGGGACCACGCCGATCACGGAGGCGGCCATCGGGCACAGGCCGAGCAGGATCAGGATGCCGCCGCCGGCGGCGACCACGTACCGGCTGCGCACCTTGGTCATGGCGACCAGCCCGATGTTCTGGGCGAAGGCGCTGCACATGAATCCGTTGAACAGCGGGCTGATGGCGCTGCCGAGGGTGTCGGCGCGCAGGCCGCCCTCGATGGTCTTCGCGTCGGCCGGCCGGCCGACGATCTTGCCCAGGGCCAGGATGTCGGCGGTGGACTCGGTCATGCAGACGAGCATGACGATGCACATGGAGATGATCGCGGCGACCTGGAACTGCGGGGCGCCGAAGTGGAACGGGGTCGGGAAGCCGATCACCGCGGCGTTCCGGACGGCGTCGAAGCTGGTCATGCCGAGCGGCAGGGCGATCAGCGTGCCCGCGACGAGGCCGAGCAGGATGGCGATCTGCTGGAGGAAGCCGCGCAGGAACTTGCGCATCAGCAGGACGATGACCAGGGTGGCGGCCGCCATGCCGATGTTCTTCATCGAGCCGTAGTCGGCGGCGGTGCTGTTCCCGCCCTGCGACCAGTTGAAGGCGACGGGCAGGAGCGAGACGCCGATCAGGGTGATGACGGTACCCGTCACGACCGGCGGGAAGAAGCGGACGAGTTTGCCGAAGTAGGGGGCGGCGAAGAAGCCGATGACACCGGCGACGATGATCGCGCCGAAGATGACGGGTATCGCGTCGTCGCCCTCCCCCTTGCCGATCGCGATCATCGGCGTCACGCCGGCGAAGGACACGCCGTTGACGAAGGGGAGCTTGGCGCCGATCTTCCAGAACCCGAGGGTCTGGAGGAGGGTGGCGAGTCCGGCCGTGAAGAGCGAGGCGCCCATCAGGAAGGCGGTCTCGGTGGCCGAGAGGCCGACGGCGGGACCGACGATCATGGGCGGAGCGACGACACCCGCGTACATGGCGGCCACGTGCTGGAGGCCGCTGGTGAACATCTTGAGCGGTGGCAGGGTCTCGTCCACCGGGTGTTTCTCCCCCGAGACCTGCGGTACTGCGACTGCGTCTTTGCGAAACCTGGGCGACTGGGCCACGGCTTCCTCCGGTCGGGTAACACGTCGGCAGGGACGTGGGTGTCATGGAGGTGGTGCGAAAACGGTGCGAGTCGAGCTGCTGTATGGAGTTGTGGGTGGTGCGGATACTGGCCCCAAGGGGTGCAGGAACGATTCGCCCAAACCGTTCCGCGTGTTTTCGCGCACGGCGAAGCCAATGGCACGAGTCACCGCCCCCGGGGGCGCCTTCGGATGACCTCGGGCGCTTCCCGGGAACGGCTGCCGCGGACCCCGCTCGGGTCCGCGGCCGCCGGCCGGGGGCCGTCCCCCCCGGCCGGACTCTTGGAGCACCTCCCGGCCGTGGCCGGGGGAGGATCAGGCCTGCGCGGAGATCCGCGCGAGGCGCTGGGCCTCTTCCCGCGTGGACACCGCGATGGCGTCCTCGTCGGCGAAGAGCAGTCGGTTGTTCTCGACGATCTGCTTGCCGTTGACGAACGAGGCCGTCACCGGGGCCGCCGCGCCGAAGACCAGTGCCGTGACCGGGTCGGCGATCGAGGAGTGCAGGAACGTGCTCAGGTTCCACATCACCAGGTCGGCGCACTTGCCGACCTCGAGCGAGCCGATGTTGTCGGCGCGGCCGAGGACCTGGGCGCCGCCGTACGTACCCAGGCGCAAGGCCTGGCGCGCGTTCAGGGCGCGCTCGCGGTGCACCGGGTTCAGGCGGTTGATCAGGAGCGCGTTGCGCAGCTCGGTGTGCAGCTCACCGGCCTCGTTGGAGGCGGTGCCGTCCACGCCGAGGCCGACCGGGACACCGGCGGCGAGCATGTCCGGGACGCGGGCGATGCCGGCGGCCAGACGGGCGTTGGAGGACGGGCAGTGCGCGACACCGGTCTTGGTGCGGGCGAACGCGGCGATGTCGGAGTCGTTCATGTGGACGCTGTGCGCCATCCACACGTCCTCGCCGAGCCAGCCGGTCGACTCGAAGTAGTCGGTCGGGCCCATGCCGAACAGCTCCTTGCAGAACTGCTCTTCCTCGACGGTCTCGGAACCGTGCGTGTGCATGCGCACGCCCAGGCGGCGCGCCAGCTCGGCGCCCTGCTTCAGCAGCTCGGTGGAGACCGAGAAGGGGGAGCAGGGGGCGACGGCGACCTGCGTCATGGAGTCGAAGGAGGCGTCGTGGTGCTTCTTGACGGTCGCCTCGGTGTCGGCGAGCGCACCCTCCAGGGTCTCGACGGCGTGGTCCGGCGGCAGGCCGCCGTCCTTCTCGCTGCGGTCCATCGAGCCGCGGGCGAGGGTGAACCGCACGCCCATCTCGGACGCGGCGCGGATGATCGAGCCGGAGAGGTCGCCGGAGCCCTTGGGGAACACGTAGTGGTGGTCCATGGCGGTGGTGACGCCGCCCTTGGCCATCGCGGCGAGGGAGCCCTGCGCGGCCGTGTACGTCATCTGCTCGTCGATGCGCGCCCACGTCGGGTACAGCGCGACGAGCCAGTTGAAGAGGTTGTGGTCGGTGGCCAGACCGCGCGTGATCCACTGGTAGAAGTGGTGGTGGGTGTTGACCAGGCCGGGGGTGACGAGGTGACCCGTGCCGTCGATGCGGCGGACCACGTTCTCGAGGTTCTCGGGGGCTTTGCCCGCACCGATCGACTCGATCTTGTTGCCTGCGACGACCACGTGGCCCGAGGCGTACTCGGTGTCGTTCGCGTCGACGGTCGCGATCGCACAGTTCTCGATGACGATGCGCTCGACCGCGCTGTCAAGGGCTGCCGATGCTGCCATGGGACTTCCTCGTGCTTTCAGTGGCGGTGCGGGCACGGCAAGACCCAGGAGATTTGAGTGCCGGAGCCGGGGGCCTTGACAGCTGACAGTACTGCCGCCCCGTGAGATGCGTCCGGGTGCCGATTCAGGAAGCTGAAGGTGTGTCGCGCGGTCCCGGGGCCACTGCGGAGCCCCGGGACGCGCGTGCCGCGTCAGAGGTTGGTCATGTCCACGGGGATACGGGCGTCAACGCCGTCCCGGAGAACAGTGGCCTCGATCAGACCGTACGGGCGGTCCGCGGCGAAGTAGACCTCGTTGTCGTTCTTGAGGCCGAACGGCTCGAGGTCGACGAGGAAGTGGTGCTTGTTCGGGAGCGAGAAGCGGACCTCGTCGATCTCCGAACGGTGGTTGATGATGCGCGAACCCATCTGGTACAGGGTCTGCTGCAGCGACAGGGAGTAGGTCTCCGCGAAGGCCTGGAGCATGTGCTTCTTGGTCTCGGCGTAGGACTTCTCCCAGTTGGGCATCCGCTGCTCGTCGTCCGACCAGTTGAAGCGCCAGCGAGCCGACACCTGGGTGGCCAGGATCCGGTCGTAGGCCTCCTTGAGCGTCGTGTACTTGTCCTTCACGTAGCCCCAGAACTCGGAGTTCGTGGAGTTCATGACGACCAGGTCCTTGAGACCGGAGATGACCTCCCAGTTCTGGCCGTCGTACGTGATCTGGGTGACGCGGGTCTCCATGCCCTTGCGGACGAAGGAGTGGTTCACCTCGTCGGCGCCGATGAACTTGGAGTTGGCGTCCGAGGTGGCGATCCGGTCCCAGGCGTACTCCTCGATCCGGATGCGCGCACGCTGGATCGGCTCCTGGCTGCCCACGAACCAGCGCGCCAGGTGGATGCCGAACTGCTCGGCGGACTCGATGCCGTACTCCTTGGCGAACGCGTACACCGTGTTCTTGGTGGTGTCCGTCGGCAGGACGTTGGCGTTCGAGCCGGAGTAGTGGACGTCGTCCATGTCGCCGGAGAGGGCGACCGAGACGTTCAGGTCCTTGATGTGGTGGGTGTCGCCGTCCCGCGTGATCTTGACGACGCGGTTCTCTGCCTTGCCGTACTGGTTCTGGCCCAGAATCGTGGCCATGCTAGCTCCCTCGGTAAACGGAGTAGCCGAACGGGTTGAGCAGCAGCGGTACGTGGTAGTGCTCGCCCGGGTTCACCGCGAAGGTGATGGTGACCTCGGGGAAGAACGTAGCGCTGTCCCTTACGCGGGGGGCGTCCTGCTGCGCCTCGGCTTGCTTCTTGGAGAAGTACGTCTCGGTCTCGAAGTCGAGACGTACGTGGGTGGTGCCCTCCGGCAGCGCCGGCAGGTCCTTGCAACGCCCGTCGGCGTCGGTGGCGGATCCACCCAGGGCCGCCCACTCGCCGTCGAGCCCGGTGCGGGCCGACAGGGAGATGGCGACGCCCTCGGCGGGCTTGCCGATGCTGGTGTCCAGGATGTGCGTGGACACCGACGCGGTGGTCGCGGTGCTCATGGTCACTCTCCTTCTTCTGCGAGTTCGGCGAGGCGGATCAGCCGGATGTTGTTGATCTTGACGAGCTCACCGCGGGCGATCTCTCGCTCCCGCTCCGGCGAGTTGCCGATCCGGACCTTGACCGCGTCCCGCATGAACTCACCGGTCGCACCGGTGGCGCAGATGAGGAAGACGTGGCCGAACTTCTCCTGGTAGGCCAGGTTCAGCTCGAGGAGCTCGTTCTTGAGCTCCTCCGAGGCACCGGCCATGCCACGCTGCTCGCGGGCGGAGGTCGGGTCTCCCGGCTTCGGCCGGCCGATCGGCGCGTGGCCTCCCATCGCTTCGCCCAGGTCCTCCGCGGTGAGCTCCGCCATGGCGGCCTCGTTGGCGGCGAACAGGGACTCGGCACTGGCGAAGGGACGCTGGGCGAGCAGTTTGCCCACCCATGCCGAACTGGCGCACACCTCGTGCAGCTCGGCCGTGGCCGCGCTGTCGTCCAAGGCGTTGAACCGGGTGAGACCCGGGGTCGGACTCGAAGTCACGGTAGGCCTCCGTGGCCTGTTGTTGCTTGACGGGCTGCGCATAGCTAACGCCCTCGACAACACGGCGTCAACACTTTGTTGAAACTTGGCGTACACAAAAGCCGCCGCCCGGATGAATCGGGCGACGGCTCGTCACAGTGAGTCAGACCGCGTTCACGCTTGGCTTCACCCTTGGGCGGTCTTGTTCGGATTTTCCCGGTTCAGATAGTTGTAAACCGTGAAGCGGCTTACCCCCAGGGCCGCCGCGACCGTTTCCACGCCGTGCCGCACGGAGAAGGCGCCCCGCGCCTCCAGTATCCGTACGACGTCCTGCTTGGCCTTGCGGTCGAGCCGGGCCAACGGCACGCCGTGCCGGCGCTCCAGCGCGGCCAGGATGCGGTCCAGCGAATCCGAGAGCTGGGGCAGCCGCACGGCGAGCAGCTCCTGCCCCTCCCAGCTGAGCACGACGTCGTCGGGCTGGGCCAGGGCCGGATCCATCAGCTCGCCGCCCATCGCGTCGACCAGCGGCTTGACCGCGGTGACGAACGGGTGGTCGCGGGGCTCGGTCACGGCGTGTCCTCCCCGAGCACATTGACCTGGAGCGAGACCCGCGTCGCTCCGGCCTCCAGGGAATCGCGCAGCAGCGCGCCGACCGCGGCGAGCACCCGGTCGGCTTCGCCTTCCGCGGTGTTGCCGAAGGGGCCGACATCCACCGCGTCCAGCTGGGCCTTCTGGATGACCTCGCGAGCGGCCACGGCATGGGCGGGGGCCTCTTCGAGATCGAAGGGCTCGGTCGTGAACTCCACTCTCAATCGCACGCTCGCCAAGCTACCTGGCACTCAGGACTTTTCGGGAGCCCGCACTTGACAGCCGCGCGAACCTCCATGCAGTCTTCCATCAAGCAGAAACTAACTTCCGCAATACGGAAGGAGCGCACACCCCTCATGGGATACACGGACCAGCGCTTCGATGTAAACCTGTCGATCCTCTTCACGGAACTCCCGCTTCTGGAGCGTCCCGCGGCCGCTGCCGCGGCGGGCTTCACCGCGGTCGAGCTGTGGTGGCCCTGGATCGAGACCCCCACCCCCGCACAGGAGGAGCTCGACGCCCTCAAGAAGGCTCTTGAGGACGCCGGCACCCAGCTGGTGGGCCTGAACTTCTACGCCGGCCGGCTGCCGGGCCCGGACCGCGGTGCGGTGTCGGTTCCCGGCGAGGAGTCGGAGCGCTTCAACGCCAACGTCAACGTGGCCGCCGACTTCGCGGCCTCGGTCGGCTGCAAGGCGCTGAACGCCCTCTACGGCAACCGCGTCGAAGGCGTGGACCCGGCCGTCCAGGACGAGCTCGCGCTCGAGAACCTGGTCGTGGCGGCCCGCGCCGCCGACCGAGTCGGCGCGATCCTCCTGATCGAGACCCTCAACAAGCCCGAGTCGCCGCTCTACCCGCTGGTGAGCGCCCCGGCCGGCATCGAGGTGGTGGACAAGGTCAACGAGGCCACCGGCCTCGGGAACGCCAAGTTCCTGCTCGACCTGTACCACCTGGCGATGAACGATGAGGACCTCTCCGAGGTCATCGAAAAGTACGCCGCCAAGACCGGGCACGTCCAGATCGCGGACAAGCCCGGACGCGGTGCCCCCGGCACCGGCGAGCTGCCCCTCGAGGAGCTGCTCGACCAGCTGAAGAAGGCCGGATACGAGGGCTACGTAGGCCTGGAGTACAAGGCCGCCGACGCTGCCGCGTCCTTCGCGTGGCTGCCGGCCGAGGCCCGCGCCGCGAAGTAGGCGGACAAAGTCCGGGCGATCAGCCAGGCACCCCACGCACTTTTCGTACGAAGCATTAAGAGAAGGACCCTCATCATGAGCAACCTCCCCAAGATCGCCTGGATCGGCCTCGGAATCATGGGCTCCCCCATGGCCGAGAACCTCCTGAAGGCCGGCTACCCGGTCACCGGCTTCACGCTGGAGCAGGACAAGCTGGACCGCCTGGCCGCCGCCGGCGGTACCGCGGCCGGCTCGATCGCCGAGGCCGTCAAGGACGCCGACGTCATCATCACGATGGTGCCCGCCTCCCCGCAGGTCGAGGCCATCGCCTACGGCGAGAACGGCATCCTCGAGAACGCGAAGTCCGGCGCGCTGATCGTCGACATGTCGTCGATCACCCCGCAGACCTCGGTCGACCTCGCCAAGAACGCCGCCGAGAAGGGCATGCGCGTCATCGACGCCCCGGTGTCCGGCGGCGAGGCCGGCGCCATCGAGGCCGTCCTGTCGATCATGGTGGGTGGCGAGCAGGCCGACTTCGACGCGGCCCTGCCGATCCTCGAGGCGCTGGGCAAGACCATCGTGCTCTGCGGCCCGCACGGCTCCGGCCAGACGGTGAAGGCCGCCAACCAGCTCATCGTCGCGGTGAACATCCAGGCGTGCGCCGAGGCCGTCGTCTTCCTCGAGAAGTCCGGCGTGAACCTCCAGGCCGCCCTGGACGTCCTGAACGGCGGTCTGGCCGGCTCCACGGTCCTGACCCGCAAGAAGGACAACTTCCTGAACCGCGACTTCAAGCCCGGTTTCCGGATCGACCTGCACCACAAGGACATGGGCATCGTCACCGACGCCGCCCGCAACGTCGGCGCGGCCCTGCCCGTCGGCGCGGTCGTCGCCCAGCTGGTCGCCTCGCTGCGCGCCCAGGGCGACGGCGGCCTGGACCACTCCGCCCTGCTGCGCGCCGTCGAGCGCCTCTCCGGCTCGCAGGTCTGAGGTCCTCCCCCTCTCACCAGGGGGACTCGAGTCTCCGGATGGCGCCGGTGCTGACACCTGTCCTGTCGCGCCCAAGTGCCGGCGCCGTCCGGATCACCACTCCGCAACTTCGTTCAACAAACTGTTGACGTTTAGTTCTTGCCGAAATTAGGCTGTTCCGCATGACGGAAGACGCTTTCCGTCAGCAGTTACCCGTACGGAAGGTCACCATGTCGAAGCGCACGCTGACGACCGAGTCCGGCGCCCCGGTCGCCGACAACCAGAACTCCGCCACCGCCGGCGTCGGTGGCCCGCTCCTGGTCCAGGACCAGCAGCTGCTCGAGAAGCTTGCCCGCTTCAACCGGGAGCGCATCCCGGAGCGCGTGGTGCACGCCCGCGGCTCGGCCGCGTACGGCTACTTCGAGGTGACCGACGACGTCACCGCGTACACCAGCGCCGCGTTCCTGAACACGGTCGGCAAGAAGACCGAGACCTTCCTGCGGTTCTCCACCGTCGCGGACTCGCTCGGCGGCGCGGACGCGGTCCGCGACCCCCGCGGCTTCGCGCTCAAGTTCTACACCGAAGAGGGCAACTACGACCTCGTCGGCAACAACACCCCGGTGTTCTTCATCAAGGACCCGATCAAGTTCCCCGACTTCATCCACTCCCAGAAGCGCGACCCCTTCACGGGCAAACAGGAGCCGGACAACGTCTGGGACTTCTGGGCGCACGCCCCCGAGGCGACGCACCAGATCACCTGGCTCATGGGTGACCGCGGCATACCCGCGTCGTACCGCCACATGAACGGTTACGGCTCCCACACGTACCAGTGGACCAACGCCCAGGGCGAGGCCTTCTTCGTCAAGTACCACTTCAAGACGAACCAGGGCATCCGCTGCCTGTCCTCCGAGCAGGCCGCCGAGATCGTCGGCAGCGACGCCAACTCGCACCAGACCGACCTGCTCCAGGCCATCGAGCGCGGCGTGAACCCCTCGTGGACCCTGTACGTGCAGATCATGCCCGCCGCCGAGGCCGCGGACTACCGCTTCAACCCGTTCGACCTCACCAAGGTGTGGCCGCACGGCGACTACCCGCTGCAGCGCGTGGGCCGTCTGGTCCTCGACCGCAACCCGGACAACGTCTTCGCCGAGGTCGAGCAGTCCGCCTTCTCCCCGAACAACTTCGTCCCGGGCATCACCGCCTCGCCGGACAAGATGCTCCAGGGCCGCCTCTTCGCCTACGCCGACGCCCAGCGCTACCGCCTCGGTGTGAACCACACCCTGCTGCCGGTCAACGCCCCGAAGGCGACCACGGCCCAGAACTACGGCCGCGACGGCGTCATGGCGCTGCGCAACGGCTCGCGCCACGACAAGAACTACGAGCCCAACTCGTACCAGGGCCCGGTCGAGACCGGTCTGGCGCTCGGCGCCCCGAAGGCCGTCTCCGGCTACACGGGCACCCACGAGGCCCCGGCCCACACCAAGGACGACGACTTCTTCCAGGCCGGTGAGCTCTACCGCCTGATGTCGGAGGCCGAGAAGCAGCGTCTGGTGGCGAACATCGCCGGCGGGCTGTCTCAGGTCACCCTGGAAGACGTCATCGAGAAGAACCTGGCTCACTTCCACGCCGCCGACGCCGACTACGGCAAGCGCGTCGAGGAGGCCGTCCGCGCCCTGCGCGACGCCTGAGCCCCACAGCTGTACCGGGGGCCTGACGGGAGGTCAGGCCCCGGGTGCTGAGCCCGAGCCGCGGACCCGGATGAGGGGTGGTACGCGGTGAGGGCAGGACGAGGACCGTGGCGGGCGTGCGAGCCAGTGCGGTGGTAATGGGTTCCGAGGCCCGTCTCTTGACCTGAGGGAGACGACGCCGGAGTTCCCGTCGCCGACCGCCACGGTCCCAGCCACTCCTCTCCCGTACGGGGGCTACGCACAGAGCCCCCCGTACGGATCGGAGGAGCCTCCTACTCCGCCCGGCGGTGCGAACGTCCTGTCGCGCCAGCCTCGCCCCGTCGGGCGGTCACAAACCAGAGCGCCGAGTCACGGACGGTCCCGTGACTCGGCGCTTTGCCGTTCCCTGCGGCCGGCCTGGGGCGGGGGCGGGCGAAGGAGCACCGAGGCCGTCGGGCCCCGCTCCACGACCCGGCCTGCCCCCATCCCGACGAGCCCGTCCGTCACCGCCCGTACGACACACCGCCTAGTACGAGTTGCGGGCCGGCGCGATCTTCGACGCCGCCCTGCGCGAGCCCCTGGCCGAGTCCACCCGCCACTGGTCGCAGGACACCGCCGACGCCGTCTCGGACGCCCAGGCGGCCGGCCTCGCCGGCCTGCGCACCGAGCCGCTGGACGCCGCCGAGCGGCTCACCGCCCTGGTGGAAGGGCTCAGCGAGCGCCGGCTGAGCGGCTCCCTCAGCCCGGAGCGCGCCCGCGAGCTGCTGACCGGCGCGGTGGACGCGGAGCTCGGCCCGCGACCGTGGCGCGGCGGCCGCGAGTGCCCGCGGAGATCCGCCGCGGGCCCCCGGACGCCCGGCCGGCCCCCCACGCGGAACGACCCCCGCCCCTCCTGACGGAGGGGCGGGGGTCGCCGTGTACTGCCGGGAGGCCGGCCAGAGGTACCGGTCAGACCTTGAGGGCCTTGATCGCGGTCGGGGCGTGGCCCGGCTCGGTCGCGAGCTCTTCGAACTCGGTGACGTCGCTCATGTCGACCGTCTTGCTCATCGAGATGTTGGTGACGCGCTCGAGGATGGCTTCGACGACGACCGGGACCTGGAACTCCTGGGCCAGCTTCTTGGCCTGCTCGAAGGCGGCGCCCAGCTCGTTCGGGTCGGTGACGCGGATGGCCTTGACACCCAGGCCCTCGGCGACCTTGACGTGGTCGACGCCGTAGACGCCCAGCTCCGGGGTGTTGATGTTCTCGAATTCGAGGTTGACCTCGAAGTTGATGCCCAGGCCGCCCTGCGCCTGACGGATCAGGCCCAGGTAGGCGTTGTTCACCAGGACGTGGACGTAGGGGACCTTGTGCTGCGCGGCGACCGCGAGCTCCTCGATCATGAACTGGAAGTCGTAGTCGCCGGAGAGGGCGACGATCGGGGTCTCGGGGTCGGCGGTGGCGGCACCGATCGCGGCCGGGATGGTCCAGCCGAGCGGGCCGGCCTGGCCGCAGTTGATCCAGTGGCGCGGCTTGAAGACGTGCAGCATCTGCGCGCCGGCGATCTGGGAGAGGCCGATGGTGGTGACGTAGCGCGTCTCCGGGCCGAAGGCCTTGTTCATCTCCTCGTAGACGCGCTGCGGCTTCATCGGGATGTTGTCGAAGTGCGTGCGGCGCTGGAGGGTGGCCTTGCGCTCCTGACCCGAGGCGGCCCAGGCGGAGAAGTCCGGGAGCTTGCCCTCGGCCTTGAGCTCCTTGGCGACCTCGATGAAGAGCTCCAGGGCGGCCTTGGCGTCGGAGGCGATGCCGAAGTCCGGCGCGAAGATCTTGCCGATCTGGGTGGGCTCGATGTCGACGTGGACGAACTTGCGGTCGCCGCGGTAGGCGTCGAGGTTGTAGCCGGTGTGGCGGTTGGCCCAGCGGTTGCCGATGCCGAGGACGAAGTCCGACTCCAGGAAGGTCGCGTTGCCGTAGCGGTGCGAGGTCTGGACGCCGACCATGCCCGCGCTCAGCTCGTGGTCGTCGGGGATGACGCCCCAGCCCATGAGGGTGGAGATGACCGGGACGCCGGTCAGCTCGGCGAACTCGACCAGCAGGTCGGATGCGTCGGCGTTGATGATGCCGCCACCGGCGACGATCAGCGGGCGCTCGGACTCGAGCAGGAACTGGATGGCCTTGGCGGCCTGGGCGCGGGACGCCTGCGGCTTGTAGACCGGCAGCGGCTGGTAGGTCTCCGGGTCGAACTCGATCTCGGTCAGCTGGACGTCGATCGGGAGGTCGATCAGGACCGGGCCCGGACGGCCGGAGCGCATCAGGTGGAAGGCCTCCTGGAACACGCCGGGAACCTGCGCGGCCTCCAGGACGGTCGTGGCCTTCTTGGTGACCGGCTTGGCGATCGAGGCGATGTCGACGGCCTGGAAGTCCTCCTTGTGGAGCTTCGAGACCGGAGCCTGACCGGTGATGCACAGGATCGGGATCGAGTCGGCGATCGCCGAGTACAGGCCGGTGATCATGTCGGTGCCGGCGGGGCCGGAGGTACCGATGCAGACACCGATGTTGCCCGCCTTGGCACGCGTGTACCCCTCGGCCATGTGCGAGGCGCCCTCGACGTGGCGGGCCAGCGTGTGGTTGATGCCGCCCACGTTCTTGAGCTCGCGGTAGAACGGGTTGATCGCAGCGCCGGGCACGCCGAAGGCTTGCGAAACGCCCTCGAGCTTGAGGATCTCCACTGCAGCGGCGGCGGCTGTCATACGGGGCATCGAGTTCTCCTGCGGGTCCGACGGTCAGGCTTTTCCGTAATCCGGAAGTATTGTTCTGCTATACGGAACAAGCTAAGCGGCGGCTTCCCCCACGTCAAGGCGGTGCGGGACCCCGGATGGCACCAAAAGCCGCGTCTCGCTCGGTGACTTGCACAAATGGCTGGTGTTGTCGCCCCGACCGTCGCGCGTGGTGGAGCATGGACGTACGCACAGCGACGGAGGGGTCAGATCACATGGCGGAAGCGGTACCGGTGCGCTGCCCGGCGTGCCTGCGCGAGAACGGCTACACCGTCCCGGTCTATCCCTGTGCCTGCGGGAGCCCGGTCCACCCTCCGCTGGACCTCGCCGCCCCGCCGGACACGCTGACCCATCGCACCTGGTCGGAGAGCTGGGTGACGGTGCGCTGCGCCTCCTGCGGGCGGGAGAGCGAGTGGCCGCACCCCGAGGTGGGGTGCGCGTCCTGCGGCACGGTGGTGCGGATCGCGGTGCACCCCGTGCACCCGGAACCGGCGGGGCAGCCGGCCGGGGCGGGGCCGCGGGCCGGCTCCGGCGGGGAACGGGCGGCCGGCCGGCCCCCGCGGCCCGGCGGCCCGGACTCCGGCGTGGGGGCCGGTACGACGTCCGATGCGACACCTGAGGCCGCTGCCACTGCCGCTGCGTCCGGTTCGGCATCCGGCTCGGGGTCCGGCCCGGGCGACGGTGCCGATGCGCGCTCCGTTGACCGCCGGGACGCTCCGCGCGACCCGGCTTCGGCGGAGCAGTCGCCCCCGGCGGCCACCCCGGTACCGCGCCCCGCGTTCCGCCCGGTCACCATCCGTACGACCCGCGACGCGGTGGCGACCGCCGCGCTCTACCTGCGCTGGCTCGGCTTCCAGGACGTGCGCCAGCCCGACGGGCGCCCGATCCCCTCGGCCGCGGTGGACCTGCGGGCCCCGGGGCTGGTGGCGCAGGTGGACCCGACCACCGCGCCCGCCGGGCTGCGGGCGGTGGAGTGCGTCTGGCTGAACGGGCTCACGGCTTCCGCGACCAGCGTCTACTTCTCCCTCGCCGGATACACGGAGGACGCCCGCACCCGCGCGGACGACCTGGGCATACCGCTGTTCGTCATGGACCTCACGGGCATGCCCCAACCGGTCAACGACCCGGCCGACGAACTGGTCGGCTCGGGCGCCTAGTGCTGTGGCCGGCGTCCTGACGATCGGGCCGGCGCGGCCCGGCCACCGCTCGCCGGGCGCGGCCGGGCATCACCTACGCTCGGAGGCGTTATCCGCTTCCTGCCAGGAGAGCCCGATGAGCCTGTACGACATCCCGCTGACCACCCTGTCCGACGAGCCGACCAGCCTCGGGGCCCACAAGGGCAAGGCGATCCTGCTGGTGAACACCGCCTCGCAGTGCGGGCTCACCCCGCAGTACTCGGGTCTCGCCCGGCTGCAGTTCGCGTACGAGGAGAAGGGCTTCACCGTCATCGGCGTGCCCTGCAACCAGTTCGGCGAGCAGGAGCCCGGCACCGCCGAGGACATCCAGACCTTCTGCGCGGCGGGCTTCGGGGTCACCTTCCCGATGCTGGAGAAGTCCGAGGTGAACGGCGAGAACCGGCACCCCCTCTACCAGGAGCTGGTGAAGACCCCGGACGCCGACGGCGAGGCGGGGGACATCCAGTGGAACTTCGAGAAGTTCCTGATCTCCCCCGCCGGCGAGGTCGTGGCGCGCTTCCGCCCGCGCACCGAGCCCGAGTCCCCCGAGGTCGTCGCCGCCATCGAGGCGCACCTGCCCGCCTGAGGACCCGGGATTCCGGCGCCTCCGTACCCCTCGGGGGCGTCAGGCGAAATCGGCCTCGTCGTACTCCCTCGCCGCGCCGGCCGCGGTGAGCTCCCGCAGCTCCACCCGGCGGATCTTGCCGGACACGGTCTTGGGGAGCTCGCCGAACTCGATGCGGCGGATCCGCTTGTACGGGGACAGCACCGCGCGGGAGTGCTCGAACAGGGCCCGGGCCGTCTCCGGCCCGGGCTCCCAGCCCGCGGCGAGGGTGACGTACGCCTTCGGCACGGCGAGCCGCAGCGCGTCCGGGGCGGGGACCACGGCCGCCTCGGCGACGGCCTCGTGCTCCAGCAGGGCGCTCTCCAGCTCGAACGGACTGATCTTGTAGTCCGAGGCCTTGAACACGTCGTCGGAGCGCCCGATGTAGGTGAGGTAGCCGTCGGCGTCGCGCGAGGCGATGTCGCCCGTGCGGTAGAGCCCGTCCGCCATGGCCTCGGCGGTGCGCTCGGGGTCGTCGCGGTAGCCGGTGGTGACGCCGGCGGGCTTGACCCGCAGGTCCACGCAGAGTTCGCCCTCGTCGGGGGACTCCTTGCCCGTGACGGGGTCCAGCAGGACGATCTCGTAGCCGGGCGCGGGACGGCCCATGGAGCCGGGCTTGACGGGCACGCCGGGGAAGTTGCCGACCTGCAGGGTGGTCTCGGTCTGGCCGAACCCGTCCCGGATGGTGACGCCCCAGGCCAGGCGGACCTTCTCGATGACCTCCGGGTTGAGCGGCTCCCCGGCGGCGACGGCCTCGCGCGGCGGCTTGGCGAGCCGGGTGAGGTCGGACTGGATGAGCATCCGCCACACGGTGGGCGGGGCGCAGAAGGTGGTCACGCCGTGCTGGTCCATCTCGTCCATCAGCCGCTCGGCGTCGAAGCGGGTGTAGTTGTGGACGAAGACGGTGGCCCCGGCGTTCCAGGGGGCGAAGAGGTTGGACCAGGCGTGCTTGGCCCAGCCCGGCGAGGCGATGTTGAGGTGGACGTCGCCGGGGCGCAGCCCGAGCCAGTACATGGTGGAGAGGTGCCCGATGGGGTACGAGGCGTGCGTGTGCTCCACGAGCTTGGGGCGGGCCGTGGTGCCGGAGGTGAAGTACAGCATCAGCGGGTCGGTGGCGAGGGTCTCACCGTCGGGCGTGAAGGCACCCCGGGTGGTGTACGGGGCTTCGTCCATGCCGGCCAGCCGCCGCCAGCCGGCGGGGACCTCGGGTCCGGCGGCGATCCTGGTGTAGGTGCCCGGTACGTCGTCGAACTTGGCGGTGTCCGCGGCCCGCGCGATGACGTGCCGTACGTGGCCGCGCTCGATGCGGTCGCGCAGGTCGGCCGGGCCGAGCAGCGGGGTGGCGGGGATGACGACGGCGCGCAGTTTCATCGCGCCGAGCATGACCTCCCACAGCTCGCGCTGGTTGCCGAGCATGACCAGGACCCGGTCGCCGGCCGCGACGCCCTGCTCGCGCAGCCAGGCGGCGGCCGCGTCGGACCGCGCGGACAGCTCCTGGAAGGAGAGGGCATGGCTGCTGCCGTCCTCCTCGACGATGCGCAGGGCGTCGGCGGTGTTCCCGGCGGCGATGTGGTCGAACCAGTCCAGCGCCCAGTTGAACCGGTGGGGGCGGGGCCAGCTGAATCCGGCGCGGGCGCCCTCGTAGTCGCCGCGGCGCTCCAGCAGGAAGTCCCGCGCGGCCAGGAACCGGGCGGCGGCGCCGGGCTCGGTGTTCGGGCTGATCTCGAAGTTACGACTGATCTCGGCGTTCGGGCTGATCTCGCTCGTCATGCCAGGCATCGTGCCGCGTGGGGTGCGCCGAGCACTAGCGCCGCGTCAGCCGTGGATTGACGCGAAGCGGACGGAGACCTTGCCCGGCTCCTCGGCGCGCGCGGCGGGCTTGGTGGGCCTGGTCGGCCTGGTGGCGTCGGCGCCCCCGGTGGCGCCCATCGCGGCCAGCATCCGCTCCCCCTCGGCGGCGATCTCCTCTTTCCGGGCCGCGGAGGTCTTCCCGAAGAGCTGCACGGTGAGGGTGTTCCCGTCCTGCTTCCACAGGCCGGCGAGGAAGCCGTCGACGAGCAGGGTGCAGTGGGCCTGGTTGCCCGTCCAGGTGCGGCCCTTGATCTCGGCGGCGACCAGGCGGGTGCGGTCGGCGTGTGAGAGAAGCAGGTTGTCGAATTCGGGGAGGAACCGGGGCGGGGCGGGGGTGTCCCCGTCCGGCCGGGGGGCGTCGGGCAGGTCGAAGAGCTCCACGCCGTTCCGGTCCCGGAAGACGGCGAGGCCGGGGCGCAGCCGTTCGAAGGCCTCGCGCAGCCGGGTCAGGCCGGCCCACACCTGCATGTCCTTCACAGAGGCGGGGCCGAAGGCGGCGAGGTAGCGCAGCACGACCTCGTCGAGGGGCTGCGCGGTGCCGGCGGGCCGCCCGAGCCAGTTCTCCACGGTGGTGAGCCGGACCTGGCCGCTGCGCCCCCACACCCCGCGGGGAGTGACCTGGACCAGCGGGAGCCGGCAGCGGGCGGCGACGGACAGGGACTGCGGGTCGGCTTCGGGCCATTCTCCGAGGAGCTCCTCGCGGAGCTCCGCCATGGTGCGCGGTTCGGTCTCGACGAAGGCGCGGGCGAGCTCGGCGAGCCGGTCCAGGTCCACCCCGGCGAGCCCCTTGCGGAAGTAGGTCACCTCGCGGTCGCGGGCGGGCTGGACCAGGGGCCGCAGGGTCAGGGCGTCGGCGGCGGTGTGCGTGTGGATCGTCGACCGCATGGTGACCATCCGGACGACCTGCCGGGATTCCATCAGCCCGGCCAGCTCGGCGGGCCGGAAGCCGGCGAGGCGGGCGTGGAGCTGGAAGTAGGGCGGCTTCACGTTCTGCGCCTGCAGCCCGAGGAGGTGTTCGACGGCGTCCCGCGCGGACATCTCGGCGCGGCTCAGCAGGAGCTGGCGGGCGAGCGTGGCACGGTTGAGGGCGCGGTCGTCGAGCACGGGGTGCGGTGTCCTGGAGGCCATGACAGCAAACTAGCCCCCCTTGCGGACACCCACTGTCCTCAACTCTTCACGCCCGGCTCGACCGTCGTGCCGGGCGGCCGACGTCCCGGGAGAGAACGCCCGTATATCCTGCACCTTGTCCGTAAACAGACGTTCGACCGGGAGCTGACCTGCGATGCCGGAGCGCCCAGACCGCCGCCCCTCGCCCCAGCCCGCCGCGAAGCGCGCGGGGTGGCGTCGCCCCGCTTCCCCGCCCGCCACTCCCCCGGCGGCGCCGCCGGCCTCCGCGCGGCCGGCGGCGCCGGCCGCCACGCCCCCGAACCACCGCAGCGTGATCGACTCGGCCGTCTACCGCGACGGCCGCCGCGTCGCCTCGCCCGCCACCCTCGCGGACACCTTCCGACAGCTGCGCGAAGAGCCCGACGGGATGGCCTGGATCGGCCTGCACCGCCCGACCAAGCCCGAACTCCACTCCCTGGCCGCCGAGTTCAACCTCCACGAACTGGCGGTGGAAGACGCCCTGGAAGCCCACCAACGCCCCAAGCTGGAGCGCTACGGCGACACCCTCTTCGTGGTCCTGCGCGCGGCCCGCTACCTGGACGCCCAGGAGGAGGTGGAGTTCGGCGAACTCCACATCTTCGTGGGCCCGGACTTCCTGATCACGGTCCGGCACGGCGGCGCCCCGGACCTCTCCACGGTCCGCCACCGCATGGAGCAGACCCCCGAACTCCTCTCCCTGGGCCCCGAGGCCGCCCTGTACGCCATCCTCGACGCGGTCGTCGACGGCTACGCCCCGGTCGTCGAGGGCGTCCAGACGGACATCGACGAGATCGAGACGGAGGTCTTCCGCGGCGACCCGGCGGTCTCCCGCCGCATCTACGAACTCTCCCGCGAAATGGTCGAGTTCCAGCGCGCCACCCGCCCCCTGGTCGGCATGCTCCACGGCCTGATGGCGGGCTTCGCGAAGTACGGCACGGACGAGGAACTCCAGCGCTACCTCCGCGACGTGGCCGACCACGTCACGCACACCAGCGAACGCGTGGACGGCTTCCGCCAGGCCCTCACGGAAATCCTGACGGTCAACGCCACCCTGGTCTCCCAACAACAGAACGCGGAAATGCGCGCCTTGGCCGAGGCGGGCTTCGAACAGAACGAGGAGATCAAGAAGATCTCCTCGTGGGCGGCCATCCTCTTCGCCCCGACCCTCGTCGGCACGATCTACGGCATGAACTTCGAGGACATGCCGGAGCTGAAGTGGGCAGGCGGCTACCCCTTCGCCATCCTGCTGATGGCAGTGGTCTGCGTGAGCCTGTACGTCATCTTCAAGAAGCGCGACTGGCTGTAGGGGGTTCGCGGCGGAGCGGCGGCCGGTTCAGCGGCACAGGGCGGTGTCCACGGCGCGTTCGAGGTTTCCGCGGGCCGGCTCGGTGGTGAGCTGCAGGGTGACCGTGACATGGGTGGCGCGGCCGTCTTCGGTGGCGCCCCCGCGGCTTTCGTACCCCGGGAAGCTGCCGCCGTGGCCCCAGGAGAGGCCGCCGCACGGCAGGGGGCGGCTGACGAGTCCGAGGCCGTAGCGGGCGCCGGGGCCGAAGGTCGCTTCGGCGGGGATGGTGGAGCGGCGCATCTCGGCGAGCTGGGCCGGGGGCAGGAGGCGGCCGGTCAGGAGTGCGCTGAAGAAGCGGTTGAGGTCGGAGTTGGTCGAGATCACCTGGCCTGCCGCCCAGGCCCAGGAGGGGTCGGTCTCCGTGATGTCGCGCAGGGGTGCGTCCGCCGATGCCCGGTGGTAGCCGAGGGGGTGGGGCTCGCGGATGGCCGCGTCACCGGGGGCGGGGAAATAGGTGTGGCGCAGCCCGAGGCGCTTGACGACGCGCCGGTCGATCTCCTCGGCGAGGGGCCGGCCGGTGATCTTCTGGACGAGCAGGCCGGCGAGCACGTAGTTGGTGTTGCTGTACTTCCAACTCGTCCCGGGGGCGAAGTCGGCCGCGTGCCGGAGGGCGGTGTCGAGCAGTTCGGCGGGCGCGTAGTGGCGGACGTCGTTCCCGAGGTGGTTGCTGTAGTTCGGAAGTCCGCTGGTGTGCTGGAGGAGCTGGCGGACGGTGATGCGCCGCCCGTCGATCCCCTCCCCATGGACGAGGCCGGGCAGGTGGGTGTCGACGGAGGCGTCCAGGCCCACCCTCCCCTCCGCGACGAGCTGGAGGACGACGACCGCGACGAAGGTCTTGGTGTTGCTGCCGATCCGTACCTGGCCGTCGACGGGTACCGATGCGCCGGTGGCCAGGTCGCCGACTCCTGCGGTGTAGGTGCCGGTGCGGCCGTTCCGGTCCTGGACGCTCGCCAGCGCGGCCGGCGTCCCGTCGTCCCGCACCAGTGAGTTGAGGCTCTGCCGGACCGTGTCCGGCCCTGCTGTGGATGCGGCGCCGGGCAGGGCGAGGCCGGCCAGCGCCATGGCGGCGAGGGCCGGCCCGGACACGGCGACAGCGGCTCGTCGCATCCAGCCGGGCTGCCTGCCGGTCGGGAAGCCAAGGGCCTGCCGGGACGGGGTACGCATGGGCCAACTCCTGCGGGATCGTGGGGAATCGTCGGTCGGGGCACGATCCTCGTTTCCCAAGGCCCCGACCGCATCGCGGGAAGGCGGGAGATGGCGCTCCCCCGATCGGGGGAGGCCGCCGGTCGGGCGCACGGCAATACTGGCGCGCATGATCAGGGGAATTCGGCCGCTTCTGCGCGGCTCCACGTACGCGGGTGCGCTGTTCGCCTGTTGCGGCGCGCTCGCCAGCCTTCCGCTGCTGCCTTTCGCCCTGTTGCCGGCGCTGGGGTGGCGGTCCGCTCCCGAGAGCGTGCGGATCGCCCTGGTCCTGGCGCTCTGGGCGGCCCTGGTCGGTGTGGCCGGACTGGCGCGCCCCGTACGGCGGGTGCTGGTCGTGTCGGCGCGTCGGCTGCTGCGGGTGCCGCTGCCGGATCCGGCGGCCGGCGGCCGCCGGGCCGGGCCCCTCGGCCTCGACCGCTGGCGGACCCCGCTCTGGCTCGTGCTGCACGCGGCCGTCGGGTGGACGGGGGCACTGGCGAGCGGGGTGCTGTTCCTCATGGCCGTCTCGCTGCCGGGGAACCGGCTCGGCGGCGAGGTGCGGTTGAGCCTGAACGGCACGTCGGTCCGGGTGTCGGGCGGGTGGAGCTGGGCGGTGGCGGCCGTGTGCCTGCTGCTGGCGGTGGCCGTCTGCGCTCTGGCGACGAAGATCCTGCGGTGGTCCGCGCCACGGCTGCTGGGGCCGTCGGCGGCCGAGCGGCTCGCGCTGGCCGCCGAGCGGGAACTGCTGCTGGCCGAACGCAACCGGATCGCCCATGAGCTGCACGACTCGATCGGGCACACGCTGACGGCTGCCACCATCCAGGCGGCGGTGGCGGGCGAGCTGCTCTGCGCCGACCCGGCGGCGGCGCGGGCCGCCATGCGCAGCATCGAGGAGTCGGCGCGGGCCGCGCTGGAGGACCTGGACTACGTGCTCGGAGTACTGCGCGAGGAACAGCCGGGGACGGCGCCCGCCCGGACCCTGACCGACCTCCCCGAACTGCTGGACCGCCTGCGGCACGCGGGCGCGGTGGTGGAGCCGGAGCTGTCGGGAGAGCCCGACCGGGTGCAGGGGACGCTCTCCCGGGCGGCGTACCGGATCCTCCAGGAGGGGCTGACGAACGCGCTGCGCCACGGGGCGGGCGGCCCGATCGGGGTCCGGGTGGCGGCCGGGCCGGACGGACTGGATCTCACAGTGGTCAACCGCACCGGGGTGCGGGCGTCCCCTGGACCGGGGCGGGCCTTCCCGACGTCCGGCCACGGTCTGGCCGGACTGGCCGAGCGCGTCCGGCTGCTGCACGGTGAGTTGCAGGCCGGCCCGGACGGGACGGGGCACTGGCGACTGGCCGTCCGGCTGCCGGCCCGGGTGTCGGCGTGAGCGGGTCCGGGGCGAGCGGATCCGGGGCGAGCGGACCCGGGGCGAGCGGATCCGGCGTGAGCGGACCCGATACGGGCGGATTCGGCGCAGGCGGATCCGACTCCGGCGAAGGCACGGCCCTCCCCGTCACCCTCCTGATCGCGGACGACGACGAGGTGACCCGCAGCGGCCTGCGCACCCTGCTCGCCGCGCGGCCGGGGATCACGGTGGTCGGCGAGGCCGCCGACGGCGTCGAGGCGGTCGAGCGGGCGCGGAGCCTGCGGCCGGACGTGGTCCTGATGGACGTCCGGATGCCGCGCCGCAACGGGATCGAGGCCACCCGCCAACTGCTCGCCGAAGTCGCCGACCCGCCGAAGGTCGTGGTGATCACCACCTTCGAGAACGACGGCTACGTCACCGCCGCCCTCAGCGCGGGCGCCAGCGGGTTCGTCCTCAAGCGCCTGCCGGTCGCCCGGATCGCGGAGGCGGTCCGGGTGGTGGCCGCGGGCGAAGCGGTCCTCTTCCCTGCGGCGCTCGGCCGCATGGTCGCCGCCCGCCCGATGGGCGCCACCGAGGCGGTGCCGCAGGCCGCCCTGACCGGCCGGGAGGAGGAGGTGCTGCGCCTGATGGCCACCGGGCTGTCCAATCCGGAGATCTCACAGTCCCTCACGGTGAGCCTGGAGACGGTCAAGACGCACGTCGGAAACGTGCTGGCCAAGCTCGGCGCGCAGAACCGGACCCATGCGGTCGTGATCGCGTACGAGTCCGGCCTGGTGGTCCCCCGCTTCGCCGGCTGACCGGCTTCCACCTTCCTGGACCGATCAAACCCAGCCACGACGTGAAATGCGTCACCCCCGGCGGGAGTTGTGTCCTTCTTGTCCGATTGGAAGTCAGAACTGCCTGGTCAGAGCGCTAAGTTGCTCCTCTCGTATCAAGACCCTTGATACTCATCGAAAGACCGAGGAAGTATGGCTACTCGTTTCTCCGCGGCACGCCGCCGCGTGAGAGGGCCCTGGGGCACCTCGCACTGGATAGGGGGCGGGGCGGCACTGATCGTGACCGCCACCCTCATCCAGGGCGCCGGCACGGCGGGGGCGGCACCGGCTCCCGCGCCCGCGGCCAAGCCCGGCAAGGTGACCGAAGCGGTCGACATCGCGCGCGCCCGCGTGGCCGCCCGAACCGCCGGGCACCGCGTCGAAGCGGTCTCGGAACGGTCCGAGACCGCGACCACATGGGTGAACCCGAACGGCACGTTCACCACCGAAGTGGCCGCCGGGCCGATCCGCTTCTACGACCAGCAGGCGCGCGGCTGGCGCAACGTCGACGTGACCCTGGGCCGCGGTCCGGACGGTTCCGTGGCGTCCAAGGCCCATCCGCACGGCCTGAAGCTGGGCACGGGCAGCACCCCGCGGATGGCCAAGGCCGCTCCGTCAGCCGCGCCCGCGGTGAGCTACACCAACACCGATCTCGTCACCCTGGGCGAGGGCGACCAGCAGATCACTCTGAAGTGGAGGGGATCCCTCCCGACTCCTAAGCTCGACGGGGCCCGCGCCGAGTACACCGACGCCGTACCCGGCGGCGACGTCGTGATCGAGGCGACGCGTGCCGGCTTCGAGCAGTTCGTCGAGCTGAAGCGGCGACCGGCGGTCGAGGGCTACTCGTACACCCTGCCGCTGACGGCGGGCGGCCTGAAGGTGGAGCAGCAGCCCGACGGCAGCGTGCAGTTCACCGACCGCAAGAGCCGCAAGACCGCGGTCATGCCGACGCCGGTCATGTGGGACTCGACGGTCGACCCGGTCTCCGGTGAGCACACCCGCAAGGTCCCCGTCGCGATGAAGGTGGTCCAGGGAAAGGGCACGGTCGACCTCGTCGTCACGCCCGACGCGAAGTTCCTCGCGGACCCCGCCACCAAGTACCCCGTCACGGTGGACCCCTCCACCTCTTCCCTGGGCAGCGTCTTCGACACGTACGTCCAGCAGGGCGAGACGATCGACTGGTCCAACGACACCGAACTCGACCTCGGCAACCCGGGCACGAAGAACGCGAACGGCACCTTCCGCACCGCGCGTTCTTTCATCACCTGGAACACCACGCCCATCGCCGACGCGCTCGTCGCCAACGCGACCCTGAGCTTGTGGAACTTCCACTCCGGCAACACCGACTGCGTCGCGCAGCCGTGGGAGGTCTGGAGCGCCGGCGCCCCGTCCACCGCGTCGCGCTGGACGAACCAGCCGGCCATGGGCACCGAGTACGCCACGTCCACCGAGACCCGGGGCAACCCCGGATGCGCCTCGGCACCGGACGGCTGGATCAACGCCGACGTGACCACCCTCGTCCAGGCGTGGGCGTCCGCGAAGGCGCCGCTGTCCAGCATGGGACTGCGGGCCTCATCGGAGACGGTCGTCGGGCAGTGGAAGCGGGTCAACTCCGCGAATGCCACGGCCAACCCGCCCAAGCTGACGGTCAACTACAACTACCGTCCGCAGACCGGCACGAAGCAGGAGGCCGGTCCCCCGTTCGTCCAGGACAAAACCCCCGCCTGGCGCGTCGAAACGACGACGCCGACCTTGCGCGACACGTTCGCGGACAAGGACGGCGACAAGGTCAACGGGACCTTCCAGATCTTCGACGCCGCCACGAACACCCAGGTCGGAACGACTTTGGTGTCGCCGTTCGTGCCTGCCGGCACTCCCGCCTCGGTCGTCGTGCCGGCGGGCGTCCTCCAGCACGGGCGGACCTACCGGTTCCGCACCTCGCCGTACGACGGGACGCACTACAGCAACGGCTGGTCGCCCTGGTCCAACTGGACCACCTTCACCGTCAGTCCGCTGCCCGATCCGCCACAGGACTTCCAGGCCGGCGCCCAGCAGACCCTGACGCCCATCCTGTCCGCGGTCGTCACCACCCCGTCGCAGAGCCGTGTGAACGCCGAGTTCACGGTGAAGGACTCGGCCGGGCAGCCCGTCCCCGATCTGCCCCTGCCCCCGGTGTCGGTGGAGAGCGGCAGCCGGGCCGCCCTGCAGATCCCCGAGGGCAAGCTCGTGGACGGCGGGACCTACCGCTGGTCCGTCCGCGCCTGCACCGGTGTCGGGTGCTCGCCCTGGTCGGCCGAGCAGAGCCTGACGGTCCGCGTACAGCCCCTGCCCCCGATGCCCGCGACACGGTCCCTGGTCGTCGGCGACGCCGCGCTCGCGGGCGTGTCGGTCGCCTCGGAGTGCGACGCGCCCGGCTGCGCCACGCCGCCGAGCGGCCGGCTCCGTGTCGGCACGGCCGACGGGCACCTGTGGGCCACCCACCTGAAGGCGGACCTCGTTGCCCTCCCGAAGGGGGCCCGGGTCACCTCCGCCAAACTGGCTCTGACCCGGTCCGACTGCACCGCGCAGTGCGCCGTCCAGCAGCCTGACCTGTACGAGCTGTCCTCTCCCTGGACCCCGGCGCAGAGCGGAAAGGAGCTCGTGGCCGCCGCCGGCAACGAGACCTACGCGTCCGGCACCGCGCTGACCGAAATCGACCTCGGCATGCTGGTGCAGTCCTGGATCGACCGCGGCGGGAACGAGGGCATGGCCCTCACCGTCCCCGGTGCGGCGGCCGGAGCGGAGTACCACTCGGGCGCGGCGCCCGACGCCGCCCAGCGGCCCCGGCTGACGATCGAGTACCTGCCGCCGACCGCCCCCGGCGCGGTCTCCGACGTCGTCGCCACCGCCGGCGACAAGGGCCTCCTCGCCACGTGGAACGCACCCCTGGACGGCGGTGCGAACGGTGAAACCACCTACGTGGTGAAGGCCGAGAAGGGTGATGGCACTGTCGTCGGCACCTGGGAGGGCACTGCTCTGCGCGCCGTCTTCACCGGGCTCGACAACACGCTTTCCCACCGGATCGCGGTGACGCCGAAGAACAGCGTCGGCAACGGTCCCGTGTCACGGTCCGCACTGGTGCAGGGCGCCGCCGTGGCAGGGGGAGACGCCCGGTACAAGGACTACATCCAGGCGTACCTCAGCGCCCGCAACAAGGTCGTCACCGGCGTCAGCCGCACCACCGCCGACGCGGCCGCTGAATCCCCGCACGGTGCGGTCTTCAGCGAGGTCCTCGACACGCAGGAAGCCGCCATCGTGGCCAACGCCGAGGCGCTGGCGACCAAGGGCCAGTCGTACGTGGGCATCTCCTCGGTTCTGGCGGACTCCATGACCGTCAACGGATCGTCCGGCCGCGTGCTCGTGCGGACCACGGTCGTACAGACGGTGACCCTGCGGATCGACGGCGTCGACCAGCTCTCGGAGGACCGCTACGCCAAGCGGTTCGTGTTCGCCGTGTCCGGCGGGACCGTGAAGCTGGAGTCCGAGTCCGACGACTCCGAGGCGGGGCAGACGCTGTCCGCCACAGCCGCGGCGGGCGCCCAGGTGGTCGCCCTGCCGGCCGACGGCACGGGCGTACCCGCCGACGACAGCGGATCCCTGGTGATGGGCGAGGACGGCTTCCCCGTTGCCGACGCGCCCGCGGAAGGCGTCCGGACGGCGGCGTACGTCAACGGTTCGGGCACCGCCAGCTGGGCCTACAACAACGCCGGCAGGATCCCGAGGGAGTACGGTTCCAACGACTGCACCAACTTCGTGTCGAAGGCCATGTACTACGGCGGCCGCATGAAGATGCGCTACGGCTTCTGGTGGAGCGACAGCGCCTGGTGGAAGAATCCCCCCTCTTCCTGGAAGAAGAACAGCAACACCTGGTCCGCCGCCGAGAACCTGCGCAAGCACTTCGGCTACCGCCAGAAGTACTACATCACCCAGACCTACAACCTCCGCGCGGGAGACATCTTGCTCTTCAAGTGGCGGGGCGCCCCCCGTTATGACCACGCGGCGGTCGTGACCGGGAACAACCACGGCGCCGTCAGGATCGCCCAGCACGGCTACAGCGCCCATGACACGCTCAGCTCGGTCATTTCCAGGAACCGGTCGAAGGGCACGCCCATCAGCAGCATCATCGCCATCCGGCCGGTGGGCGCGTAATGGCGCCCGCACCGGTCCTGCGGGCCCTTCTCACCGCCGCGCTGGCCTTCGGCGTGCTGAGCGGCTGCTCGGGCTACGACGCCGACGACGCTCGGTACGCCACCGGCTACGGCTCCCACGAACCGCTGGCGGTGGTCGGGTACCCGACCACCGGATCGCTGGGGATCACCCAGGAAGTGGTGTGGCAGATCGCCGACGGGAAAGCCGGCGAACTGGCCGGCCTGGCGGCCGAGACGGACGGCGACTCTCCCGAGAAGACCGCCGAGAAGACCGCCTCGAACTGGATCAGCGCCTTCGGCAAGGGGGCCCGCGGGAAGGTGACCGCGGAGTTCTACGACGAGGGGTCGGTCCGGCAGACGGTGGTGCTCTACTTCCACGACACCGGCCAGATCAAGCAGCTGCACGTGCGGGTCTCCGACGGCGGCGGCAAGGACGAGTGGCGGGTCGTCATGGCCGAGCCGGACCCGGAGGAGGCCGTCGCCGTGCTTCCCTGGGTGCCCAGGAAGCCCGGCGAGCTCGGTTCGAAAACTCCGCAGTGAACCGGCCGGTGCCGGCTCGCTGAGAGGGGCGTCGTCCGCGTGGGAGACCACGGGGCGGCGCCCCTTCGCACTGCCGGAACGCGGTCCGGCACCTGGCCCGGGCGGGGGCGTCCCCGCGGCGGGCCCGCCCCGGCCCTACCGTCGCGCCGGCGGCATCGGGGGCAGCGGCGGCGTCGGCAGCGGCGGCAGGGCCGGCTCGTACAGCCAGGCCGCCAGCAGGTCGTCCAGCGGCTCGGCCGCGTAGCGGGCCACGTGCGTGGTGAAGGCGGCCGTGGTCACCACGCCGTGGCGGTGCACACCGGCCCAGTCGCGCAGCATGCGGAAGAACGCGGCGTCGCCGAGGGCCCGGCGCACCGCGTGCACGGCGAGACCGCCGCGCTGGTACAGCCGGTCGTCGAACATCAGCTTGCGGCCCGGGTCGGCCAGCCGCAGGTCCTGCGGCAGCGAGGCCAGCAGCCGGTGCGCCGCGGCGGCCAGCTCGTGCGCGGTGCGGCCGCCGGAGCGTTCCGACCAGAGCCATTCCGCGTACTTCGCGAAGCCCTCGTTCAGCCAGATGTGCCGCCAGTCGGCGATGGTCACGCTGTTGCCGAACCACTGGTGCGCCAGCTCGTGGGCGACCAGGCGCTCCGACCCCCGGGCGCCGTCCACGTGGTTGACGCCGAACAGGGACAGGCCCTGGGCCTCCACCGGGACGTCCAGTTCCTCGTCGGCGACGACCACCGCGTACTCGCCGAAGGGGTAGGGGCCGAACAGCTCCTGGAACAGCCGCATCATGGCGGGCTGCCGGGCGAAGTCACGGGAGAACTCCGGCAGCAGGTGCGCCGGGACGTGGGCGCTCTGCGGGACGCCGCCGAGCCCGGGGTCGCCGAGCAGCACCGTCTGGTACATGCCGATGGCCAGGCCGACCAGGTAGCTGGGGGTCGGCGCGGACTGCTCGTACACCCAGGTGGTCGTGCTGGCCTTCGTGGTGCGGGTGAGCAGGCGGCCCCCGGCGACGACCGTGTACGCGGAGGGGGTGTTGACCGAGATGTGGTACGAGGCCTTGTCCGCGGGCCGGTCGTTGCACGGATACCAGGAGGGCGCGCCGACGGGCTGGCTGGCCACCAGCGCCCCGTCGGTCAGTTCCTCCCAGCCGAGCCCGCCCCAGGGGCTGCGCACCGGCTTGGGGTTGCCCGCCCAGTGCACCTCCACGGTGAACGCGGCGCCGGCCGGCAGCGGCTTGGCCGGGCGGACGCGGAGCTTGCCGCCGCGGTGGGTGTAGTGCGGGGCCCGGCCGTCGACCAGGATCCGGCCTATCTTGAACTCGGCCAGGTTCAGGTGGAACTCGGAGAGCGGCGCCCGCCCGGCGATCGCGCTGAGCCGGGCCGTCCCGGCCAGCCGGTTGGGGCCGGGACGGTATTCCAGAGCAATCTCGTACCGGTGCACGCGGTAACGGGAGTCGCCGTTGGCCGGAAAATACGGGTCCGCCGCCGCTGTCTGCTGGCCGTTCACTGCCGCTTCCGTTCTGGCCCTGTCAGGACCGCCACGCCTCGATCGGATTGCCCAGCCAGCGGGAGTCGGCGGGCACGGATTCCCCGGCCATCACGAGGGAGGCGGGACCCAGGGTGCTGCGGGCCCCGACCGTGCTCCCGGGCAGGACGATTCCGCCCGGGCCCAGGGTGGCGCCCTCATGGAGGACCACAGTATCCGTCCTCAAGATCCGGTCGTGGAAGAGGTGTGTCTGCAACACACAGCCGCGGTTCACGCTGACCGCGTCACCCAGTTCCACCAGGTCCGTTTCGGGCAGCCAATAGCTCTCGCACCACACGCCGCGGCCGATCCTGGCCCCCAGTGCGCGCAGCCACAGGGCCAGCACCGGCGTGCCCGGCACCGATCCCGCCAGCCACGGCACGGCCAGGACCTCGACGAAGGTGTCGGCCAGTTCGTTGCGCCACACGAAGCCGCTCCACAGCGGGTGCTCGCCGGTCCGGTGGCGGCCCACCAGCAGCCACTTCGCGGCCACCGAGACCGCGCACGCGGCCACGCCGGCGGCTAGCAGGACCGCCCCGGACAGCAGGGCCGTCCCCCAGATCCCCAGGCCGCCGGCCGTGACGAGCGCGCAGAGCGCGGCCACCGTCAGGACGGCCAGCGCCGCCGAGCAGAAGACGGGGGCGAGCCGGCACAGCTCCACCAGGCCGCGCGCCCACAGCAGCCGCGCGGGCGGGTCGTAGGTCAGGCTCTGGTCGGCGTCGGCGGCGGACCGCGGCAGCTTCACGGGCGGCAGGCCCAGGTACGAGCTGCCCTTCTTGGCCTTCTTCGGGGTCGCGGACAGCACGCCGACCAGCCCGTCGTCCGGGACGGTACGGCCCGGCGCGGTCATGCCGGAGTTGCCGAGGAAGGCCCGGCGGCCGATCTCCGAGTGCCCGATCCGCACCCAGCCGCCGCCCAGTTCGAAGGGGGCGGTCAGGGTGTCGTCGGCGAGGAAGGCGCCCTCCCCGACGGTGGTGAGGCTCGGCAGCGCGAGGACGGTGGACACCTCCGCGCCCCGGCCGATCTTCATGCCGAGCAGCCGCAGCCACACCGGTGTGATCAGCCCGGCGTACAGCGGGAAGAGCGTCTCGCGGGAGAGGTCCATCAGCTGGGTGACGGTCCAGGCCTGCCAGCCGACCCTGCTGTGCGTCGGATGGTTCCCGGTGCGCAGGCCGAGGCTGAGCAGGCGTACGGAGACCAGCAGGAGCAGCGCGTACGCGAAGCCGAACGCGAGCGCCCCGGGCACCACCGCGAGCAGCGCTCCGGCCAGCGCCTGGGTGAGCCCGGCGTCGGCGGGGACGAACCGGCCGACCACGAGCAGGGCGGGCAGGGTGGCGAGCACCGGCAGGGCGGTGAGGCCGAAGCCGGTCACCCCGTACATGGCGCGCCAGTGGGCCCCGCGCGGCGGGCGCTCCTTGGGCCAGTTCCGCTTGGCCTTGCCGAGTTTCCCGGCGGGCGCTCCGGCCCAGCGCTGGCCGGTGGGGATCTGTCCGACGACGGCGGAGCCGGGGGCCACCTCGGCCCGCTTGCCGACCCGCGCGCCGGGGAAGAGGATGCTGCGGGTGCCGACGACGGCGCCCGCACCGACCTTGACCGGGCCGATCTCGAGCCGGTCCCCGTCCAGCCAGTACCCGGAGAGGTCCACCTCGGACTCCACGGCGCAGCCGCGGCCGAGCTTGAGCATGCCGGTGACCGGGGGCAGCGAGTGCAGGTCCACCTCGGGGCCGATCTTGGCGCCGAGGGCGCGGCCGTAGCGCTCCAGCCAGGAGCCCGTGAGGGAGGTCGCGCCGACGTACTCGGCCAGCCGCTCGGCCGTCCACAGCCTCAGGTGGACGCTCCCGCCGCGCGGATGGCGTCCTGCCCTGACCCCGCGCAGCAGCAGGCGGGCGCCGCCCGCCGCGAGGGCGAGGCGGCCGGGCGGGCTGTAGAGCAGCGCCGCGCCGGCGGCGACGAGCCACCAGGAGGCGGTCGGCGCCCACGGATAGGGCCCGAACAGGTGCAGGACGTTGCCGAGGGCCAGCAGCGCCACCGTCCAGCGCAGGCCGACCAGGGTGAACAGCGGGAGCAGCACCAGCGACTGGATCACCTTGGCGCGGAGCGGGACCGGCGCGATCGTGCGGGCCGCGCCGTCGTCCTGTACGGACTTCTCCAGCCGCCGGGCGAGCTTGCGCAGGGTGGGCTGCTGGTAGATGTCGAGGACGGCCGCGCTCGGGTAGCGGGCGCGCAGCCGGGTGGTGAGCTGGGCCGCGGCGAGGCTGTTGCCGCCGATGGCGAAGAAGTCGTCGGCGGGGCCGGCGACGGTCACGCCGAGGGTCTCGGTCCACTGCTCGGCGAGCCAGGCCTCGGTGCCGTACAGCTGCTCGGCGGGGCCGGCGGTCTCCAGGTCGGGCAGCGGCCAGGGCAGCGCGTCGCGGTCGACCTTGCCGGAGGTGCGGGTGGGCAGCTCCCCGACGGGCGCGAGCAGCGGTACGAGGGCGGCGGGCAGTTCGGCGCGCAGCCGCTCCACGGCCGCCGCCCGGTCCCAGCCCTCCTGGGTGACCAGGTAGCCGACGAGCAGCTGGTTGCCGCTGCGCGCGGTGCGTACGGCGGCGGCGGCGCCGGCCACGCGGGGCAGGGCCTGGAGCGCGGCGTCGACCTCGCCGAGCTCGATGCGGCGGCCGCCGAGCTTGATCTGCTCGTCGCCGCGGCCGAGGAAGACCAGTCCTTCCGGTTCGGCGCGGACGAGGTCGCCGCTGCGGTAGGCGCGCTGCCAGCCGAGGGATTCCAGCGGGGCGTACTTCTCGGCGTCCTTCTCGGGATCGAGGTAGCGGGCGAGGCCGACGCCGCCGATGACGAGCTGGCCGCTGCCGCCCATCGGCACCGGCTCGCCGGACTCGTCGACCACGGCCAGTTCCCAGCCGGCCAGCGGGAGGCCGATGCGGATGGGTTCCTCGCCGGTCAGCAGGGAGGCGCAGGCGACGACGGTGGCCTCGGTGGGGCCGTACGTGTTCCAGACCTCGCGGCCCTCGGTGACCAGGCGCTGGGTCAGCTCGGGCGGGCAGGCCTCGCCGCCGAAGATCAGCAGCCGGACCTCGTTCAGGGCCTCGGGCTCCCAGAGCGCGGCCAGGGTCGGCACCGTGGAGACCACGGTGATCTCCTGTTCCACCAGCCAGGGGCCGAGGTCGGCGCCGCTGCGCACCTGGGAGCGGGGGACGGGGACGAGGCAGGCGCCGTAGCGCCAGGCCAGCCACATCTCCTCGCAGGAGGCGTCGAAGGCGACGGAGAGGCCGGCCATGACCCGGTCGCCGGGTCCGATCGGCTCCTCGGCGAGGAAGAGCGCGGCCTCGGCGTCCACGAAGGCGGCGGCGCTGCGGTGGCTGACGGCGACGCCCTTGGGCTTGCCGGTGGAGCCGGAGGTGAAGATGATCCACGCGTCGTGCTCGGGGCCGGGCCGGGCGGCGGGGGCGGCGGCGCCTTCGGCGACGGGCTCGGCTCCGGCTCCGGCGGCGTCCCGGGAGCCGGTGACCTCGACGCGCTGTCCGGCGCCCAGCACCGCCCGCACTCCGGCCTCGCCGAAGACCAGCTCGGCCCGTTCGTCCGGGTCCTCCGCGTCGACCGGCACGTAGGCGGCGCCCGCGGCGAGCACGGCGAGGATGGCCACGTACAGCTCGTTGGTCCCTGAGGGCACGCGCACGCCGACCCGGTCGCCGAGCCGCACTCCGGCGGCCGCGAGGGCGTGCCTTCTGCGCTCCACCTCGGCGGCCAGCGCCCGGTAGGTGAGCTGGGCGGTGCCGTCGTCCAGGGCGGGTTCGTCGGGGTACGCCCGTACGGAGGCGTCGAGGATGTCGACGAGGGTGCGCGCCGGGGCCGCGGGACCCGCGGAGAACCGGGCGGATTTCCCGGACTCCTCGAGCGCTTCTGCGTCGGGCACTGCCCCGTCGTCGAGCAGAGTGCTGTCACCGCGCTCTGGTGTGGCTGCCATCGGCCCTCGCGTCTCGTTCCCGGACATGCGTCCCGGGTCGCCGGCGGAGTCCGGGATTGCCCGGGTTGTTCCGGTCCGGCGCCGAACAACCTGCCATTCTAGTGCGTCATCGAGAGTTTTCGCGTTGAAGCCTCGAGTGTGGCCGACCTCGCCGGCCCCGCGCCGGGTCAGCCCAGCTGGCGGCGGACCAGCTCGTGGAACAGGCCCGTCGCGTCGGCGAGGAGTTCAGCGGGCGTGCCCTGCTGGACGACGCGGCCGTCCGCCATGGCGATCACCCGGTCGGCGTCCATGATCGTGGACAGCCGGTGGGCGATCACGACGCGGGTGGCGCGCAGGGCCCGGGTGGATTCGATGACCACCCGCTGCGCCTCGTTGTCCAGCGCGCTGGTGGCCTCGTCGAAGAACAGGACGCGCGGTTTGCGGATCAGGGCCTGGGCGATCATCAGCCGCTGGCGCTGGCCGCCCGAGACGGCGGCGCCCCCGTCGCAGAGCATGGTGTGCATGCCCATCGGCATGGCCTTGATGTCCTCGGCCAGTCCCGCCATCGCGGCGGCCTCCCACGCCTCCTCGAGCGAGAAGGCCTCGGCGCCGGTGATGCAGTCGAGGATCGAGCCGGTGAAGGGCTGCGCGTTCTGCAGGACGACCCCGCACTGGCGGCGCACGGCCGCCGGGTCGAGCGCCGCCAGGTCCTGGCCGTCGTACAGGACGCTGCCGGAGGCGGGCTTGTCGAAGCCGATGAGCAGCCGCAGCAGCGTGGACTTGCCGCAGCCGCTGGCCCCGACGATCGCGACGAACTCCCCCTGCCGCACCCGGAAGTCGACGCCGTCGAGGACGAGCGGACCGTCCTCGGTGTAGCGGAAGGACAGGTTCTTGGCTTCGAGGGCGCCGGTCAGCCCGCCCGGCGCGACGCCGGCCCGGCCCGCCTCGGGAGCCGCCTCGAGCAGCGGCTTGACCTGCTCGAACATCGGCACCACCGCGGCGACCGAGACGAGGGCGCCGGTCAGTTGCGTGACCGAGGACATCAGCATGGTCAGGGCGGTGCTGAAGGTGAGGAACTCGGCGGCGGACATGCTTCCGCGCGCCGGCCCCGCCAGCAGCGCGAACATCACCAGCGTGCACAGCGGCAGGTACACCGCGCCCAGCACCGTGGTCACGTTCTGCACCCGGCCGATGCGCTGGTGCAGCTCGCGGGTACGGGCGAACTCCCGGGCCCAGGCGGCGTAGGCGAAGCTCTCGGCCGCGGCGACGCGCAGCTTGGGCAGCCCGCGCAGGGTCTGGTAGGCCTGGTTGCCCAGCTGGTTGCCGAGCCTGACCAGCCGGCGCTGGTAGCGCAGCTGCCACAGCCCGAGGCCCAGGAAGACCGCCGCCACGACGACGAGCATGGCCAGCGCCGCCATCGCCAGCGGCACGCTGTAGACGAGCAGCAGGACCAGGTTCATCGCGGCGACCGCGAGGGCCTGGACGCAGACCGCGCCGGTCCCGGACAGCATGCCGCGGATGGCGCTGACGCCCATGGCCGCGCCTGCCAGTTCGCCGGTGGACCGGCCGGTGAAGAAGGTGGCGGGCAGCCGCAACAGCCGGTCCCACACGGCCGGCTGCAAGGTGGCCTCGATGCGGCCCTCCAGGCGCAGGACGGACAGGTTCTGCAGCAGCATGAAGGCGGCCGCGACGACGGCCGTCGCGATGAGGGCCATCGCCGTCTGCACGATGAGGCCGGTCTCGCCCTGCGGGACGTAGCGGCCGAGCACCCGGCCGGTGGCGACGGGCACCAGCGCGCCCAGGAGCACGGCGACCAGTCCGCCGAGCGCCAGGCGGCGCAGCTCCGGCGCGGTGCCGCGCAAGCTGAAGCGGAGCAGGGCGGCCAGGCCCGGCGGCCCGGCGGGCAGCGGGCGGTAGAACATGACGGCGCGCGGTTCGAGGGCGGCCGCGCCCCGGCTGTCGAGGCGTTCGCGGGTGCCGGTGGCGGGGTCGACGGCCTCGTAGCGGCCGCGCCGCCACAGCAGGGCGACCGGGGCTCCGTCCTTCTCCCGCCGGCCCACCAGGGGGCCGGCGTCCTCCCGCCACCAGCGGCCGCCGAGGCGGACGACGCGGGTGCGCACCCGGGAGGCCGTCGCGATGCGTTCGACGGGGTCGGTGCGCTCGGGGT
This sequence comes from Streptomyces subrutilus, assembly GCF_001746425.1. Taxonomy (GTDB): domain Bacteria; phylum Actinomycetota; class Actinomycetes; order Streptomycetales; family Streptomycetaceae; genus Streptomyces; species Streptomyces subrutilus_A. Next base: position 5,883,244 of record NZ_MEHK01000001.1, on the reverse strand, counting down.
CCGGGCCCGTCCCGCCCGGTTCGGACAGGGTGATGCGGGCCTCGCCCGCGACCAGGCGGCAGACGGCGAGGGTGGCGTCGGCGCTCGCGCCCCGGTGGCGGGACCGGCCGCCGGGGCCGCCGATGGCGGCCAGCAGCGTGTGGTCGGCCTGGGTGCGGGCTGCCTGGCCGGCCTCGATGCCCGCCGCCATCCGGTCCTCGTGGGCGCGCTCGAGCTCCTCGATCGAGCGGTCGAGGGCGTACAGCAGCCGGTACTGCTGGTCCACCATGCCCTGCCACATCGCCGGGTCGAGGAGGAGGGTGCCGGCCGCGCCCTGCTCGTACACGGCGCCGTACCGCACGCCGCCGGGGGTGACGTGCATCCACAGGATGTCGTCGTCGGCCCCGCCCCGTCCGGCGGCGGCGCGGCCGTCCAGCGGTGCCTGGTAGAGCGCGCGCAGGCCGCGTCCGATGCCGCGGGCGAAGGCGTCCTCGAGCGGGCTGGGGTGCGCGGCCGGGGCGCCGTACTCCCCCTGGTCGGTCCAGCCGTGCGGGGAGGGTGCGCCGTGGTCCGCGGCGGGCAGTTCGCGCAGCTCGATGCGGCGCAGCAGGCACCCTTGCAGGGGGCGGGCGACGAGGGTGTGCTCGGGTCCGTCGACCGGACCCTGGAGCAGGGTGCCGGGCTCCAGCCGGCCCAGGAAGTGCCAGTGCCCGGCCCGCGCCGCGTCGACGGCGAAGAGGTCCAGCCCGCCGTGGACGACGAGCCACAGGACGAGCGGGCCTTCCAGGGACAGGCTGCGCAGGCCCGTGCAGTCGACCGGCGCGCCCAGCCCGCCCAGGGCCGCGACGACGGGGTCGTACGGGGTGCCCGTTGCGCCCGGGGTGCCCGTTGCGCCCGGGGCGCCTGGTGCGTACGGGGCGCCGTCCCACGGTGCGCCGGCGGGTACGGCCTGGTGGGCGTACGTCACTTCAGTGCTCCTTGACCAGGGCCGCGTACGGGCCCCCCGCGGCGGCCAGGTGCTCGTGCCGGCCGCGTTCCACGACGGTGCCCCGGTCGAGGACGACGATCTCGTCGCTGTCTCGCACCGTGCTCAGCCGGTGGGCGATGACCACGCAGGCGCAGCCGCGGCGGCGCAGGTTGTCGATGACGGTCTGCTCGGTCACCGCGTCCAGGGCGCTGGTCACTTCGTCGAGGACCATGACGCTCGGGCGGCGCACGAGGGCCCGGGCGATCTCCAGCCGCTGGCGCTGGCCGCCGGAGAAGTTGCGGCCGTCCTGTTCGACGCGGCTGTGGATGCCGCCCGGGCGGCGGGCGACCACGTCGTGCACGGCGGCGTCCTCGAGGGCGGCGATGACGGCCTCGTCGGGGACGGAGGGGTCCCACAGGGTGACGTTGTCGCGGACGGTGCCCTCGAAGAGGAACACGTCCTGGTCGACGAAGGAAACGGAGGCGGCGAGCGCGCTGCGCGGGATGTCCTCCATCCGCATCCCGTCGATGCGGATGGCCCCCTGCCAGGGGGTGTGCAAGCCGGACATCAGCCGTGACACGGTGGACTTGCCGCTGCCGGAGCCGCCGACGAGCGCCACCTGCTGCCCAGGGCCGACCGACAGCGAGAAGTCCTTGAGCAGCGGGGCGTCCAGCGGGCTGTAGCCGAAGGTGACGTTGTCCAGTTCCACGTGGCCCTTGAGGCGGCGGGTGCCGGCGGCGGGCTCGCGCCGGGAGAAGACCGGGTCGACGGGGAAGTTCTCGACGTCCTTGAGGCGGGCGACGTCGGCCGCGAAGTCCTGGATCCGGCCGGCGACACCGCCCAGCCGGGAGATCGGCGCGGTGAAGCTCGTCACCAGGGCCTGGAAGGCGACGAGCAGGCCGACGGACAGGTACCCCTCCACCGCCCGCACACCGCCGATCATGAGGATCAGCGCACTGTTGAGGGCCGCGAGGGCGGGCGCGACGATCGCCAGCCACGCGCCGGGCACCCCGAGCCGCTGCTGGACGTCGAGGGTGACGGCGTGCTGTCCGGCCCAGCGTCGGAAGAAGCCGTTCTCCCCGCCGGTGGCCTTCATCGTCTCGATGAGCTGGAGACCGCTGTACGAGGTGTTGGTCAGCCGGGCGCTCTCGGCGCGCAGCTTCTGGGTACCGGTGGCCCGCAGCCGGATCACGATGCGCAGGGCCACCACGTTGAGCAGGGCCACGCCCACGCCGACGGCGGTGAGCTGCGGGTCGTAGGTCCACAGCAGCACGGCGTAGAGGACGACCACCACGGCGTCCACGGCCGCGGCGGCCAGGTCCCGGGCGAGGGTTTCGGCGACGGCGTCGTTGGACTGCAGCCGCTGGACCAGGTCCGCGGGGTTGCGCTGGGAGTAGAAGGTGACCGGGAGGCGGAGCAGGTGCCGCAGGAAGCGGGCGCTGCTCAGGGTGGAGGAGATGATGCGCCCGCGCAGCAGGTTGGCCTGTTGGAGCGCGGTGAGCACGGCGGTGAGGACCAGGGTGACGGCCATGGCCGCGAACAGCACGCCCAGCAGCGAGGTCTGCTCGCCGATGAGGAACATGTCGATGTACGTGCGGCTGAGGGCGGGCACCGAGGCGCCGACGGCCACCAGCAGGAGGCTGGAGAGGACGGCGGCGGCCAGGGTGCCCGAAGTGCCGCGCAGCCGGGGCGGTATGGCGCCCAGTACGCCCGGCTTGCGGCCGCCGCGGCGGAAGCCCTCGCCGGGCTCGAAGGTGAGCACGACTCCGGTGAAGCTGGTGTCGAACTCGTCCATGGGCACGAACCGGCGCCCCTTGGCGGGGTCGTTGACGTACACGCCCCGGCGGCCGAAGCGGCGGCCCGTTCCGTCGTAGACGACGTAGTGGTTGAACTCCCAGAAGAGCACGGCCGGGGCGCTGACCTCGGCGAGCGCGGCCAGGTCCATCTGCATGCCCTTGGCCTTCAGACCGTAGCCGCGGGCGGCCTTCAGGAGGTTGCTGGCGCGCGAGCCGTCACGGGAGACGCCGCAGCCGATGCGCAGCTCCTCCAGGGGGACGTGGCGGCCGTAGTGGCCGAGCACCATGGCCAGGGCGGCGGCTCCGCACTCCACGGCCTCCATCTGGAGCACGGTGGGGGTGCGTACGGTCCGCGGCGCCCGGCCCCGGGGGGCCTTGCGGGCCCGGGGTGCGGGCGCGGACCTGCGGCGGGAGCGGCTCGGGGCGGCTCTGCGCGGGGCGGTCACGGCAGCAGCCAGTCGACGGGGCGCTGCACGGCGAGGCGAACGGACCCGGTGACCGGGGTGGTGGAGTCGACGGCGTACGGGGGGCCGTCCGTGGAGGACCACCGGTAGCCGGACTTCGTGGTGGCGGAGCGCTCCAGCTCCACCAGGACCGCGACCGGGTTGCCCTGCCGGGAGAACTGTTCGGCGAGGGCCTTGTCGCCGAGGAAGCCGCTGATCTGCGCGGGGGTCTGGGGTGCGCGGCCGACGGCGGTGACGCGGCCGCGCAGTACGCCGAACTGCCGCTGGGGGACGGACTGGACGGTCAGGTCGACGGGGGCGCCCACGGGGATCGACGCGCCGCCGGTGCCTGGCACGTAGAGCACGGCCACCAGGGGGTCGTCCGGGTTCTTGGCGTGTTCCAGGGTCGCCACGTCGGCGCCGGTCGTGACGACCGAGCCCACCCGGGCGACCAGTGTCGTCAGCCGGCCGCCGGTCACCGCGCGGACGGGCCGGTCGCCCTGCTCCGTGCGGACGGTGAGCAGGGGCGCGCCGGGGGGCAGCAGCCGGCCCGCCTCGGCGAGGACCTCGGTCACCTGGCCCGCGACCGGGCTCTGGAGCACGTAGCTGCCCTCGGCGCGGGTGAGGATGCCGGGTGCGCTCAGCTTGGAGGAGACGGTGCCGGTGACGGCCCAGAAGGTGGCGGCGGCCACGACCAGGACCGTGACGGCGAGGACGAGCCGCCCTTGCGGGCGGGCGAAGCGTACGGGCAGGTCGAGTTCTTCGGGTGATTGCAGCTTGGAAAGAGCCTTTTGGCGAAACTGCACGACTATTCCTTCAACCGCATTCGTTCAGCTGCATTCGTTCGACCGCGTGGACGCAATTGCGTGAACCCCGGAGCCGTGGGGGACGCTCCGGGGTTCATGCGATATCGGCTCAGAGACCGGCGCGGCCGAGGTTCACGGAAACGCCGGTGACGCCCGAGACCAGGCCGGGGACGCCCGCGACGAGGCCGTGCGCGGCCTGGACGGTGTCGAGGGAGCCCACGAGGCCCGCCACGCCATTGACGTCGCTGGTCACGGCGCCGGCCAGACCGCCGGAGACGCTGATGACACCGCCGGAGACGGCGTCCAGCTCGGTGTCGTCGATCTCACGGGTCTCGATGTTGTCACGCATGATGCGCACCTTTCGGTTGCAGGGGGAACTCGGCCGCAATCTCACAACGGCCGCAGCGGGCACGATGTAAGCACGCGAACGGGTGGCCGGGCCAATCCCGTTGACGCCCTCTCACGGGCCGGTGAGTTCCCCGAATGGCGCGTGTGGCGCTTCGTTCACCGAATGGTCACAGCTTCTGTGCGAGATCGAGTAACGGAATTACGGGGGCTCCGGCCAGCCGGGGAGATAACGGACATAAGCTCATCAATCGCAGGGGACATGTCCGACATCCCGCGCGGCGGTGAACATGGGCGGACCCGTTCGCGCACACCGTGTGCAGATTTCCGTCAGGAGGGGCCGGGCAGCACCTGCTCCGCCCAGATGACCTTGCCCTCGGGCGTGTACCGGGTGCCCCAGTGCTCGCTGAGCTGCGCCACCAGGAAGAGCCCGCGCCCGCCCTCGTCCGTGGTGGCGGCGTACCGCAGGTGCGGGGCGGTGCTGCTGCCGTCCCACACCTCGCAGGTGAGCGTGTGGTCGTGCAGCAGCCTCACCCGGACCGGCGCGCGGCCGTGGCGCAGGGCGTTGGTGACCAGTTCGCTGAGGATCAGCTCCGTGGCGAAGCCGAGTTCTCCCAGGCCCCACTCCTCGAGCTTGCCCGCGGCGGCGTTGCGTACGACGCCGACGGCGCTCGGGTCCGGCGGCACGTCCCACTGCGCGACCCGGTCCGGGCCGAGGGTCCGGGTCCGTGCGACGAGCAGCGCCACGTCGTCGCCGGGCCGGTCGGGCAGCAGGACGTCGAGCACGGCCCGGCAGCTTTCGCGCGGGTCCCGGCCGGGCCGGCTCAGCGTGGTGCGCAGCAGCTCCAGCCCTTCGGCGATGTCCCGGGAGCGTTCCTCGACCAGCCCGTCGGTGTACAGGACGAGCTGGCTGCCCTCCTCCAGGTACACCTCCGCGGTTTCGAAGGGCATGCCGCCGAGGCCGAGCGGGGGCCCGGTCGGCAGTTCCACGATGCGGGCCGTGCCGTCGGGGGTGACCATCAGGGGCGGCAGGTGCCCGGCCCGCGCCATGGTGCAGCGCTGGGAGACGGGGTCGTAGACGGCGTACAGGCAGGTCGCGCCGAGGACGCCGGTGCTGTTGCCCTCGCCGTCCCCGGTGTCGTCATGGTCGATGCGCTGTACGAGGTCGTCCAGGCGGGCCAGCAGGTCGTCGGGGGGCAGGTCGAGGGAGGAGAAGTTGTGCACGGCCGTGCGCAACCGCCCCATGGTGGCCGCGGCGTGCAGCCCGTGCCCGACGACGTCTCCGACGACCAGGGCGACGCGGCTGCCCGGGAGCGGGATCACGTCGAACCAGTCGCCGCCCACCCCGGACTGGGCGGGCAGGTAGAAGTGGGCCACGTCCACGGCGCTCTGCTCGGGCAGGGCGCGCGGCAGCAGGCTGCGCTGGAGGGTTTCGGCGAGGGCGTGCTCGCGGGTGTAGCGGCGGGCGTTGTCCATGCTGACGGCCGCGCGGGCGACGAGTTCCTCGGCCAGGGACAGGTCGTCCTCGTCGAAGGGCTCCGGCTTCTCCGAGCGCCAGAAGTTGACCACTCCGAGGACGACGCCCCGGGCCGTCAGCGGGGCCGCGATGAGCGAGTGGATCCCGTACTCGACGATGGCCCGTGCGCGCGGCGGATCCTGGGCCTGCCAGCCCGGCGCCTCGGCCAGGTCGGGCACCAGTTCGGCCTCGCCGGTGCCGTAGCCGCGGGCCTGCGGGGTGGACGGCAGGAAGTCGATCAGCCGGCCGCGGGGGTAGAGGGGGTGGTCGGAGCGGATGCCGGCGACGGCCGTGCGCCGCATGTCGGCTCCCGGACCGGGCTCGTCGCCGTCGAGCACCGCGTCGGCCAGGTCGACGGTGACGTAGTCCGCGAACCGGGGGACGGTGACGGCGGCCAGTTCCTCGGCGGTCCGCTCCACGTCCAGGGTGGTGCCGATGTCGACCCCGGCGTCGTAGAGCAGCTTGAGCCGTCTGCGGGCGGTCTCGGCCCGGCTGGTCAGCAGCCGCATCTCGGTGGAGTCGCGGATGGTCACCGCGGTGCCCTCCGCGCGGCCCCGGGTGTGGGTGGGCCGCTGGTTGACCACGAGCAGCCGGTCCCCGGTCTCCAGCACCTCGTCGGTGGCCACCCGGCCGGACATCAGCAGATCCGCCATGCGGCGGTCCAGGCCGGGCACCTCGCCGACGTGGCGGCCCTCGGCGTCGTCCGGTAGCCCGAGCAGCCGTTTGGCCTCGTCGTTCGCCAGCAGCAGCCGTCCCTCGCCGTCGATGATCAGCACCCCTTCGCGCACGGAGTGGAGCACCGCGTCGTGGTGCTCGTACATGCGGGTCATCTCCTGCGTGCCGAGCCCGTGGGTCTGGCGGCGCAGCCTCCGGCTGATCAGCGCCGTGCCGCCGGTGGCCAGGGCCAGGCCGGTGGCGATGGCGAGCAGGATGACGGGCAGCTGACGGTCGAGGAGACCGGTGACGTTCTTCACGGTCAGGCCCGCCGAGACCAGGCCGACGACCTCGCCGTCGGGCGCGGTGACGGGCACGACCGCCTGGATCTCCTTGCCGAGCGGTCCCTGCACGCTCTCGGTGTGGACCTGTCCGGCGAGCGAGGGCTCGGTGGTGCCGACGAAGCGTTTTCCGATGCGGTCGGGCTGGGGGTGGGTGTACCGGATGCCCTCGGTGTCCATCACGACGATGAAGTCCACCCCCGCGTCCTTGCGGGTCGCCTCGGCGAGCGGCTGCAGGATGGCGGACGGGTCGGACGTCTTCAGGGCCTCCTGGAGTCCCAAAGAATGCGCGAAGGTCTCGGCGACGGCCACCGACCGGCTGCGTGCTTCGCGGTCGATGTCGTGTCGCGACTGGAGCACCAGGGCCAGCAGCGCGCCGGCGGCGAGCAACACCACGATCGCCACCTGGAGGACGAACACCTGGCCGGCGACGCTTCTGGTTCTGTTGCCTAGGGGTGACCGCACCGACGTGCCCGGCACGGGTGGCGAGGAAGGGTCACGATCCCAGTTGTAGCACCTCCCGGCCCCGTGTACCCGCGAAGCGCACCCGGCGGAGCCGGACGGTCACCCGACGGGAGCCGCCGCGGGGCCGTCCGCGGGCTCGGCGGAGGGGGCCGGCGCGGCGGCCTGACCGCCGGCCGACGCGGTGGCCTGCCCGTTCGCCGGCGGGGTGGGCGACCCCGTGGGCGACCCCGTGGGCGGCGCCGTGGGCTCGGCCTCCGGGGTGCAGGTGACCTCGTCGCGCGGCGTGTAGTGGGTCTTGAACTCCTCGTGCCCGACCTCCCGGCCGCCCTGTACGAAGACACGGCCGACGGTGACGTCGAAGCCCTCCAGCGGGGTCTGGACCTCGCAGAGCGGTCCGCTGCCCGTCCGCTTGCCCGGCTCCGTGACGTTGGTGCGCGGCCCCTGGGTCGCCCGTATCTCGTCGTACTTCTTCGTGCCGAGCAGGGTGATGGTCAGCGAGGTGTCGGTGGACTGGGCCTGGACGTACAGCGCGTGGCCGGAGTCGTTGATCCAGCGCAGGTCGAGGGTGCCCCAGGCGACGGTGGCCTCCCGGCCCTCGGGGTAGCGCTCGATGTAGAACGAGTGGGCCCCGTGCTCCACGGGCTTCAGGCCGGCGAAGAAGACGGCGTTGTACATGGTGGTGGCCACGGCCGAGACGCCGCCGCCGGGGGATTTCACGTACTGGCCGTCGTTGATCATGATTCCGTCGACGAAGCCGTTCTCCGGGGTGCGCTCGCCGACGGTGCGGTTGAAGCTCCACTCCTCCCCCGGCATGACGACCGAGCCGTTGATGAGCTCCACGGCCCGGCCGATGTTCGTGGTGCGGTACGGGGCGGCCGGGAACTCGACGGTGAAGGAGGAGACCTTCTCCTTGATGCCGAGCCGCTGCGCCTCGGCGCTCGTGAGGTCCGGCTGGACCTCGACGGTGGGGAGCTCGGCGCTGCGGGCCGCGCCCGAGCGGGTGAGCAGGGGCAGCACGGTCCGGCCGAGGGCGGCCTGGTTGACCTGTCGGCCCGGGTTGCCGGGGTCCCCGAGGACCACGCGGCCGTCCGCGCCGACGCCGAGCTCGGCGTCGCGGGGGATCCGGGTGGCCTCCTCGATCGGGCGGGCCACGGCGGGGTCGGCGAGCAGGCCCTTGGAGTCCAGGGACGGCACGAGACGGTTCGTGCCGTCAGCGGTCATCTTCAGGTGCGCGCCGAGGACGGCGGGGCTGATGGGTATGCGCTTGCCGTCGACGGTGAGCGTGACGGGGCCCGACATCGCCGGCCGCGCGAACTGGCGCATGGCCCGTCCGGTCTCGTCCGCCCCGATCCGCGGCCGCGTGTGCTCGACGGGCAGCTCGACCGGTCCGGCATCCGGCTTCAGGTACGCCTCGCGGAGGCGGTCCAGGGCGCGGTCCTCGACCAGCGTGGTGCCGGGCCGGGCGGCGACGGCCTTCGCCGTGCCCTTCTCGAAGGCGATCGCCCCCTCACGGACCGGCTGCTCGGCGGTCTCACCTATGCGGTCGAGCGCGGTCCGGCCGGCCTCCTCGTCGAGGCGGACCACGGGCTCGATCTCGCGGTCGCCGGGGGCGAGGAGCCCGCCGATGACGGCGACCGGTCCGTAGCCGGTGCGGCCGGCGCGGTCGAGGGTCGCCTCGGTGTCGAGGGAGAGCCCGAGCGCGGCGGGAGCGGCCCGCTCCTCGTGGTCGCCGACCTTCAGCACGAGCGGCGCCGCGGCGCCGGGGCCGAAGCGCGCGGCCAGCGCCTGCCGCGCCTCCGCCCGGCTCATGCCACCGATGTCCACCCCGCGCACGTGCGTGCCCTGGGCGATGTCGCCGCCGGTCACGAGTCCCGTGGCGTACAGGCCGCCCAGTCCGAGTACGACGGCCCCGCCCGCCACGGGCACGGCCGTGCGCCAGTTGCCCGTCCAGCTGCCTGCGCGTCCCATGTCTCTCCCGGCCGGTATACGACGGTTCCGGCACATCATGATTCCTGGAAAACGCTCGGTTTTGGGGCGAATGTAACTCTTGTCACGAACCGGACACGGGTCGGCCCAGGCGGCCCAGGCGGCTCGGCGAGGAGGCCGAGGGGCCCGAGGGGGCGGAGAAGGCCGGCAGGCGCGGGGCGCCCGAGCCGTCGGCCGGGGTCGTCCACAGGTCCGGGGTGTGGGGGGCCATCGGCGGGAAGGGCGGAGGCGAGGGTGCCCTCGTCCAGCCACAGGGCCCGGTCGTCCACGCTGCGCTTCGCCCCGAGCGGGCGCTCGCGCAGGGTGCCCCCCTCGGCGACCCAAGAACCGCGGCGGCCTCCCAGCCGCCGCCGCGGCTCTGCCGGCCGCGGACTTGTCCGCCGTGGGAATCAACCGGGTGTGCACCGGGCGGACTTGGGCCTCATTCGTAGCGGTACAGCAGGGATTCGCGCTCGCTGCGGCGGATCTGCTCGATGGCCGCGTCCGGCAGTCCCAGGTGGGAGCGGGTGACCTCGGCGGAACTGGGGACGGCGTCCTCGGCGAGCCACTGCTCGGGCTTCCAGGCGCTGCCGCGCAGGAAGGCCTTCGGGCAGTGCTGGTAGACCTCCTCCACCTCCACCACGATCGCGGTGCGCGGCGGCTTGCCGACGGGGGTCAGCCGCTCCAGCAGGCCCGGGTCGGCGCAGACGCAGGCCCTGCCGTTGACGCGCAGGGTGGTGGCGCGGCCGGGGATGACGAAGATCAGGCCGGCCCGGCCCGTCTCCACGATGTTGTGGCTGCTGTCGAGCCGCTTGTTGCCCGTGGCGTCGGGAACGGCGAGGGTGAACTCGTCCAGGACGGAAACGAATCCGGGCGGACCGCCCGGGGGGGTCACGTCGCAGTGTCCGGCGGCGCCCGCGCTGGCGATGAACACCAGCGACGAGCTTCCGATGACGGCGCGCGCGGCCTCGTGGATCCGGTCCACCGCCTTGCGGCGGACCAGCTCGCTTGGTTCCTCGTAGAGCTCGCGCAGCTGGGCCGTGCTCTGTATGGCGCCGGCCTTCAGGACATCGAATATGCGGCCGCCGCTCTGCGGCGTGGTGGTGGTTGTCACGGCCACGCAATCTATCCGACCGGGTCCGGCGCGGCCGTCGGTCTCCTGCCCGCGGAAGTTCACTCCCGCGGCCGCCCGCAACTCCGCGCGTTGACCCGCCCTGCCGACTGAAACCCGATCGGGTGTGCGGCGTTGGTAGGGACGACCAGCGCGGCCCGCCGGGCGCGGACCCGCGGCCAAGACGCGTACGAGGAGCACGATGAGAGTCCCGATGCCGGCCCACGCGGCCGGATGAAACTGGCGGCCCGGTGCCGGCTGGTGACGGAGGCCTCGGCCTTCGGCCTGGCGGTCTTCGGAACGATCCTGCTCAACGCGGCGCTGATGGGCGTGGAGACGTACAGCGGACTGGCCCGGGAGTACCGGCAGGTGCTGGGGGCCGCGCAGCACGTCTGCCTGCTGGTGTTCACGGTGGAGATGCTGCTGCGGATGGGCGCCCACGCGGACCGGCCGAAAGCATTCTTCCGCGACCCCTGGAACCTCTTCGACCTCCTGGTGGTGGCCTCCGCCTTCCTTCCCCTGGTCCGCGAGAACGCCACCCTCTTGCGGCTGCTGCGGCTGGCCCGGGTGCTGCGCAGCGCGCGCTTCCTGCCGCACCTGCGGATCCTGCTGATCGCGGTGGGCCGCAGCCTGCCGGGCACCGCCAGCTTCCTGTTCGTCGGCGCGCTCGTGCTGTACGTGTACGCCATGGTCGGCTGGGTCTGCTTCGCGGAGTCCGACCCGCAGCACTACGGCTCCGTGGGCCGCGCCATGCTCACCCTGTTCCTGCTGACCACCCTCGACGGGCTCACCGACGCGGTGCGGGCCGGGCTGCAGATCTCCCGGCTCAGCATCCTCTACTACGCCTCGTACGCGCTGCTCGCCTCCTTCGTGCTGGTGAACGTGCTGATCGGGGTCGTGCTGAACTCCCTCGACGAGGCGCGCGAGATCGAGGCGGAGGCCGACCGGGGGCCGGACCCGGCCCCCGGCCCGGCCAAGGTCCCGGGCGGCGGTCCGGACGGGCCGGGCCTCCCGGACGCCGAGGTCCGGGAGCGGATCGCCACCGCCCGGCGCGCGCTCGACGAGATCGAGGCGGGCCTGGCCGCCGGGGACCGGCTCCCGGCGCGTCAGCTGGAGGCCTCGCACCCGGGACCCTAGGCGGTCCCGCCGCGCGCCGGGCGCGGCCGGGGCGCCCGACCGGGCTCAGCCGCGCGGCACGACCGTCGCCAGGACCTGGGGCAGCGGGTACCAGTCGGCGGAGACGACGGAGGCGTGGTGTCCGGCGAGGAGGGCGAGGCGGTCGCGGGCCTGCGCCTGCGTGGGGCGGGTGGAGTCGATGGCCGGGGCGACGGCGCGGGCGGCGGTGTCGAGGTCGGGATGGCCCGCGGCCAGCCGGCCGGGCCGGTAGAGGGCGTCGCCGAGCTTGCCGGCGAGCAGCGCGTCGAGGTCGGCGGGGCCGCGGCCGAGGTCGGCGGCGAAGCCGTCCTTGAGTTCCAGTTTGAGGATGACGGGCCGGTGGCCGGGGTGGGCGTCGTGCCACAGTCTCACGCTTCGGCTCCTGTCGCTCCAGTGCGGCTCAAGTCGCCTGGAGCGTAGGGAGGTTGAATGACGCGGGGAAGGCCGGAGAGTGACGTGCGGACGGCCGGGGAGCCGCTGTGAGAACGGACACGTCCTGATCGCGGAACCCGGCCCTCGGATCTCCCCATCGAACGAGGAGTCGGACGCGTCTGCGGGGTGGGAGTACCGGATGTTCAGCAAGGTGCACGGGCGGGCCCTACGGGTCACCGTGCTGGTCGGGGTCCTCGGCGCGCTCCTCGTCGTGGGCGCGGGGTACCTGTGGGAGCTGCGCGGCGTGATCGCCACCCGCGCGGACGGGGACGCCGCGCGGGGCGTCTACCAGCAGGACCCCGAGCGTGCCGACCGGACGGCGGCCGCCGTGCTGGACGGGATCGCCCGCGAGGACCCGGTCGCGCCGACGGACGGCGAGGGCTTCGCCGACGGGGGCGCCTCGGTGGACTGGCGCTCCGGCGGGTGGCAGCCCTCCGACCCCCTGGAGGCGCGGCCCGTGCCGGCCGAGCCCGCGATCGGGGCGCTCCTCTCCCCCGGCACCGACGGCGACCCGGACCACCACTGCTCGGCCGGGGTGGTCCACTCCCCGCAGGGCGACCTGATCGTCACCGCCGCCCACTGCGTGTACTCCCTCGGCTTCCGCACCAACCTGGCCTTCGCCCCCGGCTACCAGGACGGCGTGGCCCCGTACGGCATCTGGGTGCCCACCCGGATCGACGTGGACCCGCGCTGGACCGAGGACGAGGATCCCGACCACGACATCGCCTTCATCCGGCTGCGCCGCCCCGGCTACCCGGGCCAGCGGCTGGAGGACTTCACCGGGGCCCTGACGATCTCCTTCCGGCCCGAACTGCCCGTTCCGGCACGCCTCGTGGGCTATCCCAACGCCGCCGAGCAGCCGCTGGACTGCCGCAACACCGCCCGCGCCGCCGGGCCCGCGCAGCTGCGGTTCGACTGCGCGGGCGTCCCGAACGGCACCAGCGGCGGCCCGGTGCTGACCGACGGGCACACGCTGATCGGGGTGGTCGGCGGCCGCGACGGGGGCGGCGACGACAAGACCTCGTACAGCAGCTACTTCGGCGACGCCGCCCGCGCCCTGTACGAGCGCGCGACGACGTCCTAGACGGCGAGGCCCTACGGCGGGCCGTGGTGGGCCGGGTAGGCGGTGGTCGGCGGGGCGGTCGGGGTGCGCCACTTGGACAGGACGCGGAGCATCGTGGACGGGCCGAGCAGGGTGTTCGGCGGGGTGGACAGCGACAGGACCCCGAAGAACCGGCCCGCGATGGCCGGGTCGGTATTGGCGCCGACCATCACCCGTGACATGTAGCGCTGCAGGACCCGGGTGGTGCGGTCCGCCGGCGGGCCCTCCGTCTCCGGGTACCTGAGGTCCTCGCTGGTGGCGATCTGCCAGGCCGCCTCGGCCGCCGCCGCCGTCCGGCGCTGGATCCGCGCGGCGGCCGCGGGCACGGCCGCGGTGTCCATGCTGTGGATCTCCTTGCGCAGCGCGGCCACCGCGAGGGCGGCCACCGTCATCCCGTGCCCGTACACCGGGTTGAACCGGCAGGCAGCGTCACCGATCACCACGAATCCGGCCGGGCCCCGCGTGAGGCGCTCGTAGTGCCGCCATTCGTTGGCGGTGCCCCGGAAGCCGGTCGGCGACGAGAGCGGCGTCGCCCCGCGCAGGGCGTCGTACATGGCCGGACTGCGCAGCCCGCGGGCGAACCCGAGGAACTCCTCGTCCCCGGTGGGCGGGGCGTGCTCGCCGTTGCCGATGAGCGTCGCCAGCCAGCGTTCGCCGTCCACCGGGACCAGCACGCCCCCGCGCGGGCTGTCCGGGCGGCCCTGGACGTACAGGCCGTGCCAGCGCCGCGCGGGATCGGACGGGATGGTGAAGTACCGGCTCGAGTAGCCGAGATGGGAGTCGTAGCGGGTGGTCTGCGGCGTGCGGTGGCCGAGTTCGGCGAGCCAGGAGGGGGTCTTGGAGGTGCGTCCGGTCGCGTCGACGACGAACGCCGCCCGCAGCGGGTCGGCGCCGCGCAGCCGCACCCCGGTCACCGAGCGGCCGTCCGGTCCGCCGACGAGGCCGATGGCCGAGCAGCCGTCCCGGATGCGCACGCGCCGCTCGCGCAGCACCTCCCCGCGCACCGTCCAGTCGAGCAGCTCGCGGCTGCCGAGCAGGATCCGCGCACCGGGAACGGGGCGGAACCAGTCCGCCGGGCTCAGCCACAGGAAGTCCTTCGGCGAGTCCAGCAGCGCGGCCCCGCCCGCGAGCAGCTTGTCCGTGATCCCGGGCAGCAGTTCCTCGATCACTTCCACGCCGCGCGACCACAGCACGTGCGCGTGCCGGGACTGCGGTACGCCGGGCCGGAACGCCGGGCCTTCGGTGGGCAGTTCGTCCCGCTCCACCACGGTCACGCGCGCGAACCGCTCCGCGAGCACCCGCGCCGCCAGCAGCCCGGCCAGGCCCCCGCCGAGGACCACCGCGTGGTCGCGGGGGGATTCTGGGTGGTTGTCCGGAGTGTCGTCCATGGCAGCGAGTGTCCGACCCCGGCGGGGCCGCGGTCAGGTCCCGCCCGGGGCGCCCGGAGGCGTCCCGGGGGCGGACGGGGGCGCGCCGGTGCCGTGACCGGGGGCGCGCCGGTGCCGTGACCGGGGGCGCGCCGGTGCCGCCGCCGGGAAGGCCCCGCCCGGTCGGCCCTCCGGATCACGGTCGGGCGTCGTGGCCCCAGAGGCACGCGGAGACCTCCGGCGGCGCCGGCCGGCCCCGGCGGATCAGCGCGGCAGGGCTGCGTACGAGACCCCTGTGAGCTTCTCGGAGGCGTCCCAGAGCCGTTCGCCGGACTCGTCGTCGAGCGTCCATCTCGCCCGCCAGGAGCGGACGGGCGCACCGCGCCAGCCGAACCGCGGGCCGATGAAATCGTCCTGCCCGACCCCGGGCGCGGTGGCCGCGTACAGGGTGGGCAGCGCGCCCCGGGCGGCGGACTGCGCGACGAGGTCGTTGGCGAGGGCCAGCCCGCGCGCGGCGAGGGTGCCGCCGTCCCGTGCCGCGCCGGCGTGCAGGTTGGTGGACGCGTAACCGGGGTGTGCGGCGGCCGCGACGAGGGTGGATCCGGCGGCGGCGAACCGGCGGGACAGCTCGTGGGTGAAGAGCAGGTTCGCCGTCTTGGAGCGGCCGTAGGCGAACCAGCGGCGGTAGCCGTGCTCGTAGGCCAGGTCGTCGAGGTCCACGTCCGCCAGCGCGTGGAAGCCGCTGGAGACGTTGACGATCCGCGCCCCGGGGGCGGCGGCCCGCAGGCGCGGGAGCAGCAGTCCGGTCAGCGCGAAGTGCCCGAGGTGGTTGACTCCGAGCTGCGTCTCGAACCCGTCGGCGGTCCGTCCGTAGGGCAGGGCCATCACGCCGGCGTTGTTGATCAGCAGGTCCAGCGCGGGGCGGCGCTCCCCGAAGGCCTTCGCGAACTCCCGTACGGATCCCAGGTCGCCGAGGTCGAGCGCGGCGAGCTCCACCTCCGCGCCCGGCACTTCGGCTCGCAGCCGGATCTCGGCGGCCTTGCCGCGGGCGGCGCTGCGACAGGCCAGCACCACGCTCGCCCCGCGCCGCGCGAGTTCCCGGGCGGTGACGTAGCCGATCCCGCTGTTGGCCCCGGTCACGACCGCGGTCCGGCCGCTCTGGTCGGGGATCTTCGTGGCGTTCCAGCCGGGCATGGCGACTCCCTCGCGGACGGTTGCGTTACCGAGGGTAGTCGGGCCCGGGGCGGGGCGGGAGGGGAGGTGCGGACGGGAGGCGGGAGGGAGCCGGGAGAGGGGTCGGGGAGGGGCCGGGGAGGGGGTGTCCGGACGGGCGTCCGCGCAGGCCAGTAGGCTGCGGTCGGCCCCCGGCCTCCGCCCGCCCGTTCCGTCCCGTTCTCCCTCGTCCCCCTCCCGCCCCGTTCCCGTTCCGAGGTATCGCGCCGTGAGCTCCGCACCGCCCCCCGCACCCGTCACGGTCGTCGGCCTCGGCGCCGACGGCTGGGCCGGGCTCACCGCCGCCGCGCGGTCCGCGCTGTCCTGCGCCGAGGTGCTGATCGGCGGGCCGCGCCAGCTGGACCTGCTGCCGGCCGGCCCGTGCCCCGGCGAGCGGGTGGCATGGCCGAGCCCGCTGCGGCCGGCCGTGCCGAAGCTGATGGCCGAGCACGCGGGCCGCCGGATCGCGGTGCTGGCCAGCGGCGACCCGATGTTCTACGGGATCGGCCGCGCCCTCGCCCAGGAGCTCGGCCCGGACGCCCTCACGGTCCACCCCCACCCCTCCTCCGTCTCGTACGCCTGCGCCCGCCTGGGCTGGCCGGTGGAGGACACCGAGGTGGTCACGGTCGTCGGCCGTCCGGTGGCCCGGCTCGCGGCCTCCCTGTACGAGGGGCGGCGGGTGCTGGTGCTCAGCGCCGGAGCGGCGTCCCCGGCCGAGATCGCCGCGCTGCTGCGGGAGCGGGGTTTCGGCCCGAGCCGGATCAGGGTGCTGGAGCAGCTCGGCTCCGAGCGCGAGGACGCGTACGAGGGCCTCGCCGACGGCTGGGAGCACCCGCCGGGCGACCCGCTGAACGTGGTGGCCGTGGACTGCCGCCGGGACCCCGCCCACCCGGCGCCCCGGCTCGGCGCGACCCCCGGCCTGCCGGACACCGCCTACGAGCACGACGGGCAGCTGACCAAGCGCCGCGTGCGCGCCGCGACCCTGTGCGCGCTGGCCCCCGCCCCGGGCGAACTGCTGTGGGACATCGGCGGAGGCTCCGGTTCCATCGGTATCGAGTGGATGCGTACGCACCCCTCGTGCCGGGCGGTCGCCGTGGAGCGCGTCCCGGAGCGGGCGGCCCGCATCACCCGCAACGCGGCGGCGCTCGGCGTGCCCGGCCTGCGCGTGGTCGTCGGCGCCGCACCCGCCGCGCTCGACGGACTGCCCGCCCCCGACGCGGTGTTCATCGGCGGCGGGCTGACCGCGCCGGGACTGCTGGACGCGGCCTGGGTGGCGCTGGCACCCGGCGGCCGGCTGGTGGTCAACACCGTCACCCTGGAGTCGGAGGCGGTCCTGACCGACCGCTACCGGCGCCACGGCGGCGAGCTGGTGAAGCTCTCGGTCGCGCACGCGGTGCCGGTCGGAGGTTTCACGGGCTGGCGGCAGGCCATGCCGGTCACCCAGTGGTCGGTGACGAAGTCGACGAACGAGAAGGATCAAGCATGACCGTGTACTTCATCGGCGCGGGCCCCGGCGCCGCCGACCTGATCACGGTGCGCGGTGCGCGGACGCTGGCCGCCGCCCCCGTCTGCCTCTACGCGGGCAGCCTGGTCCCGCGCGAACTGCTCGCGCAGTGCCCGCCGGACGCCCGGCTGGTCGACACCTCGCAGTTGAACCTGGACGAGATCATCGCCGAGTGCGTACGGGCGCACGAGGCGGGCCAGGACGTCGCGCGGCTCCACTCCGGCGACCCGTCGATCTTCAGCGCGGTCGCGGAGCAGATGCGGCGGCTCGACGCGGCCGGCATCCCCTACGAGGTCGTCCCGGGCGTCCCGGCCTTCGCCGCCGCGGCCGCCGCGCTGAAGCGGGAGCTGACCGTCCCCACCGTCGGCCAGACGGTGATCCTGACCCGCGTCGCCCAGCAGGCCACCCCGATGCCGCCCGGCGAGGACCTGGCCACGCTGGGCCGCAGCGGCGCGCTGCTGGTGCTGCACCTGGCGACCCGCTACGTGGACCGGGTCGTGGACGAACTGCTGCCGCACTACGGGGCCGAGTGCCCGGTGGCGGTGGTGGCGATGGCCAGCCGCCCCGACGAGCTGATCCTGCGCGGCACGCTGGCCGATATCGCGGCCCGGGTCAAGGAGCA
Source organism: Streptomyces subrutilus (assembly GCF_001746425.1). Taxonomy (GTDB): domain Bacteria; phylum Actinomycetota; class Actinomycetes; order Streptomycetales; family Streptomycetaceae; genus Streptomyces; species Streptomyces subrutilus_A. The sequence goes on along the minus strand of NZ_MEHK01000001.1, from coordinate 5,865,462 downwards.
CGGGCTGGTGCGCACCGCGGTCATCGTGGTGGGCCGCACGCTGGGCGCCGAGCAGTTCCGCGACAGCCACCTGTACTCCCCCGAGCGCGACCGGCATGTCTGCTGAACCGGCCCGTGCGGCCGGCCGGCACGTCCTGATCCTGGGCGGTACGACGGAGGCCCGCCGCCTCGCGGAAGCGCTGGCGGCGGGGGCTTTGGCGGAGGCCGCGGCGGAGGCCGGGGCGGAGGCCGGGGCGGAGGCCGGGGCCGGGGCGGAGGTCCGGCCCCGGGACCCCGCCTCCCCGCCGGGACCGCCGGCGGTCCGGGTGACGACCTCCCTCGCCGGGCGGGTCGCCGCGCCCGTGCTGCCGCCGGGCGAGACCCGGATCGGCGGCTTCGGCGGTCCCGCCGGCCTGGCCCGGTGGATCACCGCGCACGGGGTCACCGACCTGGTCGACGCCACCCACCCGTTCGCGGAGCGCATGAGCTTCAACGCGGTCGGGGCGGCGGCCCGCACGGGCGTCCCGCTGCTGGCTCTGCGGCGCCCCGGCTGGACCCCGGGGCCGGGCGACGCCTGGACCTTCGCGGACTCCCTCGCCGACGCGGCCACCGTGCTGCCGGGCCTCGGCGGCCGGGCCTTCCTGACCACCGGCCGGATGGGCCTGCACGCCTTCGCGCACCTCACCGACACCTGGTTCCTGGTGCGTTCCGTCGACGCCCCGGCCGCCCCGGCGCCCCCGCGGCTCGAAGTCCTCCTGGACCGGGGTCCGTTCACCCTCGAAGACGAGCGGGAGCTGCTCGCCCGGCACCGGATCGACGTCCTGGTCACCAAGGACAGCGGAGGCGCCGCCACCGCCCCGAAGCTCGCCGCCGCCCGCGAGGCCGGCATCGCGGTCCTCGTCGTACGCCGCCCCCCGGTCCCGGAGGGCGTGGCCGAGGCGGATTCGGTGGCCGGGGCCCTGCGCCGGCTGCGCTACGATCACGCGCACTGATCGTTCAGACGTACGAAGCACGAGGGGGGCCGACATGGGGTCCGGCGGCAGAATATCCGGGGCCGTGACGGCCCTGCTGGTCGGCGGCCTGCTGGCCGGCGGGGGCTCGGGCGGCAAACCGGCCGGGAAGCCGGCCGCGGTTCCGGCGACGACCGCCCCGGCCGAGCCGTCCGCGTCGCCGACGCCCTCCCCCGTGCCGCCCTCGCCCACGCCCACGCAGGCGCCGTCGGCCGCCGCGAGTACCGGACCCGCGAAGGGCCAGGAGTCCCGGCGGCCGGCCTCCGCGACCTCCCGGCCGGCCGCGCCGCGCACCTCGTCGGTGCCGCAGAACCCCAACCGGGGCCCCACCCCGCCTCCGGCGCCGCCCAAACCCCCGATCGAGCCCTGGACGCCGCCGCCGTTCGATCCGAACGACCCCTCGATCCCGAAGGTGACCCTGCCGCCGCTGCGGTAGACCGGGCGCCGGTCACGCGTACCCGCGGCCCGCACCCCTGGTACCGGCGCCCCGCACCCCTGGTCACGCATACCGGCGGCCCGAACTCCGGGTCACGGGTACCGGCGCGGCGTCCACGTGATCCGGGAGCCGTCGGCCCGTTCGGTGACCCGCGTCTGCGAGGAGCCGACCAGCAGGAGCGTGCGCATGTCCACCTCGGACGGCTCCAGTTCGGCGAGCGTCACGATCCGCACCGACTGCTCCGGCCCGCCCACGTCCCGTGCCACGACCACCGGGGTCTCGGGCGCGCGCAGTTCCAGCAGCAGTTCGCGGGCCTGCGCCACCTGCCAGGTCCGGCTGCGCGAGCCGGGGTTGTACAGGGCGAGCACCAGGTCCGCCGAGGCGGCCGCGCGCAGCCGCTCCGCGATGACCTCCCACGGCTTGAGCCGGTCCGAGAGGGAGATGGTGGCGTAGTCGTGGCCGAGCGGCGCGCCGGCCGCGGCGGCCGCCGCGTTGGCCGCGGTCACCCCCGGCAGGACCCGTACGGGCACGTCCTTGTACTCGGCCTGCGCCGCTACCTCCAGCACCGCCGTGGCCATGGCGAACACCCCGGGGTCGCCGCCGGAGACCACCGCCACCCGCCGGCCGCGCCGGGCGAGGTCGAGGGCGAACTCGGCGCGCTCGGACTCCACCTTGTTGTCGGAGCCGTGCCGGATCTGGCCCGGCCTGACCGGGACCCGGTCCAGATAGGTGGTGTACCCCACGAGCACCTCGGCGTCGGCCAGCGCCCGCCGCGTATCGGGGGTCAGCCACAGCGGCCCGGCGGGGCCGGTGCCGACGACGGCGACCTCGCCGGGCCCGGACGGCACGCTGCCCGGGTTGCCGATCCGGCTCGGCACGACGGCGACCGCGAAGTACGGCACGGACTGCGGGTCGGTGTCCGCCAGGACCCCGGTCCGCTCGCCGGCCATGGTGGCGCGCTCGACGTAGCGGGCCTCGGCCAGCCGGCCGCTGCGCTCCATCGCCCCGCGCACGGCGGGGAAGGTCCGGCCGAGCTTCATCACGACCGCCGAGTCGGTGGCCGCCAGGCGGGCGGTGAGCTCCTCCTCGGGCAGGGTGCCGGGGAGGATGGTCAGCACCTCCTCGCCCTCCACGAGCGGGGTGCCGAGGCGGGCGGCGGCGGCGCTGACGGAGGTGACGCCGGGGATCACCTCGGTCTCGTACCGGTGCGCGAGCCGCTTGTGCATGTGCATGTACGAGCTGTAGAAGAGCGGATCGCCCTCCGCGAGCACGGCGACGGTCCGGCCGGCGTCGAGGTGCGCGGCGAGCCGGGCGGCGGCGGATTCGTAGAACTCCTCCATCGCGCCCTGGTAGCCGCCCGGGTGGTCGGTGGTCTCGGTGGTGACCGGGTAGACCAGCGGCTCCTCGATGTGGCTCTCGCGCAGGTGCTTCGCCGCGATCGACCGGGCGATGGACCGCCCGTGCCGCGCGCTGTGGTAGGCGACGACGTCCGCCTCGCCGATCACCTCGACGGCCCGCAGCGTCATCAGGTTCGGATCGCCGGGCCCCAGCCCCACCCCGTACAGCCGCCCAGTGGCCTCCGCCGCGCCGATCCCGCTCATTCGGCCACGCTCGCGATGGCGTTGACCGCGGCGGCGGCGATGGCGCTGCCGCCGCGACGGCCGCGCACGATCAGGTGGTCGAGGCCGGAGGGGTGCGCCGCGAGGGCGTCCTTGGACTCCGCGGCACCGATGAAGCCGACGGGCACGCCGATGACGGCGGCCGGGCGCGGGGCACCCTCCTCGATCATCTCGAGCAGCCGGAACAGCGCGGTCGGGGCATTGCCGACGGCGATCACGGAGCCCTCCAACAAGCCCCGGTCGCGCCAGACTTCGAGAGCGGCGGCGCTGCGCGTGGTACCCATCTTCGCCGCGAGCTCGGGCACGGCCGGGTCCGAAAGGGTGCAGATCACCTCGTTGTCGGCGGGCAGCCGCTTGCGGGTGACTCCGCTGGCGACCATCTGCACGTCGCACAGGATGGGCGCACCGGCGGTGAGCGCGGCACGCGCCCGCAGCACCACCTCGGGCGTGTACCCGAGGTCCTGGGGCAGGTCGGTCATTCCGCACGCGTGAATCATGCGCACCGCGACCTGGGCGACGGAGGCGGGCAGCCCCGAGAGGTCCGCCTCGGCGCGGATCGTGGCAAAGGACTGGCGGTAGATCGCGGCGCCGTCCTTCTCGTACTCAAACACTCTGTACTCGCTCATTTCTTCACTGCGTCTTCGGAATCTGCGGAATCTGCGGAACCTGGAGTGCCGGTGCGTGCGGCGGTGAGGGCCGCCGCCAGGTCGGCCCGGTGCGGCAGGGCCTGCCCGTGGACGGACAGCCGGTAGCCGTCGTGCGTGGCGAGCACGTCGACCCACCGCGTCCCGCGCGGGTGTCCGCAGCGGCGCTCGCAGCCGGACCAGTGCACGGGCAGCGGACCGCGGGCCCGCTGTACGACGGCCCGCGCGTCGGCGCGTACGTCGGCGAGGGACTTCGCGCAACCGGGCTGTCCGGTACAGGCGGTGACGGACTGCCAGGGGCTGTCGGGGGACACGACCAGTCCGGCGTTCTCGAGTCGCGCCGGGCCGCCGGCCGGCGGACGCAGGGGAGCGTCGGGAAGCACGATGCTGCGCCACGGGGTGATGCGCAGTCCGCGGTCGCGGTCGGCGACCTGTACGAGCACCCGCCACTGTTCGGAGCTGAGCCGGCCCAGCGGGGACAGGACGCACAGGGTGCCGCGCGGGCCGGTGCCCCCGGACCGCGGCCGCGGCGGGGGGGAGTACGGCCAGGCCACGTCGCGGACCCGTGCCGCGCCGATCCCGGCGGCGGCCAGACGGGCGGCGAACTCGGCTTCGTCCAGGGCGTGTTCGGGAGGAAGCTCGCGTACCCGCCAGGCCCGGGTGCCGGCGGCGTCCGCGGCGTCGAGGAAGTACTCGGCGGCGAGCAGGGCGGCCCGCGGGGCGTCCTGCGCGGCCACCGACACGGCTCCGGCGGCCGGCCCGAGCCGCACCAGCGCCCGGCCCCGCGGCCCGCCGCCGAGCACGGTCACGTCCGGCTCCAGGGCGGCCACGTCCCCGCGCCCGTCGTCGAAGGCGAAGAGGAACCGGCCGGACAGGGCGGTGACCCGCTCGTTCGCGCACAGCAGCCGGTCCAGCGCGGCGACCCAGGGCAGCACGTCGGGCCGCCCTGGATGCCCGTCACCCGACATCGGCGTGGCCACGATGTTGCGCACCCGCTCGTGGCCGGGCGCGGGCAGCAGCCCGGCGGCGTCCAGCAGCTCCGCGAGCCCGGCGCCGCATCCCTCGGCGAGGCCGCGCAGCTGCACGTTCCCCCGCGAGGTGAGCTCCAGGTGCCCGTCCCCGAACCGGTCGGCGGCCCGCGCCAGCAGGGCGGCCTGGTCGACGGTCAGCACCCCGCCGGGTATCCGGACCCGCGCGAGGAACCCGTCGTCGGCCGCGTGCAGCCGCAGCGCACCGGGGCAGGCGTCACCGCGCTCCCGTATGACGGGCTCGTCCCGCGACGCGGCGGCTGGGGGCTGTGGCATGGCGGCGAGCATACCCACGATTCCCCCACCCCGACCTGTGTCCGTCACCACCCCACCCCCTCCGACCAGCCAACTCCGGACACCCGCTTCCACCCAACCAGTCCGAGCCCAGCCAATCCAGCCCCGCCTGCGCTTGAGGCGCGGGGGCCCGGGGGCAGAGCCCCCGCAACGGCGCCGCACCCCCCCACCCGCCCCCCGCCACCAGTCCGAGCCCGGCCAAACCAGCCCCGCCTGCGCTTGAGGCGCGGGGGCCCGGGGGCAGAGCCCCCGCAACGGCGCCGCACCCGCCCCCCCGCTCCGGCCAATCCAGCCCCGCCGGCGTTTGAGGCGCGGGGCCCGGGGGCAGAGCCCCGGCAACGGCGCCGCATGCGAACACCCCCGCCCCACCCCCGGGGACGGACCCGGCACCGGCCCCCTAGGATGATCCCCGGCGGCGCCACACGGCCCGCCATCGCCGAGGACGGCGACATGGGAGGAAGCCCGGTGCGAATCCGGCGCGGTCCCGCCACTGTGAACCCCGCGGAGCGACACCCGCGACCGGGGTGAGTCAGGAACTCCCGCTGTCCTCACTGCCCGGGGCGCGGAAACCCCGAGGAAGGCCTGCCGCCGCATGATCCTGCTGCTGTCGACGTCCGACACCGATCTGCTCAGCGCTCGCGCCGCGACCACGGCGGACGGCCCCGTCCCCTACCGCTTCGCGAACCCCTCCCGCCTTCCCCTCGACGACCTCCCCGGCCTCCTCGACGGCGTCGACCTGGTCGTCGTACGCCTTCTCGGCGGCCTCCGCGCCTGGCAGGAGGGCCTGGACCTCCTCCTCGACCCCGAACAGACCCGCCCCGTGGTGGTCCTGACCGGTGAACAGGCCCCGGACGCCCAGCTGATGGAGGCCTCCACGGTGCCGATCGGCATCGCGGCCGAGGCGCACGGCTACCTCGCGCACGGCGGCCCCGCCAACCTCGACCAGCTGGCCCGGTTCCTCTCCGACACGGTCCTGCTCACCGGCCACGGCTTCGAGCCGCCCGCCGCGTCCCCCACCTGGGGCCCCTTGGAGCGCACCGCCCGGCAGACCGCCGGCCCGCAGACCGCCGGCCCGCAGGCCGCCGGCCCCAAGGTCGCCGTGCTCTACTACCGCGCGCACCAGATGAGCGGCAACACCGCCTTCGTGCACGCCCTCTGCGACGCCATCGAGGCTCACGGCGGCCGGCCCCTCCCCCTCTACGTCTCCTCCCTGCGCACCCCGGAGCCGGAGCTCCTCTCCGCGCTGACCGGGGTCGACGCGGTCATCACCACGGTCCTCGCGGCCGGCGGCACCCGCCCCGCCACCGCGTCCGCCGGCGGTGACGACGAGTCCTGGGACGCCGGCGCCCTCGCCGCCCTCGGCGTGCCGATCCTCCAGGCCCTGTGCCTGACCGGTTCCCGTTCCGCCTGGGAGGACAACGACGAGGGCCTGTCCCCCCTCGACGCCGCAACCCAGGTCGCCGTACCGGAGTTCGACGGCCGTCTGATCACCGTCCCGTTCTCCTTCAAGGAGCTCGACGAGGACGGCCTGCCCGCCTACGTGGCCGACCCCGAGCGGGCCGCCCGGGTCGCGGGGATCGCCGTACGCCACGCGCGCCTGCGCCACATCGACCGCCGCGACAAGAAGATCGCCCTGGTCCTCTCCGCGTACCCCACCAAGCACTCCCGCATCGGCAACGCGGTCGGCCTGGACACCCCGGCCAGCGCCGTCGAGCTGCTGCGCACCCTCATCGCCGAGGGTTACGACTTCGGTCCCGTACCCCAGATCCCCGGCCTGGTCTCGGGCGACGGCGACGAGCTGATCCGCGCCCTGATCGAGGCCGGCGGCCACGACCAGGACTGGCTCACCGAGGAGCAGCTGGCCCGCAACCCGGTCCGCATCCCGGCGGCCGACTACAAGCGCTGGTTCGCCGAGCTGCCCGCCGACCTCCGCGCGAGCGTCGAGGAGCACTGGGGCGAGGCGCCCGGCTCGATGTTCGTCGACAAGTCCGCGAACCCGGAGGGCGACATCGTCCTGGCCGCCCTGCGCCGCGGCAACCTGCTGATCCTCATCCAGCCCCCGCGCGGCTTCGGCGAGAACCCGATCGCGATCTACCACGACCCGGACCTGCCTCCCTCGCACCACTACCTGGCCGCGTACCGCTGGATCCAGGCGCGCACCGAGGACGGCGGCTTCGGCGCCGACGCGATGATCCACCTGGGCAAGCACGGCAACCTGGAGTGGCTCCCGGGCAAGAACGCGGGCCTCTCCGCGTCCTGCGCACCCGACGCGGCGCTCGGCGACCTCCCCCTCATCTACCCGTTCCTGGTCAACGACCCGGGCGAGGGCACCCAGGCCAAGCGCCGCGTGCACGCCACGCTCATCGACCACCTCGTCCCGCCCATGGCGCGCGCCGAGTCGTACGGCGACATCGCCCGCCTGGAACAGCACCTCGACGAGTACGCCCAGATCTCCGCGATGGACCCGGCGAAGCTCCCGGCCATCCGCGCGCAGATCTGGACCCTGATCCAGGCGGCGAAGCTCGACCACGACCTGGGTCTGGACGAACGCCCCGACGACGACGGCTTCGACGACTTCCTGCTGCACGTCGACGGCTGGCTGTGCGAGGTCAAGGACGCCCAGATCCGCGACGGCCTGCACGTCCTCGGCGGCGCCCCGGCCGGCGAGGCCCGCGTCAACCTGGTCCTGGCCATCCTGCGCGCCCGCCAGATCTGGGGCGGTACGACGGCCCTGCCGGGCCTGCGCGAGGCGCTCGGCCTCGACGAGTCGGCGCCCACCCGGACCTCGGCGGACGCCGTCGAGGAGCAGGCCCGCGCCCTGGTCCAGGCGATGGAGGACGCGAACTGGTCGCCGGACGCCGTGGCCGCGGTCGCGCGCGACCACTCCGCGGACGTCGCGGCGGTGCTGTCCTTCGCCGCCCGCGAGGTGGTCCCCCGCCTGGCCGGCACCACGGACGAGATCGCCCACGTCGTCTCGGCCCTGGACGGCTCGTTCATCCCGGCGGGCCCCTCCGGCTCCCCGCTGCGCGGCCTGGTCAACGTCCTTCCGACGGGCCGCAACTTCTACTCGGTGGACCCCAAGGCCGTCCCCTCCCGGCTGGCCTGGGAGACGGGGCAGGCCCTCGCGGAGTCCCTCCTGACCCGCTACCGCACGGACAACGGCGAGTGGCCGGCGTCCGTCGGCCTGTCCCTGTGGGGCACGAGCGCGATGCGCACCGCGGGCGACGACGTGGCGGAGGCGATGTCCCTGCTCGGCATCCGCCCGGTCTGGGACGAGGCCTCGCGCCGCGTGACCGGCCTGGAAGCCATCCCCCTCGCCGAGCTCGGCCGGCCCCGCATCGACGTCACCCTGCGCATCTCGGGCTTCTTCCGCGACGCGTTCCCGCACGTCATCGGCCTCCTGGACGACGCGGTCCGGCTGGCGGCGTCCCTCGACGAGCCGGCGGACCAGAACTTCATCCGCGCCCACGCCCAGGCGGACCTCGCCGTCCACGGTGACGAACGCCGCGCCACGACCCGTATCTTCGGCTCCCGCCCCGGCACCTACGGCGCGGGCATCCTCCAGCTGATCGACTCCCGCGACTGGCGCACGGACGCCGACCTCGCGGAGGTCTACACGGTCTGGGGCGGCTACGCGTACGGCCGGGGCCTGGAGGGCCGCCCGGCCCGCGACGAGATGGAAACGGCCTACAAGCGCATCACGGTGGCCGCGAAGAACACGGACACCCGCGAGCACGACATCGCGGACTCGGACGACTACTTCCAGTACCACGGCGGCATGGTGGCGACGGTCCGCGCCCTGCGCGGCACGGCCCCGGAGGCGTACATCGGCGACTCCACCCGCCCGGAAACGGTCAAGACCCGCACCCTGGTCGAGGAGACCTCGCGCGTCTTCCGCGCCCGCGTGGTGAACCCCAAGTGGATCGAGGCGATGCGCCGCCACGGCTACAAGGGCGCCTTCGAGCTCGCGGCCACGGTCGACTACCTCTTCGGCTACGACGCCACCACGGGCGTGGTCGCGGACTGGATGTACGACAAGCTCACCGAGACGTACGTCCTGGACCCGGAGAACCGCGCCTTCCTCGAAGAGGCCAACCCGTGGGCCCTGCACGGCATCGCGGAACGCCTCCTCGAGGCCGAGTCCCGCGGCATGTGGGAGAAGCCGGACCCGCAAATCCTCGAATCCCTCCGCCAGGTCTACCTGGACACCGAGGGCAACCTGGAGGGCGAAGCGGAGTAGCCCCTCCACACGGTCCGGATGGCCATTCCGGCGGCTGCCGCCGGATCCCGCTGATCAAGAAATTCATCGCGGAGCACGAGACGGTGACGAACGCGGCGGGCGCCGCCCTCCGCGCCCTGGACGCCGGATCCGCCCCGCGCGCCGGCTCCCTGCTCTCGACGATCACGGCCGTCCTCCTCGCCCCCCGGAAGGGCGAGGAGGACGGCCTATTTCGCGGCCTCCCCCGCCGCCCTCACGGGCGACGACTGGAACCACGCCGTCAAGGCCTGGCAATCAGCCCGCCCCGACGCGAACTCCGCCCGGCGAGCTGAGCTTCGCCCGCTGCCCGGCCGGTCCGGGTCCCAGCCCGAGAAGCGCCACGGCAGCCCCACGGGCCACGGCCGAACCAGCGCTCCCAGAGGCGGGGGACGCGGCACCGTGCGCGGGCCCGCGCAATCCCTCGAACGGGGTCATGCCCACCTCAGAGTGGTTCGAACGCCGCGTCACGGCGCCTGGTCCGCCCGCCCCTTGGGGTCCGCCCGAACACCGCAACTCTGTGCGGGCGTTCGCCCCCGCAGGACCGTGACGTGCCTCTGAGCAGCCACGTTCTTGCCGTCGTCAGTTCGCGGCCGCGGCACCTCGGGAGGAATCTTGCGATTCGTGCACGTTCATGTGGCGTTCGACCCGGCAGTGGGCGGGGGTGGCCGCGGATGAGGCTTCGCGTGCGGCTCCTCAAGCGGCCGGCGGCCGCCGATCCGGCCGTCTCCGAGAGTGAGCGGCGGCTGTTCGGCGGGCCCCTGCGCTACGACGCCGGCTGGGCCAACCACGAGTACGCCCAACTGGAGAGCCGGCTCCTGACCACCCTGCGCTCCATGCCGCGGATGGCCGGCGGGACGCTGCGGCTCGCGTGGGACACCGACCGGCGCGCCCTGCTCACCGTCGCCTTCGCCGAGGCCGGGCAGGGGGTCACCTCCGCCGCCGGGCTGCTCGTCCTGAGCCGGGTGCTGCGTACGCTGTTCGGCGCGGGCAGCGCCGCCGACCGGCTGCACGCCGCCCTGCCCGCGCTCGCCGCGGGTGCGCTGGTCGCCGTACTGGGAGCCGTACTGGCCTCCTGGTCCACCGCGGCCGCCGGGCGCCTGGAGCCCAAGGTGGAGCGGGCCGCGCACGAGCAGTACCTGAAGGCCGCCGTCGAGGTGGAGCTCGAGGCCATCGAGGACGGGGAGTTCCGGCGGCTGCTCGACAGCGCCCAGTGGGGCCCGCCCTCGGCCCGCCGGACCGTCGGGGCCTGCGTGGCGACCCTCGGCGGGCTGATCTCGCTGGTCGCCACCGCCGGAGTGCTCACCGTGCTGCACCCGCTGCTGCTGCCGATGCTGCTGCTCATCGCCGCGCCCCGCGGCTGGGGCGCGATGCGGGTGGCGCAGCGGCGCTACCTGTCCATGATGACCTGGGTGGAGCACGTCCGCGCCGCCCGGCTCATCGGCCAGCTGCTGATCTCCCGTACGTCGGCCCCCGAGGTACGGGTGCACGGAGTCGGGCGCTACCTCCTCGGCCACTACCGCAACATGGCCGAGCACGCCGAGGGCGAGGCCACCCGCCTCGCCCGGGACAAGGCCGCTACCGAGCTGCTCGCCGCCGCCCTGTCCGGCGTCGCCGCCCTCGTCACCTACACGGCGATGGGCCTGCTGATCGTCACCGGCCGGATGGACCTCGCCGTCGCCGGCACCGCCGTGATCGCGGTGCGCACCGGCTCGGCGAGCCTGGGCGCCCTCGTCGCCACCACCAACACCCTGCACGAGGAGTCCCTGTACGTCAGGGACCTGGAGCGGTTCGTCGCCGAGGCGGGCCGCCGTGCTGTCCCGTCCGGCGGGGTGCCGCTGCCCGAGCGGCTCGGCACGCTCAGGCTCGAGGACGTCTCCTTCCGCTACCCGGACCGCGACGAGCCCGCCCTGAGCGGGGTCAGCCTCACCATCGAGGCGGGCACCGTCACCGCGCTGGTCGGCGAGAACGGCTCCGGCAAGAGCACCCTGGTCAAACTCCTCGCCGGGCTGCACCTGCCCGACACCGGTGCGCTGACCTGGGACGGGGTGGACGTACGGGAGGCCGACCGGGAGCAGGTCTTCGACCGGGTCTCGCTGCTCACCCAGGACTTCGAGCGCTGGCCGGTGACCGCCCGTACCAACATCGCCATCGGACGCCCCGCCGCCGGCGGCGAGGACGGGTCCCCGGAGCAAGCCGCCGACGTGGCGGCCGCGGCCCGGTACGCGGGCGCCGACCAGGTCGTCGAGAAGCTCCCGCACGGCTACGAGACGCTGCTCGCCCGGATGTTCAGGGGTGCCTCGGAGCTGTCCGGCGGCCAGTGGCAGAAGTTCGGGCTGGCCCGCACCCGCTTCCGCGACGCCCGCGTCCTGGTCGTGGACGAGCCCACCTCGGCGCTGGACCCGGAGGCGGAGATCGCCGCCTTCGACAGCATCCGCGGCCTGGCGGGGCCGCAGCGCGCGGTCGTCCTGGTCACCCACCGCATGTCGGGGGTGCGGTACGCCGACGTGATCTACGTGCTGCACGAGGGCCGGCTCGTCGAACGGGGCAGCCACGAGGAGCTGCTGGCCCGGGGCGGCCGCTACGCCGCCATGTTCCGGATCCAGGCCGACCAGTACGGCGACGGGGCGAAGGAGCCCGGACAGGGGGTCCCTATCCCGCGCCGGGCCGCCGCGCCGCGGAACGACCCGTCCGTCACCTGAAGCAGTGAACTCCCCCTTATCCCGAGGCCACCAGGGGTAGGGCACTGCTGATCTCGTGCGGGGGGCCGGGCCGACCGGCCCCCCGCGCCCATGGACGAAAGGCCGACCCTGCCGTGACGCAGCCGTTTCAACTGCCGGATTTCTATGTGCCTTATCCGGCCCGACTGAACCCCCACCTGGAGGACGCGAGGGTCCACACCAAGCAATGGGCGCGCGCACTCGGGATGCTGGAAGGTTCCGGCGTCTGGGAGGAGAGCGATCTCGACTCGCACGACTACGCGCTGCTGTGCGCGTACACCCACCCCGACTGTGACAGCGAGGCACTGTCCCTGGTCACCGACTGGTACGTCTGGGTGTTCTTCTTCGACGACCACTTCCTGGAGATGTACAAGCGCTCCCAGGACCGCGACGGCGCCAAGGACTACCTCGACAAGCTCGCCGCCTTCATGCCGATGGATCTGGCCGACGGCTTCCCCGAGCCCACCAACCCGGTCGAGGCGGGTCTCGCGGACCTGTGGCGGCGGACCGTTCCCGCGATGTCCGCGGACTGGAGGGAACGGTTCTCCGAATCGACGCGGAACCTCCTCAACGAGTCCATGTGGGAACTGGCCAACATCAACATCGGACGCGTCGCCAACCCGCTCGAGTACATCGAGATGCGCCGCAAGGTGGGCGGCGCGCCCTGGTCGGCCGGCCTGATCGAGTACGTCTCCGCCGAGATCCCGGCCCGTGTGGCGCACTCGCGGCCGCTCGGCGTGCTCCGCGACGCCTTCTCCGACGCCGTGCACATCAGGAACGACATCTTCTCCTACCAGCGCGAGGTCGCCGACGAGGGCGAACTCTCCAACGCCATCCTGGTGTTGGAGACCTTCCTCGGCTGCTCCACCCAGGAGGCCGCCGAGGCCTCCAACGATCTGCTCACCTCACGCCTCCAGCAGTTCGAGCAGACCGCGCTGGGCGAGCTCCCCCAGCTCTTCGCCGACCACGCCATGGACCCGGCCGAGATCGCCGCCGTCCTCGCCTACGCCAAGGGCCTGCAGGACTGGCAGTCGGGCGGCCACGAGTGGCACATGGTCTCCAGCCGCTACATGAACAAGGAGGCCCGGGCCACCGCCCCGATCACCCTGCCCTTCCTCCCGTCCGGCCTCGGCACCACCGCACTCGACCTGGGCTCCGTCTTCAACCGGCGCTCGATGGACATGCGCCGGCGCTCCTTCACCCACGTGCCGTTCGAGAAGACCGGGCCCTCCGTCATTCCCGACATCCACATGCCGCACCCGCTGAGGCTCAGCCCGCACCTGGCGCACGCCCGCGAGGCGTCGGTGGCGTGGTCCCGGCGGATGGGCCTGCTCGATCCCCAGCCGGGGGACCCGGGCTCGGCGATCTGGACCGAGGCCAAGCTCCGGGGCTACGACTTCGCGGTCTGCTCGGCCGGAATCGACCCGGACGCCACCTCTGAGGAACTGGCCCTCAGCGCCTGCTGGCTGACCTGGGGCACGTACGGGGACGACTACTACCCGGTGGTCTTCGCACAGGGCAGGAACCTGTCGGCCGCGAAGGCGGCCACGGCGCGGCTGGTCGCGATGATCCCCGTCGACCACGCCGAACAGGCGGCGCCGGTGACGGCGATGGAGCGCGCGCTGGGCGACCTGTGGGTGCGCACCAGCGCCGGCATGTCCACGGAGCAGCGCACCGAGTTCCGCGCCACGCTGGTGAGCATGCTGGAGAGCTGGGTGTGGGAGGTGGACAACCAGATCCAGAACCGCATTCCGGACCCGGTGGACTACGCGGAGATGCGCCGGCGCACCTTCGGCAGCCACCTCACGATGTACCTGTGCCGGCTGGGACACCAGGGGCGGGGGGTCCCAGAGGAGATCTACGCCTCGGGCACCATCCGGTCGCTGGAGAACGCCGTCGCGGACGCCGCCTGCCTGATCAACGACATCTTCTCCTACCAGAAGGAGGTGGAGGTCGAGGGAGAGGTCCACAACTACATCCTCGTCACACGGAACTTCTTCGACATCGGATACGCGGAGGCGCTGCACATCTGCCACTCGCTGATGACCCAGCGCACGGAGGAGTTCGAGCACATCGTCGCGAACCAGCTGCCGCTGCTCTACGACGACTGGAAGCTCGACGCGCAGGCGCGCGACGCGCTCGACGCGTACGTCGGCGAGCTGAAGGACTGGCACGCGGGCATCCTCAACTGGCACCAAAAGATCGCCCGTTACCGACCACAGGACCTGCACGCGCTGCCCGACGCGCTGTCCACCGGCGTCCTGGACTCCGCCTTCGGCATGGCGGCGTCCCGGATCTCGCTGCCGGCCTGACCCCGCGGGCCCGCCCGGCCCGGAGCACATCGGCCCGGGGGGGCCGCCTGGACCCGGAGGCGGGGACGGTCCGCTCGCCCGCCCCCGCCTCCGCGCGACTCAACTCGGCCCCCGAGGGGGCTCAGAACTCGTCGCTCGTGTGCGGCAGCAGATCCGTCCGCAGGGCCGCGTCCAGCTCCGCCGCCGCGCCGGGCGTGTGCTCGGCGACCAGCCCGGCCGCGACCAGCTCGACGACCCGGGTCCCGCCCAGGTAGCAGGCGGCGAGCTCCCGTACGTCCAGGGCCAGGTCGGGCGCCGCCCGGGCGGGTTCGTACGCGGCCCCGCCCGGGCCCGCCTTCAGCCGGAAGCGCCCGGCGTTCGCGGGCAGCCGTACGTCGGTCAGCTCCAGCACCAGTTCCACCGGCGCCGCCCAGGACCGCCGGGTCAGCGCCGCCCGTACGTCGACCAGGCGCAGCCAGAGCGCCGGGAACTGGGCGGTCACCCGCACCTGGTCCCGGTCGGCGGCGAAGTGCAGCAGCGGGTCGTCGGCCGGGCGGCACCACGCGGTGACCCGGCCGGTGAGGTCGAGGGCGGCGAGGCACTCCCACAGGGCGGCGGCGACCGCGGGGGTGTCGGCTTCCAGCTCCTCCACGCGCACGAGGCCCGGTGTGCGGACGGGCCCGCTGTCGTCCTCCGGCTTGGTGCGGTAGAGCACGTACCCGGCGATCGGCTCCCCCGGATCGCCCAGGACGATGATCCGGGGCGGGCTCAACTCCTCGTCGTCCTCCGCCTGTTCGGCCAGCCACTCGCGGCTCCAGCGTTCGGGGCTGCGGCTGGGCCGGCCGGCCCGCGCGGCGCGCGCCGCCTCGTGGAAGGCGCCGATGACGCCCTGCGCCTCGTCCGGGGCGATGAGGCGCAGCGGCCGCCGGTCCGGGGCGATGCGCAGGGGCAGCGGCCGGGTGGAGTCGATCTGGACGGTGACGCCGGTGGTGGCTCCGCCGTAGCCGAAGCGGCCGTAGATGGCGGCTTCGGAGGCCCACAGGGCGGCGAGGGGGCTGCCGGCGGCCGTGGCGCGCCGCAGCTGTTCGGCCATCAGGGCGGTGAGTACGCCGCGGCGGCGGTGGGTGGGGGCGACGGAGACGAAGGTGAGCCCGGGGCAGGGCAGGTCCGCCCCGGGGACCGAGAGCCGGAAGTCGTGCGCGGCCATGAATCCGACGAGGGTGTCGCCGTCGTAGGCGCCGATCCGCCCGCAGCGCGCGAGCAGGGCGTGGTGCCGCTCGCGGCCCTCCTTCTCGGGCCGGTCGTTGAACACCAGGTAGGCGAGCTCCAGCGCGCGGTCGATGTCGGCCTCGGGTACCTCGCGGATGTCCACCATGATCACGAGACTAATCGGTCATCGGTGGACCGGTCACCTCATAGTGGCTGGATCTGCGCGTTTGACCAGTTCGCACGGGCTGCCGCGGGGTGCGGGCGCAAGCCCGGCCGGCCTGCGCCCGCACCCCGCCGACGCGCATGCGTCACCCGTTGGCGGGACCCGTCCAGCCCTCCGGGACGTGTCCGATCCTGATGCGCTGCGGGTGGTCCCCGACGGGCACGGACACCCGCTTGGTGCCGGTGGCGAAGTCGATGGCGGTCACCCGGTCCGAGCCGCTCTCGGAGATCACGCAGGCCGAGCCGTCGCCGTCGACCGTGGCCCAGTACGGCTTGTCGGCGCTCACCAGCGGCCCTTCGGCGAGGGTGGCCCGGTCCACGACGGTCGCGTAGTCGTCCATGGTGCCCGCGATGCAGAGCTTGGTGCCGTCCGGGCTCATGGACATGCCGTGGTGGCGGGAGTCGTTGACCCAGGTGGTGCGGTCCTTGCTGGTGGCCGGGTTCTCGGGGAGGGTCTTGAGGCGGGTGATCCGGTCGGTGGCCACGTCGTACTCCAGGAACCCGTTGAAGAAGGACACCTGGAAGTAGAGCTTCGACTCGTCGGGGCTGAAGGAGACGGGGCGTACGGCGTCGGACAGGTCCCGGCGGCCGAAGGCGTCCAGCCGCTCGCGCATGTCGATCACCTTGACCGTGCGGAAGGTCTGCGTGTCCACCACCGTGATCTTCCGGTCGCCCTTCGTCCAGTCCAGCCAGGGCGCGTCCAGGGCGGTGGTCACCTCCCCGATCGAGCTGTTCCACAGGTAGCGGCCGCCGCCGGTGAAGGTGTTCTCGTGGGGCTTGTCGCCGGTGGTGAAGGAGCCGGTCTGGCGGCCGGTGGCGATGTCGAGGACGTGCACGGTGTTGGCGGTGGAGGCCGATACCGCGACCCGGGTCCCGTCGGGCGACACGGCCATGTGGTCGGCCCGGTAACCGGCCACCGGGAAGCGCCAGTTGATCCGCCCGGTCCGCAGGTCCACGGAGACGACGTCGGCGAAGCTGGGCCGCGAGGCGACGACGGCCGAGCCGTCGGGGGTGGTGTACAGGTCGTCCACGAACTGGTCGTGGCCCTCGCCGGCGGTGGCCCGGATGCCGAGGAAGAAGCCGAGCTTGACCGGGTTGAGGTAGATCTCCCGGAGCCGCTCCTCCTTGTCGGGAACGATGTTGATCCGGCCGACCTTGGCGAGATCGCCGGTGGAGGCGAGGACGTCGGCCGTCCCCTCCCAGTTGTTCCCGACGAACAGCACCTCGCGCAGGCCGTTGCCGCCGGGCGAGGCCTCCGCGGGCGCGCCGGGCGCGAGGGAGGCCAGAAGGGCGGCCGCGGCGAGCGCACCCAGGGTGCGGAGGGTACGTGACATCCGTTCAACTCCGTTGGGGGGAAGGGATGGAGAAAGCGCCTCCTGTTACCGGCGGGTAAAATAGGCGGAACGCCGAAAGGGCGCAACCCTCATGGGTCGCGCCCTTCGTCACGTACGGGATTCAGCTCTTCAAGCGACGGAGCCGATCCGGCCGATCACGCTGTCGCGGGCGCCCTGCGGATCGGGGTGGATCGGGATGTGCGCGCCGGTCAGCGCGGCGCCGCTGCCGCCTCGGCGGTTGGCGACGATCTCGGCGGCGATGGACAGCGCGGTCTCCTCCGGGGAGCGGGCGCCGAGGTCCAGGCCGATCGGGGAGCGCAGCCGGGCCAGTTCGAGCTCGGTCGCGCCGACCTCGCGGAGCCGCTTGTTGCGGTCCTCGTGGGTGCGGCGGGAGCCCATGGCGCCGACGTAGGCGACGGGAAGCCTGAGGGCCAGTTCGAGGAGCGGGACGTCGAACTTGGCGTCGTGGGTGAGCACGCACAGGACGGTGCGGCCGTCCAGCGAGCCCTCCGAGGACTGCGCCTCCAGGTAGCGGTGCGGCCAGTCGACGACGATCTCGTCCGCCTCGGGGAAGCGGGTCTTCGTAGCGAAGACCGGTCGCGCGTCGCAGACGGTGACGCGGTAGCCGAGGAACTTGCCGATGCGCACGAGGGCGGAGGCGAAGTCGATGGCGCCGAAGACGATCATCCGCGGGGCGGGGACACTGGATTCGACCAGCACCTTGAGCGGCTCTCCGCAGAGGCGGCCGTCGGCGCCGATCTCCAGCACGCCGGTCCGGCCGGCGTCGAGCATGGCGCGGGCCTCTTCGGCGATGGTGCGGTCCAGCTCGGGGTGGCCCCCGAAGCCGCCCTCCCAGGCGCCTTCGTTACGGACGAACACGGCGCGGCCCATCAGCTCGGCCGGCCCCTCGGCCACTCGGGCGACCGCCGCCGCCTCCCCACGGGCGGCGGCGGCCAGACCGGCCGCGAACACCTCCCGTACCGGAGAGCCCGCGCAGACCGGGGTGACCAGGATGTCGATGATCCCGCCGCAGGTCAGACCGACCGCGAAGGCATCGTCGTCGCTGTAGCCGAAGCGCTCGGCGACGGTCCGGCCGTCTTCGAGCGCCTGCCGGCACAGCTCGTACACCGCGCCCTCCACGCATCCGCCGGATACCGAGCCGATGGCCGTGCCCTCGCTGTCGACGGCGAGCGCGGCCCCGGGCTGCCGGGGCGCGCTGCCGCCGACCGCCACCACGGTGGCGACGGCGAAGTCACGCCCCTGCTCGACCCACCGGTTCAGTTCGTCGGCGATGTCCAGCATGGGGGCCTCCTCGGAGAGGTTCGGTTCCAGTATCGGATACGTGGAGTGCGCGGTACTTCGTACGGATCAGGCGCGGCCGGGTCAGGCGACGCCGAGCCAGCCCTCGATCGGGTGAAGCGCGAAGAACACCAGGAAGATTCCGGCCAGCGCCCACATGAAGGCGCCGATCTCACGGGCCTTGCCCTGAGCGATCTTGATGGCGACGTAGGAGATGACACCCGCGGCGACACCGGCGGTGATCGAGTAGGTGAACGGCATGATCACGACGGTCAGGAAGACCGGGATCGCGGTCGCGCTGTCGGCCCAGTCCACGTGGCGGGCGTTCTGCATCATCATCGCGCCGATGACGACCAGGGCCGCGGAGGCGACCTCGCCCGGGACGATCTGGGTGATCGGGGTGAAGAAGAGGCAGGCGGCGAAGAACAGGCCGGTGACGACGGAGGCGAGGCCTGTGCGGGCTCCCTCGCCGACGCCGGTCGCGGACTCGACGAACACGGTCTGGCCGGAGCCGCCCGCGACGCCGCCGATGGCGCCACCGGCGCCGTCGATGAACAGGGCCTTGGACAGACCCGGCATGCGGCCCTTGTCGTCGGCCAGCTTGGCCTCGGTGCCGACGCCGATGATGGTGGCCATCGCGTCGAAGAAGCCGGCGAGCACCAGGGTGAAGACGATCATGCCGACCGTCATGTAGCCGACGTCGCCCCAGCCGCCGAAGGAGACGTCGCCGAAGAGCGAGAAGTCCGGCATGGAGATCGCGGAGCCCTTGAGCTCCGGCGAGCCGTTCTTCCAGGCCTTGGGGTCGATGTCGAGGATGGCGTTGAGGATCGCGGCGAGGACCGTGCCGCCGACGATGCCGATCAGGATCGCGCCGGGCACCTTGCGGGCCTGAAGCATGAAGATGGCGATCAGGGTGATCGCGAAGAGCAGCACGGGCCAGCCGGACAGCTCACCGGTCGCGCCGAGCTGGACGGGGGGCATGAACTCCCCGCCGTTGCCGACGAACCCGGCCTTCACGAAGCCGATCAGGGCGACGAAGAGGCCGATGCCCATGGTGATGGCGTGCTTGAGCGCGAGCGGGATGGCGTTCATGATCAGCTCGCGGAGGCCGGTGACGACCAGGAGGCAGATCACGACGCCGTAGAGCACGCACATGCCCATGGCCTGCGGCCAGGTCATCTGCGGGGCCACCTGCGAGGCCAGCACACCGGACACGGAAAGACCGGCGGCGAGGGCGAGCGGCACCTTGCCGACGAAGCCCATGAGGAGCGTGGTGACGGCCGCGGCGAAGGCGGTGGCGGTGATGATCGCCGAACCGCTCATCACGGTGCCGGCGACGTCCTTGCCCGAGAGGAGCAGGGGGTTGAGAAGGAGGATGTACGCCATGGCCATGAAGGTCGTGATACCGCCACGAACCTCGTTGCCGACGTTGGATCCTCTGTGCGTTATGTGAAAGTACCGGTCGAGCCAAGAACGCCCGGCGGGGTTGCGAGAGCCGTCGCCGGCCTCTTCCGCGGTGGTCTTGGGCTCCACAGACGACTGGGTCATGGTGCCTAACTCCCAAGGTTCAAAGGGGCACCCGCATAAAGATTGGAGACGCGGGATTTGGGAAACTCCGTTGGCTGCACGACCCGGGGTGACGGCCCGAGGCGACGCGAAGGTGCACTGCGTGTACTGCGGGTAGTGCGGTGGTGACCGCTGGTACTACGTGGGGGTTCTCGCAGGGGTGCTGCGGGGTGAAGCGGACCGCGAGCGGTGCGGTACTTCGGGTACTCCGGGCGGCGCGCTGTGAAGTGTGACGTTCCCATTGCGCACCACCCGGAGAGTCTGAGGGGGGCGGGGGCCTCTCGGCCCCCGGACCACGCCGTCCTAGAGGGTCCCGGTAAGGGCTTCCGGACGGATCGGCGTCTTGTTGAGCTCCAGACCGGTCGCCTGCCGGATCGCCGCGAGGACGGCCGGGGTGGACGACAGGGTCGGGGCCTCGCCCATACCGCGCAGGCCGTACGGCGCGTTCGGGTCGGCGAGCTCCAGGACGTCGACCGGGATGGTCGGAGTGTCCAGGATGGTGGGGATCAGGTAGTCCGTGAAGGAGGGGTTGCGCACCTTCGCGGTCTTCGGGTCCACGATGATCTCCTCCATGATCGCCACGCCGAGGCCCTGGGTGGTGCCACCCTGGATCTGGCCGACCACGGAGAGCATGTTCAGGGCCTTGCCGACGTCCTGCGCGGTCGCCAACTCGACGACCTTGACCAGGCCGAGCTCGGTGTCCACCTCGACGACGGCGCGGTGCGCGGCGAAGGTGTACTGGACGTGGCCGTCGCCCTGGCCGGTCTTCAGGTCGAAGGCGACGGTCGGCCGGTGCCGGAACTCCAGCTCCAGGTCGATCGCGTCCTCGCCCTCGAGGATGTCCGCCAGGTCCGCGAGGACCTCGCCGCCGTCGGTGACGACCTTGCCGCCCTCGAGGAGCAGCTCGGCGGTCGCCCACGCGGGGTGGTAGGACCCGTTCTTGCGGCGGCCGATCTCCAGGACCTTCTCGCGGACGGCCTCGCAGGTGTTCTTCACCGCGCCACCGGTCATGTACGTCTGCCGGGAGGCGGACGTGGAACCGGCGGAGCCGACCTGGGTGTCGGCCGGGTGGATGGTCACCTGCGTGACGCCCAGCTCGGTACGGGCGATCTGCGCGTGGACGGTCACACCGCCCTGGCCGACCTCCGCCATGGCCGTGTGGACCATCGCGACGGGCTCGCCGTTGATGACCTCGAGCCGCACGCGGGCGGTGGAGTAGTCGTCGAAGCCCTCGGAGAAGCCGACGTTCTTGATGCCGACCGCGTAGCCGACACCGCGTACGACGCCCTCGCCGTGGGTGGTGTTGGAGAGGCCGCCCGGCAGCGCGCGGACATCCGCGCCCTCGCCGGCGGTCTCCCACTGGCGCTCCGGCGGCAGCGGGCGGGACTTGACCCGGCGCAGCAGCTCGGCGACCGGGGCCGGGGAGTCGACGACCTGGCCGGTGGGCATGATCGTGCCCATCTCCATGGCGTTCAGCTGGCGGAACTCGACCGGGTCCATGCCCAGCTTCGCCGCGAGCTTGTCCATCTGGGCCTCGTAGGCGAAGCAGGCCTGGACGGCGCCGAAGCCGCGCATCGCGCCACAGGGCGGGTTGTTCGTGTAGAGCGCGATGGCCTCGATGTCGACGTCTTCGACGACGTACGGGCCCACCGACAGGGAGGAGGCGTTGCCGACGACCGCCGGGGAGGCAGACGCGTAGGCGCCGCCGTCCAGGACGATCTTGCACTTCATGTGCGTGAGCTTGCCGTCCTTGGTGGCGCCGTGCTCGTAGTAGAGCTTCGCCGGGTGGCGGTGCACGTGTCCGAAGAAGGACTCGAAGCGGTTGTAGACGATCTTGACCGGCTTGTTCGTGGCCAGGGCCAGGAGGCAGGCGTGGATCTGCATCGAGATGTCCTCGCGACCGCCGAAGGCACCGCCGACGCCGGAGAGCGTCATGCGCACCTTCTCCTCGGGGAGACCGAGGACGGGGGCGATCTGCTTGAGGTCCGAGTGCAGCCACTGGGTGGCGACGTAGAGGTCGACACCGCCGTCCTCGCAGGGCACGGCCATGCCGGACTCCGGGCCGAGGAAGGCCTGGTCCTGCATGCCGAAGGTGTACTCGCCCTCGACGATCACGTCGGCGCGCTTGCGGGCCTCTTCCACGTTGCCGCGGATGATCGGCTGGCGGTGCACGATGTTCGGGTGCGGGACGTGACCGGAGTGGTGGTCGTCGCGGCCCTCGTGGATCAGCGGCGCGTCGGCGGCCAGGGCCGAGGCCTCGTCCGTGACGAGCGGCAGCTCGCGGTAGTCGATCTTGATCTTGGCGGCCGCGCGGCGGGCGGTCTCCGGGTGGTCGGCGGCCACGAGGGCGACCGGCTCACCGTGGTGGCGTACCCGGCCGTTGGCCAGCACCGGGGTGTCCTGGATCTCCAGGCCGTAGTTCTTCATCTCGGCCGGCAGGTCGTCGTACGTCAGCACCGAGTAGACGCCGGGCATGGCGAGCGCCTCGGAGATGTCGATGGACGCGATCTCGGCGTGCGCGACGGTGCTGCGCAGGGTCTGGCCCCACAGCATGTCCTCGTGCCACAGGTCCGAGGAGTAAGCGAACTCACCGGTGACCTTGAGGGTGCCGTCCGGGCGGAGCGTGGACTCGCCGATGCCGCCCTTGTTGTGCTTCTGCGTGACGTTGGTCGGCGTACCCGCCGGAACGGTGCGCGTGTTCTGAGCCATGGTCAGACCGCCTCTGCCTGACGGGCGGCCGCGAGGCGGACCGCGTCGAGGATCTTCTCGTAGCCCGTGCAGCGGCACAGGTTGCCGGACAGGGCCTCACGGATGTCCTGGTCGGAGGGGGAGGAGTTCTCCTCCAGCAGCGCGTCGGCCTGGACCAGGAGGCCCGGGGTGCAGAAGCCGCACTGGACGGCGCCGGCGTCGATGAACGCCTGCTGGATGTTGGAGAGCGCGGCGCCCTCGCCGGTCTGCGAGTCGCCCGCCGGCTTGGCCTGCCACTGCTTGGCCGCGTCCAGGGACACGCCCTTGCCGCCGCAGCCGCCGCCGGTGCCGCAGGCACCGCCGTGGCCGTGCTCCTCGCGCTGCTTGGCGAAATCCGCCAGGCCCTCGACGGTCACCACGTCACGACCCTCGACCTGACCGGCCGCGACCAGGCAGGAACAGACCGGCACGCCGTCGAGGCGGACGGTGCAGGAACCGCACTCGCCCTGCTCACAGGCGTTCTTCGAACCCGGCAGGCCCAGGCGTTCGCGCAGGACGTAGAGAAGGGACTCGCCCTCCCATACGTCGTCGGCTTCCTGCTGGCGGCCGTTGACAGTGAAATTGACGCGCATGATTACGCAGCCCCTTCAAGCGAGCGGCCGTTGCCGGTACCGCGGTACTGCTCCCAGGTCCAGACGAGCTGGCGGCGAGCCATGATGCCGACCGCGTGACGGCGGTACTTCGCCGTGCCGCGGACGTCGTCGATCGGGTTGGCCGCGCCGGAGGCGAGGTCACCGAACTGCTTGGCGATGGACGGGGTGATGACCTTGCCCGACTCCCAGAAGCCGCCCTCTTCGAGCGCGGCGTTCAGGAACTCCTCGGCGGCCTTCGCGCGGATCGGGGTCGGCGCGGCCGAACCGATGCCGGTGCGGACCGTACGGGTCTGCGGGTGCAGCGCCAGGCCGAACGCGCAGACCGCGATGACCATCGCGTTGCGGGAGCCGACCTTGGAGTACTGCTGGGGACCCTCCGCCTTCTTGATGTGGATGGTCTTGATGAGCTCGTCGGCGGCGAGCGCGTTGCGCTTGACGCCGGTGTAGAACTCGTCGATCGGGATCAGGCGAGAGCCGCGCACGGACTCCACCTCGACCTCGGCGCCCGCGGCGAGCAGCGCCGGGTGCGAGTCGCCGGCCGGCGAGGCGCAACCGAGGTTGCCGCCGACGCCGCCGCGGTTGCGGATCTGCGGGGACGCGACCGTGTGCGAGGCGAGCGCGAGACCCGGAAGCTCCGTGCGGAGGTTCTCCATGATCTGCGTGTACGGGACGGAGGCGCCCAGACGAACCACGTCCTCGCCGACCTCCCACTCCCGCAGCAGACCGATGCGGTTCAGGTCCAGGAGGTACTCCGGCCGACGGTGGTCGAAGTTGATCTCGACCATCACATCGGTGCCACCCGCAATCGGCACAGCTGTGGGGAACTCGGCCTTAGCGGCGAGCGCCTCCTCCCAGCTGGCGGGGCGAAGGAAGTCCATGTGCGGCTCTCTTCTTCTTCATCGTGTCGTTCACTTCAAGCCAGGAGGCCTAAGGGCCCTCGACTGGTCGTTCACGTGCTGTTAACGCGGTGTGGACTCAGTACACCGGCCGCCTGTCCCCCGGGTGCAGTCACCGAAACCATGAAGGAGTTGGCTGACGGCCTCCCTCGTCTTGTAGATTCGTATGAAAGGCAGGATGCGACGACCTGCCCGATTTCCAACGGCAACATTCGAGACAGATCGGCGGCGACATCATGCGGCTGCGCGCACTGCTGGAAACCGAGGCGCTGGGGCTGCGGCTGCTGGGCGGCGAGGAAGAACTCGACCGGACGGTCCGCGGGGTCATGACGACCGACCTGCGTGATCCCAGCCGATACCTGACCGGGGGCGAGCTCGTCCTCACTGGCCTGGCCTGGCGTAGAAATTCAGCCGATTCCGAGCCGTTCGTACGAATCCTCGCGAGCGCGGGCGTCGCCGGGCTCGCCGCCGGCGAGGCGGAGCTGGGAGACATCCCGGACGATCTGGTCTCAGCCTGTCGGCGCAACCGCCTGCCGCTGTTCGCCGTGAACGAAGACGTTGCATTCGCCACGATCACCGAGTACGTGGTGCGCCAGGTTTCCGGGGAGCGTGCGGGCGATCTCGCGGCCGTCGTGGACCGCCACCGGCGCCTGATGACCTCGGGTCCGGCGGGCGGTGGACCGGATGTAGTGCTGGATCTGCTCACCACCGACCTCGATCTCCGGGCCTGGGTGCTGTCCCCCACCGGCCGGCAGATCGCCGGGGCGGGCGAGCCGCTGGCACCGGGTGTGTGCGCGGCCCTGGCGAGCGAGCACCTCGGGGCGGTCCGGACGGGCCGCAGGGGACCGCACCGGATCTCCATTCAGGGTATGGCCTACTCGCTCTTCCCGATCAGGGGACACGGCCGGGGCGCCGCCGGGCCGGGCGCCCGTGACGTGCGCGAGAGCGTGCTGTCGGACTGGCTGCTGGCCGTGGAGGCGGACGCGGGCGACTGGCCCGCCGAGCGGCTGGACCTGCTCCAGGGCGTCACCCAGCTGATCGCCGTCGAGCGGGACCGGCGCGACGCCGCCCGCACCGTGCGCCGCCGCCTGGCACAGGAAGTCCTCGAACTGGTCCAGACGGGTGCTCCGCCCGCCGAGATCGCCGCCCGACTGCGGGTGGCGGCGCCGGTGCTGCTGCCCGGCCTGGGCGCGGCCCCGCACTGGCAGGTGGTCGTGGCCCGGGTGGACTGGGACGGCGGGGACATCCCCGGCGGGCCGGTCGCCCAGTCGCTGCTGGAGGAGATCCTCGTCGACCCGTCCGTCTCGGGGCCGGAGCCCTCGGACCGGATCGCCGTCGCGCACGCCGGGGACGAGGCCATCGCCCTGGTGCCGCTGCCCTCGCTGGCCGGGGAGAGCGGCGAGGACAAGGGCCCCGACTCGGCCCTGCACGCCGACGAGCTGCTCACGACCGTGCGCGACCCCCTGAAGGCCGGTCTGGCCGACGACGGGCGCCTCACCCTGGGCGTCAGCGCGGCCGTGCACTCCGCCGAGGGGCTGCGCGGGGCGCTGGAGGAGGCCCGGCACGCCCGCCGGGTCGCCGCGGCCCGCCCGGGCCGGGTCTGCGCGGCCGGACACCACGAGCTGGCCTCGCACGTGCTGCTGCTGCCGTTCGTGCCGGACGACGTGCGGCGCGCCTTCACGGCCCGGCTGCTGGACCCGCTGCGGGACTACGACCGGCGCCACCGCGCGGAGCTCGTTCCGACGCTGGAGGCCTTCCTGGACTGCGACGGCTCCTGGACCCGCTGCGCGACGCGGCTGCACCTGCACGTCAACACGCTGCGGTACCGGGTCGGGCGAATCGAGCAGTTGACGGGGCGTGACCTCTCGCGGCTGGAGGACAAGCTCGATTTCTTCCTGGCACTGCGCATGAGCTGAGAAGATCCGCCCCGCGGCCGGAGGGGTCCGGCCGCGGGGCGCTGATGATCCGTCCGGACTTTGTGAAAGAGTTCACCCGACCCCTTGGCCGGAGCCGCCGATCCGTGCTCTCATTTCGCCCCAGGGCTCAACGATGTGCTGCTTGATTGCTTTGGGGAGGGCAATGTGGCGGAAACCGCCATGTCCGGTGCCGGAACTACCGGGGGAGACGACCCCCTCCAGCGGGCGATATGGCGGCTGCGCTCGCGCGGCTGTTGGACCGACGCGGCGGCGCTGCTGACGCCACACGTCGGCAAGACCGCGAACGCGGGGGCCGCCGTGCAGCGGACCGCGCTGCTGGTCGAACGGTGCCTGTTCACGGGCCAGGGCTGGGCCGAGGCCGAGGACGCGCTGCGGGTCGCCGAGGCGGTGGCGCAGGACGACGACGACCGGGGCGCGGCCGCGTGCGAACGGGGCCAGCTGGCGTACGCGGCGACCGTGCTCGGCGTACGGGACCGGGCCGACGAGGCCCGCTCGGCGCTCGGCCGGGCGGCGGCGCTGCTGTCACCGGGGTCCCGGACCCGGCCGCTGCTGGACTTCCGGCGGGGGCTGGTCGCCGAGCACCTCGCGGACGCCCCGCAGTCGGCCCGTCCGGCGTACCACCGGGCGCACGCCGGAGCGGTGGCCCACGGGGACACGCTCCTGCTGTCCTTCACCTGGCGGCACCTGGCGGCGCTGTCCCTGCGGGACGGCGAGGTGGCGGAGGCGCGCCACGGCTTCCTGGAGTCCCTCCGGATCCGGGAGGAACTGGGTTTCCTGGTGGGCACTGCCCCCGCGCTGGCCGCCCTGGCCGAAGCCGAACCGGAACCGGAAGCCACCCGCCTGCGCGCGGAGGCCCGCCGCCTGTTCCACCTCCTGGGCGGCATCCCGACCTGGCTGGCGGACCAACTCCACCCGACGGAGTCCC
The DNA here is from genome assembly GCF_001746425.1 of Streptomyces subrutilus. Classification (GTDB taxonomy): domain Bacteria; phylum Actinomycetota; class Actinomycetes; order Streptomycetales; family Streptomycetaceae; genus Streptomyces; species Streptomyces subrutilus_A. The sequence continues at coordinate 5,838,457 of NZ_MEHK01000001.1, read as the reverse complement.
CTGCGGCGTAGCCCCAGCCCCACCGGTCACCGCCCAGCCCCGCCGGCGTTCGAGGCGCGGGGTGCGGGGCGGAGCCCCGGTCTTTCCGCCCCGCCGAGCACGATCCAGCCCCGCCGGCGCTTGAGGCGCGGGGCGGGGTCTGGGGCGGAGCCCCGGTCTTTCAGCCCCGCCGGCGTTTGAGGCGCGGGGGTCCGGGGGCGGAGACCCCGGCAGCGGCGGGATGCCCGGGGGCGGGCGGAGCCCAGGGTCAGGTGGCGCCCGCGAAGTGTTCGCGGATCAGGGACTCCACCACCGGGAGGTCACCGGCGGCGAGCGCCTCCAGCAGCGCCGCGTGCTCCGCCGCATCGGCGACGAGATCCGCACGCCGCACCCGCGGAGCCCCCGGCAGCGGCCACTGCGCCCGCCGGTGGAGCTCCTCGGCCACCTGGACCAGCTGGTCGTTGCCCGCCAGCGCGAGGACCCGGCGGTGGAAGGCCCGGTCCGCCTCCGCGTACCCCGGCACATCACCCGCCGCGGCCGCCTCCGCGGTGGCGGCCGCGGCCGGCCGCAGGGCCTCCCACGTCGCCGCCGGCACGGAACGGGCCAGCCGGAGCATCACCGGGACCTCCAGCATCGCCCGTACCTCCGCCAGCTCCGCCAGCTCGCGCGGGGTGCGCGACAGCACGCGGAAGCCCCGGTTGGGGAGGCATTCCACCGCCCCCTCCAGGGCCAGCTGCTGCATCGCCTCGCGCACGGGCGTCGCGGAGACGCCGAAGCGGTCCCCCAGGGCCGGGCCCGAATAGATCTCGCCCGGCACCAGCTCACCGTCGACCAGCGCGGCGCGCAGCGCGTCGAGGACCTGTCCGCGCACGGAATGGCGCAGCACCTTCCGTGTCTGCGCCGGTACCCGGGCTCGGGCCGTGTCGTGCACTCGGTCCTCCTCGGTGATTCGGCCACCCCCGAGGATACGGCCTGACCGAGATCAGGTAAGGTAAGGCTTGCCTGTTAACGATCGCGCGATTCGGTGGTCCGTCATGACCGTCACGGCCGTTCCTCCCGTCACCGCCTCCCCGGTGGCGGCCTCGTACGCCCGGCTGGCCGAGGCCTACGCCGGGCTGGCGGTCGTCGAGCGCTCCGCGCACGAGCCCTCCCCTCGCGGTGCGGGCTGGGTCGGCGCGGACGAGCTCGCGGCGGGCGGGGCGGAGCTGGACGCGTTCCTCGCCTGGGACGAAGCCCAGATCCTGCGGGACTACGGGCAGCAGGGCCGCCCCGACGTGGTCGCGAGCTTCGGGCTGCACCGGTACGCCTGGCCGGCCTGCCTGCTGATCACCCTGCCGTGGTTCCTCCAGCGGCGGGTCCCCCGGCTCCCGGTCTCCCAGGTGGCCTTCCACCGGACCCGGGGCCGGATGGCCGTTCACGTGGCGCAATTCGCCTGCCTGCCGGACGACCCGGCGGCCGCTCTCCCCGGAGCCCGGGTCGTGCCCGACGAGGAGGCGCTGCGCGCCGAGGTGCGGGCCGCGGTGGCCCAGCACCTCGAACCGGTCCTGGCGGGCTTCGGGCCGCGCATGCGGCGCGGCCGCCGCGCCCTGTGGGGCATGGTCACCGACGAGGTCGTCGAGAGCCTCTGGTACCTCGGCGGCCTGCTCGGCGAGGAGCGGCGGGCCATGGCCGAACTGGAGGCGCTGCTGCCCGGCTCGACCGCGCCGTACACCGGCGCCGCGGGCTTCCGCACGCTCTCCTTGCCGGACGGCCGCGCGCTGCCCACGCGGGACCGGGCCAGCTGCTGCTTCTTCTACACGATCCGGCCGCAGGACACCTGTGTCACCTGCCCCCGGACCTGTGACACGGACCGCGTCGCCCGCCTGACGGCGGCTGCGGAGCCCATCGCGAGCTGAACCCACCCCCAAGGGTGACGCCATTCGAACTCAATCCCCTTGGTGCGGGCGCCAGTTCGAGCCACAACACCCTATCCGGCGGGCCCCGCCCCCCGATGGCGTCCACTTGCCCCGAAACCGGCATGCCGGGCCGATCCGCTGCGCCACTATGGCGCCGAAGGCCGCACACGCGAGGCAGAGGCAAGGGACATCCGCATGAGACTGACCGACATATCGCTGGACTGGCTGCTGCCCGGCAGCCTGCTGATCCTGGGCGTACTTGCGGCAGTTGCGGTACTGGCCCGGGGCAAGCGCGAGAGCGAGAAGGCCGCAGCCGAGGACAGCTGGGAGCGCAGCGAGGAGCGTCGCAGGCGCAAGGAGGCCGTCTACGGGACCGCCTCCTACGTCCTGCTCTTCTGCTGCGCGGCGGTCGCCGCCGCACTCTCCTTCCACGGGCTGGTCGGCTTCGGGCGGCAAAACCTCAGCCTCTCCGGAGGCTGGGAGTACCTGGTCCCCTTCGGCCTCGACGGCGCCGCCATGTTCTGCTCGGTGCTCGCCGTCCGCGAGGCCAGCCACGGTGACGCGGCCCTCGGCTCGCGCCTGCTGGTCTGGCTGTTCGCGGGCGCGGCCGCCTGGTTCAACTGGGTGCACGCGCCGCGCGGGCTGGGCCACGACGGAGCCCCGCAGTTCTTCGCCGGCATGTCGCTCTCGGCGGCCGTCCTCTTCGACCGGGCCCTCAAGCAGACCCGCCGGGCGGCGCTGCGCGAACAGGGCCTGATCCCGCGGCCGTTGCCGCAGATCCGGATGGTCCGCTGGCTGCGGGCGCCCCGGGAGACCTTCGGCGCCTGGTCGCTCATGCTGCTGGAGGGGGTGCGCACCCTCGACGAGGCGGTGGACGAGGTGCGCGAGGACAAGAAGGAGAAGGAGAACGACCGGCACCGCAGGCGGGAGCAGCACCGCCTGGACCGCGCCCACATCAGGGCACTGGGCCGCCAGCACCGGGCTTTCGGGCGGCCGCGCGGCCGCCAGGTCGAGCTCCCGGAACTGACGCAGGGAGCGGGCTCCGCGCCGGTCGGCGCGGAGCCGGCCATACCGGAATCGGGACAGCTGCCCCCGCGCCGAAGGCCCTCCCTGCAGGCGGTCAGCCGGACCGAATCCCTTGAGGTGACCGGCCCCCGGACGGTGGACCTCACCGCCGAGGACGACACCCAGACGATTCCCCGGCTCGACTCGCTGGAGCGCAAACTGAAGGATCTGGAACAGCAGTTCGGCTGACCCGCGCCGGATGGGTACCCGGTCCCCGGAGGGCTCGCCCGCTCAGGCGAGCCCTCCGTCCAGTTCGAACCAGACCACCTTGCCGCGGCCCGGCTCCACCACGTCCACGCCCCACGCGTCGGCCAGGGCCTGCACCAGCATCAGCCCCCGTCCGTGCGTACCGTCGTCGGCGGTCGGTACGTACGGCCGGGGCCGCCGCGAGGCGTAGTCCCGGACCTCCACCCGCAGCCGGGCTGCCGCCAGGCTCGCGGAGACCTCGGCGCCCTGCTCGGTGTGGACGAGGGCGTTGGTGACGAGCTCGGTGACGAGGAGTTCGGCCACCTCCGCGGCGTCCGTCCGGCACCGGTGGCGCAGCCATTCCCGTAAGGACCGCCGGATTTCGCCGACGGCCTTCAGATCCGCCCGACGCACGCTCCGGCTGATCTCCAGCGCGTCCCCCGCTCCCCCGGCTTCGGCCGATGGCTCGCGAGGTACCGGCCGGCCCCTCTTCGACAGCTTCCCCGTGTTCGCCCCCACCCGCACGGCGGTGTACCTCCCGCGTTCATTGCTCTCGAACAGGTCTACGGGATGCATGCCCCCCGGACCGGTCCGCACTCCTGCGGGCTCAAGGGCGTGGCACGTTGCGGAGGTTGGATCGAGCCATCTGGATCATCCGTCCGACCCCGCCGTCCAGCACGATCTTGCTGGCGGAAAGGGCGAATCCGGTCACCATCTCGGCACTGATCCTCGGCGGAATGGACAGGGCGTTGGGGTCGGTCACCACGTCCACCAGGGCCGGTCCCCGGTGCTTGAACGCGTCCTTCAAAGCCCCCGTGAGCTGCTTGGGCTTCTCCACGCGGACCCCGTACGCGCCCGCCGCGCGGGCGATGGCGGCGAAATCGGGATTCGTGTTCGTCGTGCCGTAGGAGGGCAGGCCGGAAACCAGCATTTCCAACTCGACCATTCCGAGGGATGAGTTGTTGAACAGGACCACTTTGACGGGCAGGTCGTACTGCACCAGGGTGAGGAAATCTCCCATCAGCATCGAGAAGCCGCCGTCACCCGACATCGACACCACTTGACGGTCGCGGTCCGTGAACTGTGCGCCGATGGCCTGCGGGAGGGCGTTGGCCATGGAGCCGTGGCTGAAGGAGCCGATGATGCGCCGCTTGCCGTTCGGGGAAAGATAGCGCGCCGCCCACACGTTGCACATGCCGGTGTCGACGGTGAACACGGCGTCCTCGTCGGCGAGTTCGTCGAGCACCGCGGCCACGTACTCGGGGTGGATGGGGGTGTGCTTCTCCACCTTGCGGGTGTAGGCCTTGACCACGCCTTCCAGGGCGTCGGCGTGCTTCTTCAGCATCCGGTCCAGGAAGCGGCGGTCCGTCTTGGCCCGCACCCGCGTGTTCAGGGCGCGCAGGGTCTCCCGTACGTCCCCCCAGACGGCGAGGTCCAACTTGGAGCGGCGGCCCAGGTGTTCGGGGCGGATGTCCACCTGAACGATCTTCACGTCGTCGGGGAGGAAGGCGTTGTACGGGAAGTCCGTGCCGAGCAGGATCAGCAGATCGCACTCGTGGGTCGCCTCGTAGGCCGCGCCGTAGCCGAGGAGACCGCTCATGCCGACGTCGTACGGGTTGTCGTACTGGATCCACTCCTTGCCGCGCAGGGCGTGCCCGATGGGCGCCTTGACCCGGCCGGCGAACTCCATCACCTCGGCGTGCGCCCCCGCGGTGCCGCTGCCGCAGAAGAGCGTGATCTTGTCCGCCTCGTCGACGAGGCGGACCAGCTTCTCGATCTCGCCCTCGCCGGGGCGGACCGAGGGGCGGGCGGTGACGAGGGCGTGCTCCACCGCCTTCTCCGGCGCGGGCTGCGCGGCGACGTCCCCGGGCAGCGCGACGACGCCGACCCCGCTGCGGCCGACGGCGTGCTGGATGGCGGTCTGGAGCACGCGCGGCATCTGCCGGGGGTTGGAGATCAGCTCGCTGTAGTGGCTGCACTCGGTGAACAGCCGGTCGGGGTGGGTCTCCTGGAAGTAGCCGAGGCCGACCTCCGAGGAGGGGATGTGGGAGGCGAGCGCGAGGACCGGGGCCATGGACCGGTGGGCGTCGTACAGGCCGTTGATCAGGTGCAGGTTTCCCGGGCCGCAGGAGCCGGCGCAGGCGGCGAGGCGGCCGGTGATCTGGGCCTCGGCGCCGGCCGCGAAGGCCGCCGTCTCCTCGTGGCGGACCTGGATCCAGTCGATGCCACTCGTCCGGCGGATTGCGTCCACCACCGGGTTGAGGCTGTCGCCGACGACGCCGTACAGCCTGCGCACGCCCGCGCGCACCAGGATGTCCACGAACTGTTCTGCCACGTTCTGCTTGGCCATGCCTCCTATCCAGCCACGGGTGCGGCGGTTACGCCTCCCAGACGGCGGCGGCCGTGCGGTCGTCGGCGTAGCCCTTGAGGCGGAGCTGGGTGTCCGCGAGGAAGGCGGCGAGGCCGGGCGGTTCCGGCTCGGCCCAGCGCGCGGCGAGCGCGGCCGGGAGGACCGGCTCCTCGCGCATCGGCTCCGCCAGGCCGCCGGAGCACAGCAGCAGGGTGTCGCCGGGGCGGGCCATGGACGCGCGGAAGCGGAAGCCGTGCGCGGGGTCCTCGTCGGGCGCGGGCGGGGTGGACGGGGTCGAGGGGGCGGGCGGGGACGGCGGGCCGGGCCGGGCGGGCGGTCCGGACGGTCCAGGCGGTCCGGCGGGTTCCAGGTCCTGCCAGGCGCCGTCCCGCAGCCGGAACAGCCCGCCCGCGCCGGCGCCGAAGCACACCCGGATGCGGCATGCGGGGTCCACCGGGAGCAGCAGCCCGCGCACCCCGGCCGTGTAGGCCTCCTCGGCGAGCCCGAGCTCGGCGGCGCGGGCCCGCAGCCGTCCGTAGCCCCGGTCGGTGAGCCGCTGGAGGCCCGAGCGCAGGGCGTCGCGGCGCCCGGCCCGGATGTCGTCGGCCAGCCGCTCCTGGCTGCGCCCGACGGCCGCCGCGATGGTCCGGCAGAGCTCGGCGGCGGCCTCGGCGGCGCCCGGGGCGGCCCGGTCGCCGCCGGCGAGGGCGACGAGCACCAGGGCGTCGTCGCCGCCGCCGAAGCGGGCGGTGAGCAGGAAGTCGCGGCGGGGCTCGCCGCGGAACCGGGCGGAGTCCCCGCGCAGGGAGGCGGCGCGCAGGGTGTAGGTGCCGTAGCGGGCGCCCTCCAGGACCGTGTCGGGGGTCAGCGCGTCCAGCGCGGCGGGGTCGGCGGGCGGGAGCGAGCCGGGCTCGGCGGCGTAGGTGGGCGCACGGTCCCCGAGGTGCCGCACCGCGGGCCGCTCCACCGCGGCGGGCTCGGCTTCCGGGGGCCCCGGCTCCGCCACCGCGGCCTCCCGCTCCGGCTCCCGCGGCACCTCCCACCGCCACACGGGCACCTCCCCCACCCCCTCCGACTCCCGCACGGGCGGCACGTCCACACCCCCGAGCGCGTACCCGGTGACACCCCCCTCCCGCGGATCCCGCGGCGCGGGGACAGCGGGCGGGGCGGCCGGAGGCGCCGGGGGCGGGGGCGGGGGCGGCGGGGCAGCCCGATGGGGATCAGCTACCGAGGGCGGCACGACGCCGGGGCCTGCGGCCGGCGGGGCGGACACAGGAGGCCGCACATCGCCCGTCGGCGGCACGGCGGGAGGGCCCGGGAAGGCCGGGGGCGGCGGCGGGGCCGAAGGCGCGCCCGCAACCGCCGGCGGCTCGGTGCCGGCGCCTGGAGGCGGCGGGGCCGAAGGCGCGGCAGCAACCGCCGGCGGCTCGCCGGCCGTTGGCCGCGGAACGGCCGGAGGCTCAGCGGCGGCGCCCGTAACCGGCGGGGCGGCAGCCGAAGGGGGCGGCGGGGCAGCCGGGGGCACGGGCGGAACCGGTTCCGGACCCGCGGCCCTTGGCGAAGTGGCCGCACGCGGTTGAGCCGGGAGCCACCCGGGTGGCGGTGGCGGCGGGGAGCGCCGGGGCCCCGGGAGCAGTGGCTCCGGGGCGGGTGCGGCGTCCGGCGGGGCCAGCGGGGGCCCCGCCTGCCCCCCGGGCCCGGAAGCGGGACCCGGCACCGAGGCCGGGCCGATGGCCGGCGCCGCGGGCACGCCAGGTGCCGCCGGCGGGACCGGAGCCGGGGGCGAACCCGGTCCCGAGGCCCGCCCGCGGGCCGGGACCCCGCCCGGCACCGAAGGCGCACCCGGTCCCGTCCCCGAGCCCGGCGCCTGGGGCGAAGCCCCGCCCGAGCCGGAGCCCACGCCGGGCACCGCAGGCGTGCCCGAGGCCGGGCCAGGCGCTGGCGCCGAAGCCTGGTCGGCTGCCGGCGCCGCGGGTGCGGCAGGTGCCGCCGGCGGGACCCAAGCCGCGGGCGACGCCGGGGCCGAGGGCCTCCCTTGCGCCGGGACCCCGCCCGCGGTCGGGCCATGCCCCGGCGCCGAAGGTGCCGCCGGCGGGACCCAAGCCGGGGGCGACGCCGGGGCCGAGGGCCGCCCTTGCGCCGGGACCCCGCCCGCGGTCGGGCCATGCCCCGGCGCCGAAGCCGGGCCGGCTGCCGGCGCCGCGGGTGCGCCAGGTGGCGTCGGCGGGACCGGGACCGAGGGCCGCCCTTGGGCCGGGACCCCGCCGGGTTCCGGGGCCAGGCCCGGCGCCGGGGGCGTAGCCCCGCCAGGTCCGGAGCCCACTCCCCGCGCCGCAGGTGCGCCCGAGGCCGGGCCTTGTGCCGGGGGCGACGCCGGGCCGGTTGCGGGGGACCCGGTCCCGCCAGGGGCCGGCGGGGCCGGGGGGCGGGTCTGGCCCGGGACCCCGGCCGGGTTCGGCGCGGGTGGCGGGGGGGGCGGCGGCGGGGGTGCGCCCGGGTTGGGCGGCGGGGGGGGGGGGGGGGCCGTCGTGAGGTTGGCTGCCGTGTGGAAGCGGTGGTCCAGGGTGTCGCCCGGGTCGGGGGGCGGGCCCTGGTCCGGGTCCTCGTACAGCTTCTGCCACCAGTCGTCCGCGCCCTGCTGACTCATGCCCTCATTCTGGGCCTCCCGCGCGGACGGAAAACGCCGAATGCGCGAAAAGGGTCCACCGGGCCGCCGCCCGGTGGACCCTTCCCCCCTCACCCGTAGGGACTAGCGGACGTCGTACGCCCGCACGACCGTCTGGGCGACGGAGGCACCGTTCGCGTCGGTCAGTTCGACCTTCAGCGACACCTGCTTGCCGGAGGCCCCGGCGTGGTCCACGACCGCGGTCCACCGGCCCGCTCGCTCGCTCACCTTCGCCTCCGTCCAGTTCTCGCCGTCGTACGAGTACGACAGCTTCGCCGACTTCAGCGCACCCGGCCCGTAACCCGCGTGCCCGGTGGCGCTGAGCCCGATGCTCTGGCCGTCCGCCGCCGCGACCGTCTTCATCCCGTCCAGCGCGGCCGCGTACCGCGGGAACAGGACCGGCAGCCCCTTCGAGTACGCCGACGCGTCGAGTTCGGAGGTGAAGCCCCACGTGGTCCGGACGGACGTGGACCGCTGCCAGGTGCGCGCCGGCGGGCCGATCTTCTCGATGGTTTGGGTCAGTTCGTACCGGCCCGCCTCGGCCGGGACCTCGAACACCCCGAACGGGTACCAGCTTTCGCCGATGACCTCCCCGTCCCGCCTGAGCCGCAGGTTGCAGATGTCACCGAAGGAACCCGGCTGGGCGGCGTGGCGGCCGTCCCCCCACATGGCGGGGGCGAAGCCGATGAGGTTGCCCTGCCGCTCCGCGGCCAGCGCCTCCTTGCCGGTCCCGTCGCGCGGCGCGACCGGGCCGGTCACCCCGTCGTACCAACTCGCGCTGCTCTTCTGGCCCTTGGTGTACGTGCGCTGCTCCCCGACCATGAACTCGCCCCAGGGGAAGCTGCTCGACAGCATCTGGTCCCAGGCCGTGTCCCCGGCGGTGTAGAACTCCGTGCGACGGCCCGGCGTCGCGACGGTCTCGATCCCGCCGAAGTAGACCGCGCTGCCGATCGGCCGGTAGGCGCCGGCCAGGTCCACGAAGTCGGCCGCCACGCCCATGGAGTGGTACGCGGACTCCACCTGGCCGAGCTCGCGGTCGCGCACCCGGTAGGTGTGGCCGCCCTTGACCTCGCCCGTCTCGGGGAAGGCCAGGCTGTAGACGTACGGGCTCTTCGCGGTGGCCTTCCAGGACAGCGTGACCTTGCCCGCCGCCAGCCGCCCCAGCAGCGCCTTGCCCTCGGCGGCCTCGACGGCCAGCACGGGCAGCGCGCCGCCCGCGTAGCCGGTGAAGGCGACCCAGCGGCCGGGTGCGTCGCGGTGGGCGAGCACCGCCTCGGCCCCGGCGGCCAGCGCGTTCCGCGCGACCTCGTGCAGCGCCCCGTCCGTCGCCCTGACCAGGACGACCGCGTCCTTCGCGGCGACCGCGGCGAGCTCCTCCGGGGTGCCGGCGCCCGCGTCGACGAGCGGCGCGCTGCCGTTCCCGTCGAGGTTGTCGCTGCCGGTGGACGCGGTGATCGGGTGCAGGACCGGCCCGCCGGCGCCCTTCAGCGCGGAGGGGAGCGGCGCGGCCGCCCGCCAGTAGCTGCCGAACTCGAACTCGCCGTCCTTCGCGCGGCCTTCGACGGAGGAGTAGTAGCTGCGGATGGTCCGGCCGCCCATGGCGGTGCCGGCGTGCAGCCACACGTCGTCCCAGCTGCGGGCGAATCCGAGGGTGGTGTTGCGGGCCTCGACCGGCTTGTCGGCCTCGATGGCCAGGCGCCCGGCCTCGCGGGCGTCGAGCACGACGGTCGTGTCCTTCTTCACCTCGACCTGCGGGCGTCCGAGGTAGGTGAGGGAGTCGATCAGCCGGTCGTCCCCTTCGCCCGCGTCGGGGGTGGCGACGAAGGCGGAGAGGAAGTAGGCGCCCGGCCGCACCCGGTAGACCTGGTCGGCGGAACCGTCGTTGAAGCGGCGCTCGCCGGTGGCGTCGTCGGTGCCGATGACGTCCAGGGAGGACGGTCCGGCGGCCGGCCGGCCCGCGCGGTCGAGCTTGACGCGCAGGGTCACCGTCTGCGGCTCGACGTACAGCGAGAAGGGGGTGGAGACGCGTACGCCGTCGGCCGTGGCGACGATCCGGCCGGTGACGTCCCCGTACTGGGAGCGCTCCAGCCGGGCGGCCGGGTCGAGGGCGAGCGGCACGGTGACGGTGGCGCCGGGCGGAACGGTCACGGTGCGCTGTACGAGGCGGGCGACCTGGCTGCGGACGGCGGATCCGTCGTTGCCGGTGACCTTCTCCACGGCGAGGTCCAGGGTGACCGGCCGGGCGCCCGTGTTGGTGTACGGGACCTGCACGGTGGTGCGGTCGCCGCGGTCCTGCGGCCAGTCGTACGTGCCCCCTGGACGGCGGGGGCGCCGGTGACGGTGACGTCCAGGGCCGCCCGCAGGTCGAGCCGGCCGCCGCCGGTCTCCCGTACGTCCCCGGGCACCGCGGTGTTCGCGGAGCCGACGAGGGCCGCCTTGACCTGCTGCGAAGTCCATTCGGGGTGGCGCTGCCTGACGATGGCGGCGGCGCCCGCGACGTGCGGGGTGGCCATGGAGGTGCCGGACATGCCCTGGTACGCGTACACCCCGCGGCCGCCGGCCGCGGCGGCCGAGATCCCGACGCCGGGGGCGGCGATCTCGGGCTTGAGGGTGTGCTGGAGGCCGGCCGGGCCGCGGCTGGAGAAGACGGCCGTGGCGTCGTCGCGGTCGACGGCGCCCACGGTCAGCACGCTGGGCGCGCAACCGGGCGAGGAGACGCCGACGAGTGGTCTCTTTCCAGGCGCTCCGTCGCTCGGCTGTGCCGCCGACGGGCCGACGGCGGTGACGGCCAGGACGGCCGCTGTGGCCGCCCCGAGCGTCGTTCGCGATATCGGGCGCATCGCTCTCCCCAGGTGAATTCCGGCCAACCACTGCATTGCGTGGCAAAGCTGCCGCGTAAATGGCTTCTGACCGGCGGATGTTGGCGCTGCGGTGGCGTCACCTTGGCAGAGTGGCGGGGGGTGCGGCGATGATGTCGGCGGCGGGTTTGCGCCGTGGCCGCTTCCCACCAGGGGCGGGGCTGAGAGGTGGGTGTTCGGGTTGCTGGGTGCGATAGGCCTCGACGAGGGCCAGGAGTCGGCGTACCGCGCGCTGGTGGCGTTGGGGGCGGCGGAGGTGTCCGACCTCGCGCACCGGCTGACCCTGCCGGTGCCGCAGACCGAGCGGGCGCTGCGGCACCTGGAGCGGCACGGTCTGGCCGCGCAGTCCTCGGCGCGGCCGGGGCGCTGGGTGGCGGCGCCGCCGGGGGTCGCGCTGGGGGCTCTGCTCACCCAGCAGCGGCACGAGCTGGAGCAGGCGGAGCTGACGGCGGCGCTGCTGGCGGAGGAGTACCGGGCGGAGGCGGCCGAGCCGGCGGTGCACGACCTGGTGGAGGTGGTGCAGGGCGCGAGCGCGGTGGCGCACCGCTTCCACCAGCTCCAGCTGGGCGCCGAACGGGAGGTGTGCGCGCTGGTCAGCGGCCGGCCTCAGGTGGTGACGGGTACGGAGAACGAGGCGGAGGAGCGGGCCTCCGTACGCGGCGTCGACTACCGGGTGGTCATCGAGCGGGAGGTGCTGACCCTGCCGCGCGGGATCCGGGAGGCGTCGACGGCGCTGTCCCGGGGGGAACGGGTCCGGGTGACGGGCGAGGTCCCGACGAAGCTGGTGATCGCGGACCGGACCCTGGCGATGGTCCCGCTGACGGTGCGCGGTGCGGAGCCGGCGGCGCTGGTGGTGCACGCGTCGGGGCTGCTGGAATCGCTGACGGGGCTGTTCGAGGCGGTGTGGCGGGAGTCGCTGCCGTTGCGGCTGGGCGCGTCGGGCGGGCCGGAGGAGTCGGACGGCGGTCCGGACGCCACGGATCTGGAGATCCTGACCCTGCTGTTGGCGGGGATGACGGACGCGAGCGTGGCGAAGCACCTGGAGCTGGGGCTGCGGACGGTGCAGCGGCGGGTCAAGGGCCTGATGGAGCTGGCGGGGGTCACGACGCGGCTCCAGCTGGGCTGGCACGCCTACGAGCGGGGCTGGGTGGCCCGATAGCCCCTGGTCGGTCAGGCTGGGCAGATGGATCTGCCCCAGCTGCTCCTGGTGGGGCTGGTGCTGCTCCTCGGGGTGGTCGGGGTGCTGGTCCCGGGCGTACCGGGGACCTGGCTGGTGTGGGCGGGGCTGCTGTGGTGGGCGCTGCACGAGCGGTCGGCGCCGACGTGGACCCTGCTGGTCGCGGCGACGGCCCTGCTGCTGGTGGTCCAGGTGGTGAAGTGGCTGCTCCCGCCGCGGCGGCTGCACGGGGTGGCCGTGACCCCCCGGATGGCGGTGTACGCGGGCGCGGGGGCGGTCCTGGGCTTCGTGCTGATCCCGGTACTGGGGGCGGTCCCCGGCTTCGTGGGCGGCATCTACCTGTGCGAACGGCTCCGCCTGGGGAGCCGTGGCGAGGCGTGGGCGTCTGCGCGGGCGGTGATGCGGGCGGTGGGGACGAGCGTGCTGGTGGAGTTGTTCGCGTGCCTGGTGGTGGTGGGCGCGTGGGTGGGGGTGGCGGCGTCGGGCTGAGCGGCCGGCCCCGGCCGGCATTGCCCCGCCGCTGCGCGGAGCTGCTCCCCGCCCCGCCCTTCCACCGTTCCCTGGCCTCCGCCCCAGACCCCGCGCCTCGAACGCCGGCGGGGCTGGAGTTCCCGCCTACCGGCGATCGGGCTGGTTGCCGCGCGGCGGCGGTGAACTGGCCCGCCGGGCCTCGGCGACGGCCGAGGCCGGCCTCGCCGCAACCCGGCGGCCGGGCAGACCAACCCGCACAGGGCAGGCATGGGGGCGGCGGCCGGACTCGGGCGGTGGCCGGGCTCGGCCGAGTCGCGCGTTGACGGACCGGCCGAGCCTCGGGATAGCGGCCCGGCCGGGTCCGGGTAGGCCCGGCCAAGCCGCGGGTTGGTGGCCCGGGCCGGCCCGGCCGCGGGATGGCGGCCGGGACCGGGTGGCCGGCTGGACGGGTCTGGCCAGGCCGCCGGCGGCACCGCGGCCGGAGGGTTACGCGCGGCCCGAGCGTTTGGCCGCGTAGTTGGCTCGGCCTTGCGCGGACTTGAGGCGCCAGTCGCGGCGGATCTCCGAGCGGAGCCTGGCGTCCGTCTTCGCCACGATCCGCTGGTTCTCCCGGAGCAGCTTGCGGTAGCTCTCCAGGCGGCGTTCCGGCAGCTCGCCGGAGTCGACGGCGGCCCGCACCGCGCACCCCGGCTCCGCCTCGTGCGCGCAGTCGTGGAAGCGGCAGGTCTCCGCGTACTCCTCGATCTCCGCGAACACCTGGCCCACCCCGGTCCCGGCGTCCCAGAGCCCGACGCCGCGCAGTCCGGGCGTGTCGATCAGGACGCCGCCGCCCGGCAGGGCGAGCAGGTTGCGCGTCGTGGTCGTGTGGCGGCCCTTGCCGTCGACCTCGCGGGCCTCCTGCACCTCCATGACGTCGGCCCCGAGCAGCGCGTTGGCCAGCGTGGACTTGCCGGCGCCCGAGACCCCGAGCAGCACGCTCGTCCCGCCGCCGACCAGGGCCGTGAGGACGTCCGTACCCTCCCCGGTGAGGGAGGACACCGTCAGGACCTGGACACCGGGCGCGGTGGTCTCCACGTCCTGGACCAGGTGCGCGAGGGTGACGGGGTCCGGGACCAGGTCCGCCTTGGTGAGGACGACCAGCGGCTGCGCCCCCGATTCCCACGCCAGGGCCAGGAAGCGCTCGATGCGCCCCAGGTCCAGTTCCACGGCGAGGGAGACGGCGATGATCGCGTGGTCGACGTTGGCCGCGAGGATCTGCCCCTCGGAGCGCTGGCTGGAGGTGGACCGTACGAAGGCGGTCCGGCGCGGCAGGTACGCCTTCACGTAGCGCGGGCTGCCCGACGGCTCCACGGCCGCCCAGTCGCCGGTGCAGATGACCCGCAGCGGGTCGTGCGGGGTGACGAAGGCGGTGTCGGCGCGCACGATGCCGTGCTCGGTCATGACGTCGCACTGACCGCGGTCGACGCGTACGACACGGCCGGGCAGCAGGCCCTGCTCCGCGTACGGGATGAACTCGACCGCCCACGCCGCGTCCCAGCCGAAGGGGCCGAGGGTGTCGGCGAGCGACGAGGTGGAGGGAGAAGAGGTGGAAGAAGGACGGGATGCGTGAGACAAGGGGGAACCCTTCACAGGGTGGCCCCGGCAGCGCGCGCCCGCTCGACGGCGGCGCGCGAAAGAAGTGTGAGGTCAGCCGGAGACCACGGAAGTGACATTGATGGTCTTCTGAGTGCGGGCGACGACGCCCTGCCTGACGACAGTCATCAATGAACTCACCTCCGGGTCATACGCGTGCTGGTGTTCCGCACTGGTCGGCGGGAACGGATGCACCGTAACAAGCCCCTTCCGCGGGGCGCCAGTTCTTTTTCCGACCCGGCCCCCCGGATGCGCCGATGCCCCGTCGGAGGCGGCGGCGGTGTCCGTTTCGTTCAAGACGGTCGCCCCGGTCCCGGCCTAGCCTGCCGTCATGACTCCACGACTCGACATGATCGGCATGGTCGTCTCCGACATGGCCGCTTCGCTCGCCTTCTACCGCCGGCTCGGGCTGGACGTACCGGCGGAGGCCGATGACCAGCCGCACGTCGAGGCCGTGCTGCCGGGCGGCCTGCGGATCGGCTGGGACACGGAGGAGACCGTCCGCTCCTTCGACCCGTCCTGGGCCCGGCCCTCCGGTGACGGCCGGCGTGACCTGGCCTTCCTGTGCGACTCCCCCGCCGAGGTGGACGCGCTGTACGCCGAGCTGACAGCCGCCGGGCATCCGGGGCACCTGAAGCCCTGGGACGCCTTCTGGGGCCAGCGCTACGCCGTGGTCCTCGACCCGGACGGCTGCGGGGTCTCGCTCTTCGCGCCGTCGGCGCCCGCCACGTAGGCGCCGAGCGTGGTCCCGGCCAACGCCCGTACCTCGCGGGCCAGATGGGCCTGGTCGGCGTACCCGGCGACGCAGGCGACCTCGGCGTAGGGGGTCCCCGCCCGGGCCAGCGCGAGGGCGCGGCGCAGCCGGAGCACCCGGCCCAGCGTCCGGGGCCCGTACCCGAAGGCGTCCAGGGAGCGCCGGCGCAGCTGCCGCTCCCCGAGGCCGACGGCGGCGGCGATCGGGGCCACGGCGTGGCCCGCGCGGAGACGGGCCACGACCTCGGCGACCAGCGGGTCCGGCGGACCGGCCGCGGCGGCGCGGCGGGCGGCCAGCGCCTCCAGCCCGGCGCGGGGGTCCCCGTACGAGGCCACCCGGCCGGCGAGGCGGCGTACCTCTCGGGCGGGCCACAGGTCGGCCAGGGGGACGCGCCGGTCCCGCAGCTCGTGGGCCGGTACGCCGAGCAGCGCGGGCGCGGTACCGGGCGCGAACCGGATCCCGGCGAAGGCCCCGCCCGGGACCTCCCCGGCGGGATGCGGCCCGGTGTCGGTCCCGGCGACCAGCAGCCGGCCCTCGACCCACAGCAGGTCCATGCACCCGTCGGGCAGCACGATCCCCCCGGGCCCGCCGGCCCGCCACAGCACGGCTCCGGCCACGAGCCCCGACGGCGTCTCCTCGTACACCCTTCCAGGCTAGGCCCCGCGCCCCCCGGCCCGGCGCCGGGTCGGCGACAGACAGGCAGACAGGCAGACAGGCAGACAGGCGGCAGCGTACGGCCTGCCTCAGTGCTTGCGCAGCCGTGAGGTGTAGTCCTCCGGGGGCAGGAACTTCGACCAGCGCTCGGGGAACTCGGAGGGCATGGCGTCGTCCTCGTCGTCCTCCGACTCGCCCTCCGCCATCGCGCGCCACGCCGCGGCCCGCGCGATCAGCTGGGCGGCCTCCGCTTCGCGGGCCCGCTCGTTCGCCTCGCGCGCCGCCGCGGTGGCCACCGAGGGCCAGACGCGGTCGATCGCCGCGTTGACGGCGGCGCCGACGAGGACCGCGAAGGCCGAGATGCCGATCCACAGCAGCACGGCCACCGGCGCCGCCAGCGAGCCGTAGATCGTCGGCCCCTCCACGGTGTTGGTGAGGTAGATCCGCAGCAGGAACGAGCCCAGCACCCACATCGCGAGGGCCACCAGCGCGCCCGGCACGTCCTCGATCCACGGCGAGCGCACCGGCACGGACACGTGGTACAGCGTGGTGAGGAAGACGATGGACAGCAGGGTGACGGTCGGCCAGTACAGCACCGCGATCACGCTGGTGCCATAGGGCACCAGCCGTACCACCGCGTCGGGTCCGACCACCATCAGCGGCAGCACGACCGCGCCGATGACCAGCGCGATGATGTACAGCAGGAAGGCGAGCAGCCGGGTCTTGACGATGCCCCGGTGCCCGTCGAGCCCGTACATCACGGTGATGGTGTCGATGAAGACGTTCACCGCGCGCGAGCCCGACCACAGGGCGAAGGCGAAACCGAGCGAGATCAGGTCCGGGCGGCCGCGGCCGGTGACGTCGTCCAGCATCGGTCTGGCGATGTCGTTGACGCCCCGGTCGGACAGGATCGTGCCCACCGCCCCGAGGACGTTCTCCTCGATGCTGGCGACCGTCGTGGTGCCCGTCCAGCCGTCCACGTAGCCGAGGAGGCCCAGCAGGCCGAGGAAGAGCGGGGGCAGCGAGAGGAGGGTGAAGAAGGCCGCCTCGGCGGCGAGACCGAGGATCCGGTACTCGATGCACGAGTTGACGGTGTCCTTCAGGAGCAGCCAGCCCATTTTCCGCTTCGAGACGTTGCGGTAGAGGGCGCGGGCCCGGTGGAGCCGTCCGTGGCGTACCAGGATCCGCTCTGGTGTTTCTTTTGCTGGCTGCACGTCCTTACGGTATCCGTATGGCAGCCACCACCCACACAGTCACCAATCAGGCCCCGCCGCTCGTGGGCCATGACGTCTACGGGGGCGACCGGGCCCTCACCGAGGGCGTGGAGCGTCATCTCGCCGCCGCGGCCCCCGAACTCCTCGCCGAGGTGCGGGAGGAGCTCACGGTGCTCGGGCGCTCCGCCGGCTCCGCGCAGGCCCAGGAGTGGGGCCGGCTGGCGAACGAGAATCCACCCGTGCTGCGGACGCACGACCGGTACGGGAACCGGATCGACGAGGTGGAGTTCCACCCTGCCTGGCACCGGCTGCTCGGCAAGGCCGTGTCCGCCGGGCTCACGGACGCGTGGGGGCGTCCGGCCGGGCACCTGCGGCGTGCCGCCGGGTTCTTCGTGTGGTCGCAGGCCGAGGCCGGCCACGGCTGCCCGGTCTCGATGACGCACGCCGCCGTGCCGGCGCTGCGGGCCGATCCGGAGCTGGCGGCCGAGTGGGAGCCGCGGCTCACCTCGCACGCGTACGAGGAGGGGCTGGCGCCGGCCGCGCGGAAGAGCGGTGTGCTCTTCGGCATGGGGATGACGGAGAAGCAGGGCGGCAGCGACGTACGGGCGAACACGACGGCCGCGGCCCCGCTGGACGCCTCGGGCGAGTACGCGCTGACCGGGCACAAGTGGTTCTGCTCGGCTCCGATGTCCGACGGGTTCCTGGTGCTGGCGCAGGCTCCGGGAGGGCTGACCTGCTTCCTGGTGCCGCGGGTGCTGCCGGACGGCACGCGCAACGCCTTCGCCATCCAGCGGCTGAAGGACAAGCTGGGCAACCGGTCGAACGCGTCGAGCGAGGTGGAGTTCGACGGGACCTGGGCGCGGCGGGTGGGTGAGGAGGGCCGCGGGGTGCGGACCATCATCGAGATGGTCGCGGCGACCCGGCTGGACTGTGTCATCGGTTCGGCCTCGCTGATGCGGCAGGCGCTGACGCAGGCCGCTCACCACGCGGAGCACCGCTCCGCTTTCGGAGCGCCGCTCATCGACCAGCCGCTGATGCGCAACGTCCTCGCCGACCTCGCCCTGGAGTCGGAGGCGGCCACCACCCTGACCCTGCGGCTCGCGGCGGCCTACGACAGCGGCACCGACCAGGAGAAGGCCTTCCTGCGCCTGGCCGTGCCCGCCGCCAAGTACTGGGTGACGAAGCGCTGTACGCCGATGGTGGCGGAGGCGCTGGAGTGCCTGGGCGGCAACGGGTACGTCGAGGAGTCCGGCATGCCGAGACTGCTGCGCGAATCCCCGCTGAACTCCATCTGGGAGGGTTCGGGCAATGTCCAGGCGCTGGACGTACTGCGCGCCCTCCAGCGGGAGCCCCAGGCCCTGAACGCGTTCCTCCAGGAGGTCGGCCTGGCCCGGGGCGCGGACCACCGGCTGGATTCGGCCATCAAGAACCTGCTGACGGAGCTCGCCGACCTGGAGGGCATCGAGGCCCGGGCCCGCCGGGTGGTCGAGCGCATGGCGCTGGTGCTCCAGGGCTCGCTGCTGGTGCGCTGGGCACCGCCCGAGGTGGCGGACGCGTTCTGCGCCTCACGGCTCGGCGGTGACTGGGGAGCGGCCTTCGGCACGCTGCCGCACAGCCTCGACCTGGGCGCTCTCGTGGAACGAGCGCGGATCACGGGCGGGGAGTAGTCCCCAAACCGCTCCGAGCCGGGATCCGGGCCCGTCGACCGGGATCAGGAGTGGCGCCGCGCCGACTCGGCACCACCCCTGACCCGAGAAGCCCCGAGGAGGAGCTGTCACGCCGCTGTGCGACGTCCGGACAGTTTCGGTCGGGAGACCGGGACTTGGCGAGAGTTGCATACCGTTGCAACCTTTGAGTCGTCCTGTTCGCACGGGGGAGGTTCCGGTGGCCGACACCACAGGCAGCACGGTCGATGTGGCCCGCATCTCGGCCATGGACGCGCGGGATGCCGCGCGTCTGCTCAAGGGCGTGCGGGCGGCGGCGCTGGCCGGGGACCGCCCCCCGGCCGCTCCGCGCCCGGAGATCGCCGAGTCCTGGCGCCGGATGCTGGCGGGCGGGGTGCACCCGGACCGGGACGCGCGCTCGCGGATGCTGTCGTCCGCCGAGACCGAGGAGCGGCGGCAGGACTCACCGCTGCGGGAGGTGCTGCCGGTGCTGCGCGAGGGGCTGCTCCCGGCCCTGGACGAGGCCCTGCACATCATGGTCGTGGCCGACGCTGAGGGCCGGCTGCTGTGGCGGGAGGGGCACTCGTCCATCCTGCGCAAGGCGGACCGGCTCGGTTTCGCGGTGGGGGCCGACTGGGACGAGGCCGTGGTCGGCACCAACGGGGTGGGCACCGCCCTGGTCACCCGAAGGCCGGTCCAGGTGTTCTCGGCGGAGCACTTCGTCTCCAGCCACCACGACTGGACCTGTGCGGGCGCGCCCGTGCGCGATCCGCGCGACGGCCGGCTGCTGGGCGTGGTCGACGTGAGCGGCCCGCTGGCCACGATGCACCCGGCGACGCTGGCGTGGGTGAGCTCGGTGGCCCGGCTCGCGGAGCGGGAGCTGCGCGTGCGGCACCTGGAGTCGCTGGAGCGGCTGCGGGCGGTGGCCGCCCCGCTGCTCGCCCGGCTGCCGGGGCGGGCGCTGGCCGTGGACCCGAACGGCTGGACGGCGGCCGTGGCGGGCCTGGCCCCGGTGGGCCGCGTCCCCCTGCCGAAATCGTTCGGCGCGGGGCGGGTGTGGGTGCCGCAGCTCGGCGACTGCGCGGTGGAGCCGCTGCCGGGCGGCTGGCTGCTGCGGATCGAGCAGGAGCGCACGGGCCCGGGGCCGACCCGGGTCGTACTCGACCTCAGCCGGGCGGGGTCCTGGTCGGCGACGGTGTACGGGGCCGCCGGGAGCTGGTCGCAGGAACTGAGCCCGCGCCACGCGGAGCTGCTGTTCCTGCTGGCGGAGAGCCCGCACGGGCGTTCGGCGGCGGAGCTGTCGCAGGAGCTGTTCGGCGACCCGACCCGTACGGTGACGGTCCGCGCGGAGATGTCCCGGGTGCGCCGCAACCTCGCGGGCGTGCTGGCGCACCGGCCGTACCGGTTCGCGGAGGACGTGGAGGTGGAGCTGATCCGCCCCCAGGACCCGGCCGGCCTCCTGCCCCACTCCACGGCGCCCGCGGTGATCGGGGCCCGTCTGGGCCATCGGGGTCGGGGCATGATTCCCTGACCTGCATGAGCGCCATCACCCTCACCACCTGGTCCCTGGAAATGACCTCGCCGGACGATCTGGTTCCGGCTGCCGTGCCGGGCCCGGAGATCACCGTCGCGCGGGCGGAGGTCCCCTCCCCCGAGTTCAGCCGGTTCCTGTACGCCTCCGTCGGCGGGGACATCCACTGGACGGACCGGCTGGGCCTGACCCGAGCGCAGTGGGTGGAGCAGCTGGGGCGGCCGGGTGTGGAGACGTGGGTGGCGTACGACCGGGGCACGCCGGCGGGGTACGTGGAGTTCGACCCCCAGGACGACGGTGTGGTGGAGATCGTCTACTTCGGCCTGCTGCCGGAGTTCCGGGGGCGGCGGATCGGCGGGCACCTGCTGTCGGTGGGCACGGCCCGGGCGTGGGACCTCGCCTCCCGCTGGCCGGACCGCGAGCCGACGCGGCGCGTCTGGCTGCACACGTGCAGCCTGGACGGGCCGACGGCGATGGACAACTACCTGCGGCGCGGTTTCAAGCTCTTCAAGACGGAGACGGAGCCCCGGGAGGAGACCCCGACCCCGGGCCCCTGGCCGGGCGCCTAGGCCTCTCCCGGCCGGGCTCCCGCCGGGGGTGCTCGGCCCTCCGCGGCCGGGAGCCGGGTCCGCGGCCGGGAGCCCGGATCCCCCGCCGGGCACGGCCCGGCCGCCGCGGGCCCCGGGGTGACGGCGATCACGCGGTATCACGATGCGAGACGACATCGTCCGCATTTTGGACAGTAGTGGACTCCTCCAATCGCCACATGACACGCTTCCGCCATGAATGGAGCTGGAATTGCCTTGGTGAGTCGGCGGCACGTCGACCTCGGCCGCATGTCCAGCGCCATCTGTCCGGCCTGCTGACGGAACCAGCGACCGCCGCACACCGCCACCATCCCGGCATCGTCGCCGTGGACGTGACGATCATCTCTGCCCCCTGACGGCCGAACACCGCCCTGCCCGCCGGCCACCCCGGCAAAGGCGGAAATCAGCCGCACCCGCTCAGCGACGCCGACGTGACGGGGGCGTACCACCGCTCCCCTGTGCCCCCGCTCCTGCCCTGAGCCGCCGAAGAAGGACGTACCCGCCATGGCCGCCACTCCCGAAACGCCCGCAGCCGCCGCCGCGCGCCGCAAGACAGGCCGTCACCGCGGTGAGGGTCAGTGGGCTGTCGGACACCACACGCCCCTCAACGGCAACGAGCAGTTCAAGAAGGACGACGACGGTCTCAATGTGCGGACACGCATTGAGACGATCTACTCCAAGGCGGGCTTCGACTCGATCGACCCCAACGACCTGCGCGGACGCATGCGCTGGTGGGGCCTCTACACCCAGCGCAAGCCCGGGATCGACGGCGGCAAGACCGCGATCCTGGAGCCGGAGGAGCTGGACGACAAGTACTTCATGCTGCGCGTCCGCATCGACGGCGGCCGGCTGACCACCGAGCAGCTCCGCGTGATCGGCGAGATCTCCCAGGAGTTCGCCCGCGGCACCGCCGACCTCACCGACCGGCAGAACGTGCAGTACCACTGGATCCGGATCGAGGACGTCCCGGAGATCTGGCGCCGCCTGGAGGCCGTCGGGCTGTCCACCACCGAGGCCTGCGGTGACACGCCCCGCGTCATCCTCGGCTCGCCCGTCGCCGGCATCGCGCGGGACGAGATCATCGACGGCACCCCCGCGATCGACGAGATCTACCGCCGCATCGTGGGCAACAAGGACTTCTCCAACCTGCCCCGCAAGTTCAAGTCCGCGATCTCCGGCTCGCCGCTGCTCGACGTGGCGCACGAGATCAACGACATCGCCTTCGTCGGCGTGAACCACCCCGAGCACGGCCCCGGCTTCGACGTCTGGGTCGGCGGCGGCCTGTCCACCAACCCCAAGCTGGGCGTGCGCCTGGGCACCTGGGTCTCGCTCGACGAGGTCCCGGACGTCTACGAGGGCGTCATCTCGATCTTCCGCGACTACGGCTACCGCCGGCTGCGCACCCGCGCCCGCCTGAAGTTCCTCGTCGCCGACTGGGGCGCGGCCAGGTTCCGCCAGGTCCTGGAGGACGAGTACCTGAAGCGGAAGCTGACCGACGGCCCCGCGCCCGAGCAGCCCTCCGGCCAGTGGCGCGACCACGTCGGCGTCCACCAGCAGCAGGACGGCAGGTTCTACGTGGGCTTCGCGCCCCGCGTGGGCCGCGTCGACGGCGCCACCCTGACAAAGATCGCGGACATCGCCGAGCAGCACGGCTCCGGCCGGCTGCGCACCACCGCCGAGCAGAAGATGATCGTCCTCGACATCGAGGCCGACCGGGTCGACTCGGTGGTCGCGGCCCTGGAGTCGCTCGACCTGCGGGTCAAGCCGTCCCCGTTCCGCCGCGGCACGATGGCCTGCACCGGCATCGAGTTCTGCAAGCTGGCCATCGTCGAGACCAAGGCGCGCGGCGCCTCGCTCATCGACGAGCTGGAGCGCCGCCTGCCGGAGTTCGCCGAGCCGCTCACCATCAACATCAACGGCTGCCCGAACGCCTGCGCCCGCATCCAGGTGGCGGACATCGGTCTCAAGGGCCAGCTGGTCCTGGACGACGAGGGCAACCAGGTGGAGGGCTACCAGGTCCACCTGGGCGGCGCCCTCGGCCTGGAGGCCGGCTTCGGCCGCAAGGTCCGCGGCCTCAAGGTCACCTCGGCCGGTCTGCCCGACTACGTCGAGCGGGTCGTCAAGAGCTACGAGGAGCAGCGCGAGGACGGCGAGCGGTTCGCGGCGTGGGTCGCCCGCGCGGACGAGAAGAGCCTCTCGTGAGCGAGCGCGCCGCACCGTTCTACTGCCCGTACTGCGGCGACGAGGACCTGTTCCCCCATGAGACGGGCCACGGCGCGTGGGAATGCAGGGCCTGCAACCGGGCCTTCCAGCTGAAGTACCTCGGGCTGCTGTCCCGGGGCGTGCGGTCCGATGCGGCGGGATCAGCGGGAGGCGACGAGATATGACCACCACTCAAGACGCCGGTCTCAAGAGCGCGAAGCTCAAGGAGCTGGCCGAGCGGGCGGGCCGGGAGCTGGAGGACGCCTCCGCGCTGGAGATCCTCACGTGGGCGGCCGAGACCTTCGGCAGGAAGTTCGCCGTGACCTCCTCCATGGAGGACGCGGTCGTCGCCCACCTGGCCTCCCGCGCCTTCCCCGGCGTGGACGTGGTCTTCCTCGACACCGGCTACCACTTCGAGGAGACGATCGGCACCCGCGACGCGGTCGAGGCGGTGATGGACGTCAACGTCATCACCCTCACCCCGCGCCAGACGGTGGCCGAGCAGGACGCGCGCTACGGCCCGAAGCTGCACGACCGCGACCCCGACCTGTGCTGCGCCCTGCGCAAGGTCAAGCCCCTCGAAGAGGGCCTGACCGCGTACGACGCCTGGGCGACGGGCCTGCGCCGCGACGAGTCCCCGACCCGGGCGAACACCCCCGTGGTCGGCTGGGACGAGAAGCGGCAGAAGGTCAAGGTCTCGCCGATCGCCCGCTGGACCCAAGGCGACGTGGACGCGTACGTGGCCGAGCACGGGGTGCTCACCAACCCGCTGCTGATGGACGGCTACGCCTCCGTCGGCTGCGCCCCCTGTACCCGCCGCGTGGCGGAGGGCGAGGACGCGCGGGCCGGCCGGTGGGCCGGGCGCGGCAAGACCGAGTGCGGACTGCACGGCTGATGACGACGACCAGCGAAACACTTACGGAGACACAGCAGATGAGCGTGAGCGACCAGGGCGCCACCGTGTGGCTGACCGGGCTGCCCAGCGCCGGCAAGACCACCATCGCCTACGCGCTGGCCGAGCGGCTGCGCGCCGATGGCCACCGTGTGGAGGTGCTCGACGGGGACGAGATCCGCGAGTTCCTCTCCGCCGGACTCGGCTTCAGCCGCGAGGACCGGCACACCAACGTGCAGCGCATCGGCTTCGTCGCCGAACTCCTCGCGAGCAACGGCGTCAAGGCGCTGGTACCGGTGATCGCGCCGTTCGCGGACAGCCGCCAGGCCGTCCGCAAGCGGCACGCCGCCGCGGGGACGGGCTACCTGGAGGTCCACGTGGCCACCCCGGTGGAGGTCTGCTCCGAGCGGGACGTGAAGGGCCTGTACGCCAAGCAGGCCGCGGGCGAGATCTCCGGTCTGACCGGGGTCGACGACCCGTACGAGGCGCCGGAGTCCCCGGACCTCCGTATCGAGTCGCACACGCAGACCGTCCAGGAGTCGGCTTCGGCCCTGCACGCGCTGCTCACCGAGAGGGGTCTGGCATGACCACGGTCGCCCACCTGCACGAAGAGACCGACGCGCCCTACGCGCTGTCGCACCTCGACGCCCTCGAATCCGAGGCCGTGCACATCTTCCGCGAGGTGGCGGGCGAGTTCGAGAAGCCGGTGGTCCTGTTCTCCGGCGGCAAGGACTCCATCGTCATGCTGCACCTGGCGCTGAAGGCGTTCGCGCCGGCGCCGGTGCCCTTCACCCTCCTGCACGTCGACACGGGGCACAACTTCCCCGAGGTGCTGGAGTACCGCGACCGCACGGTCGAGAAGCACGGGCTGCGCCTGCACGTGGCGTCCGTCCAGGAGTACATCGACGCGGGCAAGCTGCGCGAGCGCCCGGACGGCACCCGCAACCCGCTGCAGACCCTCCCGCTGACCGAGGCGATCCAGCGCCTCAAGTTCGACGCGGTCTTCGGCGGCGGCCGGCGCGACGAGGAGAAGGCCCGGGCCAAGGAGCGGGTCTTCAGCCTCCGCGACGAGTTCTCCCAGTGGGACCCGCGCCGCCAGCGCCCCGAGCTGTGGCAGCTGTACAACGGCCGCCACGCGCCCGGTGAGCACGTGCGGGTCTTCCCGCTCTCCAACTGGACCGAGCTGGACGTCTGGCAGTACATCGCCCGTGAGGGCATCGAGCTGCCGGAGATCTACTTCGCGCACGAGCGCGAGGTGTTCCAGCGGGGCGGCATGTGGCTGACGGCCGGCGAGTGGGGCGGCCCCAAGGAGGACGAGACGCCCGAGACGCGCCTCATCCGCTACCGCACCGTCGGTGACATGTCCTGCACCGGCGCCGTCGACTCCGACGCCGCCACGCTGGACGCCGTGATCGCCGAGATCGCCGTCTCCCGCCTCACCGAGCGGGGTGCGACCCGCGCCGACGACAAGATGTCCGAGGCCGCGATGGAAGACCGCAAGCGCGAAGGGTACTTCTAGACATGACCTCCACCACCGAGCCGTTCGCCGATCTGTCGGCGACCACGCTGCTGCGCTTCGCGACCGCCGGTTCCGTCGACGACGGCAAGTCCACCCTGGTGGGCCGGCTGCTCCACGACTCCAAGTCGGTCCTGACCGACCAGATGGAGGCCGTCGAGGCCGTCTCCGCCCAGCGCGGCCAGGACGCCCCCGACCTCGCGCTGCTCACCGACGGCCTGCGGGCCGAGCGGGAGCAGGGCATCACCATCGACGTCGCGTACCGCTACTTCGCCACCGCGCGCCGCCGGTTCATCCTGGCCGACACCCCGGGGCACGTGCAGTACACCCGGAACATGGTCACCGGTGCCTCCACCGCCGACCTGGCCGTGGTGCTGGTCGACGCCCGCAACGGCGTGATCGAGCAGACCCGCCGGCACGCGGCCGTCGCCGCGCTGCTGCGCGTCCCGCACGTGGTTCTGGCCGTCAACAAGATGGACCTGGTCGGCTACCAGGAGTCCGTCTTCGCGGCGATCGCGGAGGAGTTCACCGCGTACGCCTCGGACCTGGGCGTCCCCGAGATCACCGCGATCCCGATCTCGGCGCTCGCCGGGGACAACGTGGTGGACCCGTCGGCGAACATGGACTGGTACGGCGGCCCGACGGTGCTCGAACACCTGGAGACCGTCCCGGTCAGCCACGACCTCACCGCCTGCCCGGCGCGTTTCCCGGTGCAGTACGTGATCCGCCCGCAGACCGCCGAGCACCCGGACTACCGGGGCTACGCGGGCCAGATCGCCTCCGGCGTGCTGCGGGTCGGCGAGGCCGTGACCGTGCTGCCCTCGGGCCGTACCTCGGTCATCGAGGGCATCGAATCGCTCGGCAAGAGCGTGGACATCGCCTGGGCCCCGCAGTCGGTGACCGTGCGCCTCAAGGACGACATCGACATCTCGCGCGGCGACCTGATCGCGCCGTCCGCGAGCGCCCCGGCCACCACGCAGGACGTCGAGGCGACGGTCTGCCACGTGGCGGACCAGCCCCTGGCCGTCGGCGCCCGGGTGCTGATCAAGCACACGACGCGGACGGTCAAGGCGATCGTCAAGGAGATCCCCTCGCGGCTGACCCTCGACGACCTGTCCCAGCACCCGAACCCCGGGCAGCTGGTGGCGAACGACATCGGCCGCGTGGTCGTCCGTACGGCCGAGCCGCTCGCGCTCGACGCGTACGCCGACTCGCGCCGCACGGGCTCCTTCCTGCTGATCGACCCGGCCGACGGAACCACCCTGGCGGCGGGCATGGCCGGCGAGTCCTTCGCCTCCCAGGCCGAGACCACCGTCCAGGCCGACGAGGAAGGGTGGGACTTCTAGCCCATGGCTTCCGACATCTGCTCCACCTTCGCGAAGGAGGGCGGCCGCGTGGGCTGGGGGTACCCCCGGACGAAGTCCGGGGGAGGCGCCCTCGGCAGCGGCCAGGGAGGGGTGACGCGATGTGCGCGCTGACCGTGTCGCCGTCGGCGCCCCGCTGTCGCACCGGCACCTCCCGTGAGCCGTACCCGCCCCCGCTCCACAGACGAAGACGTGCGTCATGAGATGACCGCGTCACGAGAGGAAGCCCTCCCGTGCCTGCCACCGCCACCACCCGCACGACGCGCAGCAGCCGAACGGCCCTGCGCCGCGGCCTCGTCGCCGCCGCCCTGCCGCTGCTGATCGGTGCGCTCGCCTCCTGCGGCTACGGCTCCCAGGCCGAGAAGGACGAGCCCCAGCCGGCCGGCGCCGCCGGCAAGAAGCTCTCCGCTTCCGAGGTCCGGATCGGGTACTTCTCCAACCTGACGCACGCCACCGCTCTGGTCGGCCTCCAGGAGGGCCTGATCCAGCGGGAACTGGGCGGCACGAAGATCAAGCCGCAGGCCTTCAACGCCGGTCCGTCGCAGATCGAGGCCCTCAACGGCGGCTCGCTCGACATCGGCTTCATCGGCCCCTCCCCCGCGATCAACGGCTACGTGAAGTCCAAGGGCTCCAACCTGCGGATCGTCTCCGGCTCGGCCTCCGGCGGCGTGAAGCTGGTCGTGAACCCGGACAAGATCAAGAGCCTGGACGACGTCAAGGGCAAGAGGATCGCCACCCCGCAGAAGGGGAACACGCAGGACGTCGCGTTCCTCAACTGGATCTCGGAGAAGGGCTGGACGGTCGACCCCGAGTCCGGCAAGGGCGACGTCTCCGTCGTCCGCACCGACAACAAGGTCACCCCCGACGCCTTCAAGCAGGGCTCGATCGACGGCGCCTGGGTGCCCGAGCCCACCGCCTCCAAACTAGTCTCCGACGGCGGCTCCGTCCTCCTCGACGAGACCGCCCTGTGGCCCGACCAGAAGTTCGTGATCACGAACACCATCGTGTCGCAGAAGTTCCTCAAGGAGCACCCCGACGTCGTCGAGGCGGTCCTGGCGGGCACGGTCAAGACCAACGAGTGGATCAACGCCAACCCCGACAAGGCGAAGGCCTCCGCCAACGCCAAGCTCGAAGCCGAGAACGGCAAGCCGCTCGAAGCGAAGATCATCGACCCGGCCTGGCCGAGCATCGCCATCACCGACGACCCGCTGGCCTCCACCTTGAAGACGCAGGCCGACTACGCGGTCGAGGCGGGGCTCATCGAGCAGCCCGACCTGACCGGCATCTACGACCTGAGGCTCCTGAACAAGGTGCTGAAGGCCGCCGGCAAGCCCGAGGTCCCCGACGCCGGCCTCGGCGCCGAGTAACCCGCAATTCCAGCAACCCCAGGAGGTGACGACCATGGCCACCACGCTTGCCAAGGCTCTCGAGGGCCCCGTAGCGGAGCTGACGCACGGTACGCGTATCGAGCACGTCTCGAAGTCCTTCTCCGGCCCGGCCGGATCGCAGCTCGTCCTGGACGACATCAGCCTCGATGTCGCTCCCGGCGAGTTCGTCACCATCCTGGGGGCCTCCGGGTGCGGCAAGTCGACCCTGCTCAACCTGGTCGCGGGCCTGGACAAGCCGTCCCAGGGGTCGATCCAGACACCAGGGCGTGCGGCGCTCATGTTCCAGGAGCACGCCCTGTTCCCGTGGCTGACCGCGGGCAAGAACATCGAACTCGCCCTGCGGCTGCGCGGGGTGCCCAAGGCCGACCGCAAGCCGGAGGCGGAGCGGCTGCTGGAGCTGGTCCGCCTCGGCGGCGCCCACGGCAAGCGCGTGCACGAGCTGTCGGGCGGCATGCGCCAGCGCGTGGCCCTGGCCCGGGCACTGGCCCAGGACAGCCAACTGCTGCTGATGGACGAGCCGTTCGCCGCGCTCGACGCGATCACCCGCGACGTGCTGCACGGCGAACTCGCCCGCATCTGGGCGGAGACGAACCTGTCGGTCCTCTTCGTCACCCACAACGTGCGCGAGGCCGTGCGCCTCGCCCAGCGCGTGGTCCTGCTCTCCTCAAGGCCCGGCCGGGTCGCGAAGGAATGGACCGTGGACATCCCGCAGCCGCGCCGCATCGAGGACGCGGACGTCGCCGAGCTGTCCCTCGAGATCACTGAACACCTGCGTGGGGAGATCCGCCGCCATGGCCAGCACTGACACCACCCCGAAGGTCACGGGCAAGGGTGGGCAGGACGACCTGGCGGGCCTGGAGGCCGGCCTGGACGCGCTCGACGCGGTCCAGACCCACCGCACCCCGGTCCGCGAGATCCTCCTCAAGAAGGTCCTGCCGCCGGTCCTGGCCGTCGGCCTGGTGCTCGTGGTCTGGCAGGTCCTCGTCTCGCTCGAGGTCACCGACCAGACGAAGCTGCCCGCACTGTCCGCGGTGTGGGACAGCCTGGCCGACATGTGGCTCAAGGGAACGCTGCTCGAAGTCATCTGGACCAGCGTCTCCCGCGGCCTGCTCGGCTTCCTGCTGGCCCTGGCCATCGGCACCCCCCTCGGACTGCTCGTCGCCCGCGTGAAGTTCGTCCGCGCCGCCATCGGCCCCATCCTCCAAGGCCTGCAATCCCTCCCCTCGGTCGCCTGGGTACCCCCGCCGTCCTGTGGTTCGGCCTCAACGACGCCATGATGTACACCGTCATCCTCCTCGGCGCCGTCCCCTCCATCGCCAACGGCCTCGTCTCGGCATCGACCAGATCCCACCCCTCTACCTGCGCGCCGGCCGCACCCTCGGCGCCACCGGACTCGCCGGCGCCCGCCACATCGTCATGCCCGCCGCGCTCCCCGGCTATCTGGCCGGCCTCAAGCAGGGCTGGGCCTTCTCCTGGCGCTCCCTGATGGCCGCCGAGATCATCGCCAGCTCCCCCGACCTCGGCCTGGGCCTGGGCCAACTCCTGGAGAACGGCCGCAACAACATCGACCTGCCCGGCGTGTTCCTCGCGATCATCCTGATCCTCGTCGTCGGCATCGCCATCGACCTGCTCATCTTCAGCCCCATCGAGCGGTGGGTCCTGCGCAGCCGCGGCCTCCTGGTCAAGTGAGTCCCGTGTCCACCGCACCCGCCCTGCTCGTCATCGCCCACGGCAGCCGCGACCCGCGGCACGCGGCGACCGTGCACGCCCTGACCGGGCGCGTGCGGGCGCTGCGGCCCGGGCTGCGGGTGGAGACGGCCTTCCTGGACTTCAACACCCCGACGGTGGGCCAGGTCCTGTCTTCGCTCTACCTGTCGGGGGTGCGCGAGGTCGTCGCGCTCCCCCTGCTCCTCACCCGTGCCTTCCACGCGAAGTCCGACATCCCGGCGGCGCTGGCCGAGTCGACGGCCCGGCTGCCGGGGCTGTCGGTGCGCGTGGCCGATGTCCTCGGGCCTTCGGCGCTCCTGCTCTCGGCCCTCGACCGCCGGCTGGCCGAGGCCGGACTCACCCCGGCGGACCGCGCCACCACCGCGGTGGTGCTCGCGTCCGCCGGATCCACAGACCCGGAGGCGATCGCAGCGATCGCTGAAACCGCGCGGGAGTGGCGGCGCACCGGTTGGTGTGCCGTGCGTCCTGCGTTCGCCTCCGCTGCCCTTCCCCGTACGCAGGACGCCGTACGGGCGCTGCGCGCGGAGGGCTTCGCACGGGTGGCGGTGGCGCCGTACGTCATCGCCCCGGGGCGGCTGCCGGACCGGATCGCCGCGGGAGCCGAAGCCGGCGGTGCGGACGTCCTGGCCGAAGTCCTGGGCCCGGCGCCGGAACTGGCCCGGCTCCTGCTGCGCCGCTTCGACGCCGCGGCCTGCGCGCCCGCGCGGCTCTCGGCCCTGACCGCCTGACCCCCGTCTGCCGGTGCTCCGCCCCAGGCCCGGCGCCTCGAACACCCGGCGAGGCCGGGGGCCCGGCTGGACGGGCTAGGAGCGGGCCACGGCCTCGTCGGCCAAGGCGGTGAGGTCCTCGATGGACATCGCGCCCGGCGGGAGGCCCTCGCGGGCGAAGATGTTGGCCGCGTGCCGCAGCACGTCGTTCACCGGCGTGGCGACGCCGTGCAGCCGGCCCAGCAGCGAGATCTCCCCGTTGAGGTAGTCCGCCTCCACCGAGCCCGTGCCCCGCGCCAGGCTCTGCCACGACGACCCGCCCCGGACTCCCGGCGGCTGCTCCGCCTTGCCGTCGCGCGCGGCGGCCTGCTCCGCGTCCGAGGCGTACGCGATGCCCGCCGCCCCGAAGACCGCCTTCGCCTCGCGGACCGCCCGCAGCAGCAGCGCGGCCTTCGCCGGGCCGGGCTCCGGGCCGGTGGTCGCCTGGACCGCGTTGCCGAGGTTCCCCAGCAGCTTCGCGTACTTCCACCGCATCACGTCCTCGGCCGGCGGCGCCTCGAAGCCCGCCTTCCCGAGGTCGGCCGCGACCGCCCGCGTCAGCGCGTCCGTGCCGCCCGCGGCCAGGCCGACGTGCAGGATCCCGGTCAGCGGCGCGCACAGCGCGGAGACCACGCCCGGCTCCAGGAAGGTCGCGGGCAGCCACACGCACACCCCGTACACCCGCGCGAAGCGCCGCAGGGCCAGCCGTTCGCTCTCGACGCCGTTCTGCGCGCACAGCACCGGAAGCCGCTGCGCCGCCGTTCCGCCGCCCGCGACCTCCGCGTCGCCCCACGCGTCGAGCGCGGCGATCGCGTCCTGCGTCTTGACGGCCAGCAGCAGGACGTCGTCCGGGCGCAGTTCGCCCAGTTCGACCGGCCCGGTGACCACGGGCAGCCGGTGCACGCGGGTGCCGGCCGCGGTGGTCAGCCGCAGGCCGTCCGCCCGCAGGGCCTGCGCGTGCGCGCCCCGTGCGACGAGGACGACCTCGCCGCCCGCTTCCGCGAGCCGTCCGCCGATGGTGGCGCCGACCGCGCCCGCGCCGATGATGATGTAACGCATGCCCACGAGCCTGGCACATCCCGGCCCCCGTGTTGCCGTCGGGGCGGGGCGTGAGAGGTATGCGCCCTGTCAGGCCGCGGTCAGTTCCACCAGTTTGGCGACCGTGTTCCAGTTGCGGGTCGTGGCGTCGATGCCCTTGACCCGGGCCGGCTTGGCGAGGGCCTCGGCCAGTTTGGAGCGGCCCAGCCCGCCCGGGGCGTAGAGGTAGAGCACGTGGTCGCCCAGCCGGTACTCCTCGGGGAGGTACGCCTGCCGGTCGAGCCCGGCGAAGCGCTCCGGGCCGGGCTGCTCGGAGAAGAAGGTGGCGTGGAGCTGCTTGCCCTCCAGTTCGGCGGCCGGGAACGGGCAGGCGTCGGCGACGGCCTTCAGGTGGGCCCCGTCCACGACGAGGCACGCCACCCGGAAGCCGAAGTGCGCCTCGATGGCCGTCTCCAGCTCCCGGGCGAGTGCCCGCGGGTCCTTCCCCGCGCTGCTGAAGACGGCGTTGCCGCTCTGCAGGTACGTCTGCACGTCCTCGTGGCCGAGCTCCTCCAGGAGGGAGCGCAGCTCCGCCATGGGGACCTTCCTGCTCCCGCCGACATTGATCCCGCGCAGCAGCGCCGCGTATTTCTTGGCCATGGGGGCAGCGTAGGCCGGGCCTATGACAGTTCGGCCTCGATCAGGTCGGCGGCCTGGCGCGCGCCGCCCTCGGCGGCCGTCCGCGTACGGACCTCCGCGCAGCGGGCGGCGACCGCGGGGTCCCGGACCAGGGCGAGGACCGCCTCGCGCAGGGTGGCGGCGTCGGCCTGTTCCATCGGGACGTGCCGGGCCACGCCGAGCGAGACCAGCATGTCGGCGTTGCCGAACTGGTCGACGGCCTGCGGGACGGCGACCATCGGGGTGGCGGTGGCGAGGCCCTCCTGGCTGCCGCCGGCGCCCGCGTGGGTGATGAAGGCGTCGGCCTGGCGCAGGATGTCCAGCTGGGGAACCCAGCGGTGGACTTCGACGTTGGCGGGGATCTCGCCGAGTTCGGCCTCGTCGGTGAACTTGCCGATCTGGAGGACGACGTGCCAGTCGGGCAGGTCCCCGAAGGCCTCGGCGCAGGCGCGGTAGAAGGCGGGCTGTTTGGTGAAGGCCGAGCCGAGGGAGACCAGCAGCACCTTCCTGCCCTCGGCCCGCTCCGGGCGCTGCCAGCGCCCCTGGACCGCGGTGCGGTCGCCCTGGCAGGCGCCGACGAAGGTGTACACGGAGGTGTCGACGCGGTCGGCGTTCGGCTGGAGCGCCCGGGGGATCAGGACGAGGCTGCGGCGGGGGCGGCCCTGGAAGCGGTCCACGTCGTCGCCGAGGCCGTTCTCGCGCAGCCAGGCGGCGAAGCGGGCGTAGTAGGCCTGTCCGCGCTCCGACGCCTTCAGGTCGGCGAACATGGGCGCGGCCACTTCCTCCTCGTACCCCTCCCAGGCGACCAGGTTCGGGGAGAGGGAGACCGCGGGGACTCCCCAGCGGTGCGCGAGCACGGGCGCGGGGTAGGCGGTGATGTCGTGCAGGACGAGGTCGGGTTCGTCGCCGTCGAAGGCGGCCGCGAGCTGCGGGAGCGCCTGGACGGCGTCGTCCAGGAAGGGTTCGAGGTTCTCGATGAGTTCGGTGCCCCAGGCCTCCGGCTCGTCGTCGGTGGGGAGGGTGGATTTCCAGATCACCGGGGTGGCGCCGGTCTCGGCGACCTTCTCGGCGAAGGAGGCGGGGATCGCGTAGCTGACGCGGTGGCCCCGTGCGACGAGTTCCCGGATCACTTCGATGCTCGGGTTGACGTGTCCGTGGGCGGCGATGGAGAACATGGCGATGTGGGCGGGCTTGGCCGAGGTCATGATCCGACCATAACGAGACGAGACGTCTCGTGCAATCCATATTCCTTCCCGGCGCTTACCTCTGGTACCGCGCCAGCACCCGGTTCCCGTCTCCCACCAGGCGCTTCTCCAGCTCGGCTAGGTCGATCGCGCCGCTGTAGAACTCCTGCAGCGCCGGGGTCGCGACCTTGTCCTTCCACTCCGGGTAGCCGCGCACCGACTGGGCCGGCGCGGGCCGCAGCCCGGCCGCGAGCGCCGCGCCGGTGGCCCAGCCGAGCTCGGGCGTGCGCAGCGCGGGGTCGGCCAGCGCCCGGGTGCCGGTCGGCAGCATCCAGTCGCCGCGGGCGAGGCGGACCATGTTGGCCGGGCTCAGCAGGAAGTCGATGAAGGCCGCCGCCTCCTTCTTGTACGGGCTGTCCTGCGCGACGGACAGGGTCTGCGGGCTGACCCCCTGGGACAGGCCCTCGGCCCCGGCCGGGGGCGGCAGCACCTGCCACGCGAAGCCGGGCGGCGCCTGGGCCACGATCTGTTGGCGGTACGAGAACCCGAGCGGCACCATGGCGTACCGGCCGCCGAAGAAGCCGGGCAGGGTGTCGGAGCCGCCCATCCCGAGGGTGGCCCGGGAGGCGCTGCGGTCGGTCTCGGTCTGGGCCCGGATGGTGGCGGGGACGACGGCGTCCCCCTCGGACCAGCGGATGGCGGCCTTGCCCCCGGCGTCGCGGTGGAAGAGCCGGCCGCCCGCGGACAGGCCGAGGTTGAGGGTGGCGGAGACGGGGTCCTTGAGCGGCCAGGCCACCCCGTACCGCCCCTCAGCGGTCAGCTGCCGGGCGGCCGTGCGGAACTCCTCCCAGCTCCAGGGGGCTTCGGGGGTGGGGATGCGCGCGCCCGAGGCGCGCAGCAGCTCGGTGTTGGCCATCAGGACCCGGGGCTCCTGGAGGAAGGGGACCCCGTACACCCCGCCGTCCGGCCCGAAGGTGACGGTCTCCCAGGAGGCGTCCGGGATGTCGGCCTTGAGCCGCTCGGAGAGCAGGGGCCGCAGGTCCGCGAGGTAGCCGCCGTAGGCGAAGTCGGCGAGGTCGTCGGAGGCGTCGTGGATGACGTCCGGGGCCTCGCCGCCCTCGAAGGAGGTCAGCAGCTGGTCGTGGACGCTGCTCCAGCTGCCCTGCACGTACTGGACCTGGACCTCCGGGTGGGCGGCGTTCCACTCGGCGACCAGGGCCCTGTTGGCGTCGACGGACTCCTTCTGCCACGCCAGGGACTGGAAGCGCAGCCGCACCACGCCGTCGGAAGTGCCGCGCGGCGCGGAACAGCCGCCGGCCGTCGCGGCCAGCAGCACGAGCACGAGGGCGCAGACCCAGGCCGGGGCGCCGGCCCCGGCACGGGCGCGCCGTCCTGCGCGGCGGCGCATCAGCTCTTCACCGCCCCGGCCAGCATGCCGCCGGTGATCCGCTTCTGGATGACGGCGAAGACCACCAGCGAGGGCAGGGTCGCGAGGAAGGCCGCGGCGGCGAGCGGGCCGAGGTCGGCGGCCCCCTCGGCGCCCAGGAAGTGCGTCAGGACGACCGGCAAGGTCTGCTTCTCCGGGGTCTTGAGGAGGACGAGGGCGAAGAAGAACTCGTTCCAGGCGGTGATGAAGGCGAACAGGGCGGTGGCCACGATCCCCGGCGCCAGCAGGGGCGCGACCACCGAGACGAGGGTGCGCAGCCGCCCGGCCCCGTCCATCGCGGCCGCCTCCTCCAGCTCGGGCGGGACGGCGCGCACGTAGCCGACGAGCATCCACAGCGCGAACGGCAGCGACCAGACGACGTACACGAGGATCAGGCCCGGGAGCGAGTTGACGAGGTGGAGGTTCTTCAGCACCAGGAAGAGCGGGATGATCACCAGGACGAACGGGAAGGCCTGGCTGATCACGACCCAGCCGGTGGCGGCGGTGGCCAGCCTCCCCCGCCGGCGGGCGAGGACGAAGGCCGTCGGGGTGGCCAGGGCGACCGCGAGCACGGCGGCGCAGACCGCGGCGACCAGGCTGTTCAGCGCCGCCTGCGCCAGCGGCTGCTCGGCGAAGGCCTGGCGGAAGTTGCCGAGGGTCGGGTCCTCGGGGATCCAGGTGGGGTGCAGGCTGCCGAGCTCGCGGGCGGGCTTGAAGGCCGTGGAGAGCAGCCACAGGAACGGGAACGCGAGGAAGGCGAGGTAGCCGGCGAGCGCTGTGTACTGGGCGGCCCGGACGCCTCGGGGGGTTCTGGAGCGGCTGCGCGCGGGTCCCATCAGGTGTCGCCTCCCCGGAGCCGGCCGGCCAGGTACACGGCGAGCAGCACCGAGATCACCGCGACCATCACGCAGCCCATGGCGGCCGCGTACCCGAACTGCCCGTAGCGGAAGGCCTCCTCGTAGGCGAAGAGCATGGGCAGCCGGGTTCGGCCGCCGGGCCCGCCGTTGGTCAGCACGTAGACCAGGGCGAAGGAGTTGAAGTTCCAGATCAGGTTGAGCGCGGAGATCGACAGCGCCACCGGCCGGATCGCGGGCCAGGTGACCGCCCGGAAGCGGCGCCAGGCGCCGGCGCCGTCGAGGGCGGCGGCCTCGTGGAGTTCGTGCGGGGTGTTCTGCAGTCCGGCGAGCAGCGCGACCGTGGTCTGGGGCATGCCCGCCCAGATGCCGACCACGACGACGGCGGGCAGGGCGGTGGCCAGGCCGCTGAGCCAGTCGGTGTCCCCGGCGAGCCCGAGGCCGGACAGGGTCTCGTTGAGGACTCCCGCGTCGGGGTGGTAGACCAGCCGCCAGAGGATGCCGACCACCACCTCGGGCATGGCCCAGGGGATGATCGCGAGCGAGCGGGCCAGCCACCGGAAGCGGAGGTTCTGATTGAGCAGCAGGGCCAGCCCGAGGGCCAGCAGGAACTGCGGGACGGTGACTCCGACCGCCCACAGCAGGCCGATCCGGAAGGACTCCCAGAACAGCCGGTCGTGGAGCAGGTCCTGGAAGTTGAGCATCCCGACCCACTGGGTGGGCGAGGTGCGGCCGGACTGGGCGTCGGTGAAGGCCAGGGAGACGCCGTAGAGCAGCGGGCCGAGGCTGAGCAGCAGGATCGGAATGAGCGCGGGCAGGACCAGGAACCAGGCCCCGTGGCCGGCCCGGCGGCCCGTGTGCGCGGGGGCGGCTGCGGTCACCTTCACCCCTTCCCGTTGCGGTCATCGTGCGCAGGGGCTGATGGCGCGTCAAGGCAGCGCACATCCGGATGGGAGACTTGGCGCATTCACGACGATCCGGATCCGGAGTACGAGATGGACGAGGCGCGGGCCAGGGACGTACTGGCGGCCGCGGGCCTGGGCGGCGAAGGCGCCGCCCTGCTGGCCCTTGGCGAGAACGCGGTCTTCGCCGCCGGGGACCTGGTGGTGAAGGTGGGCCGCGCGGACGAGGCCCTGGCGGCGCGGGCGAGGCGCGAACTGGCCGTCGCGTACTGGCTGGAACGGGCCGGCGTCCCGGCGGTCCGCGCGGCTGAGCCGGAGCCGCGGCTGGTGGCCGGGTACCCGGTGACGCTGTGGCACCGGCTCCCGGCGGCGGTGCGTCCCGCGGAGCCGGAGGACCTCGCGGGGCTGCTGCGGCGGATCCACGCCCTGCCCGAACCGCCGTTCCGGCTGGGCGCGCGGGAGCTGCTGGGCGGGGTCGAACGCTGGCTGCGGCTGGCCGGCGACGCGATCGACCCGGCGGACGCGGCGTACCTGCGGGGCCGCCGCGACGCCTACGCGGGCGAGGTGGCCGCCCTGGTCCCGCACCTGCCTCGGGGGCCGATCCACGGCGACGCCCTGCCCCGCAACGTGCACGTCGGCCCGGACGGACCGGTCCTGGTCGACCTGGAGACAGTCTCGGCCGACCTGCGCGAGCACGACCTGGTGGTGATGGCCCTCTCCCTCGACCGGTACGGGCTGCCGGCCGCGTCCTACGGGGCGTTCGTGACGGCGTACGGCTGGGACGTCCGCGACTGGGACGGCTGCGCGGTGCTGCGCGGGGCCCGCGAGACGGCCAGCTGCGCCTGGGTCTCCCAGCACGCGCCGACCAACCCGAAGGCGCTGGCCGAATTCCGCCGTCGGGTGGACTCCCTGCGCGAGGGCGCGACCGGGGTGCGCTGGCACCCGTTCTGAGGCGTCTGGGGCCGGGCGGACCGCCGTCCGCCCGGCCCCAGGCCGCCGCGGCCCCGCCAGTCCCTCAGCCCGTCAGCCCGTCACCGCGTCACCCTTCAACCCGTCAGCCGGTCAGTCCGCCGGTCAGTCCGCCGGTCCGGCCGTCTCGCCGACCGCCAGGGCGAAGGCCTCCGCCTGCGCGGAGGGCCGCGTGCGGTGGCGGATGAGGCCCAGTTCGGAGTCGGGCAGGCCCTGCACCGGGACGAAGGTGAGGGAGTCGCGGCGGCCGTGGTAGTCGGCCGTGGACCGGCACAGCAGCATGGCTCCGCGGTTGGCCGCCGTCAGACTCAGGCCTTCCTGGAGCGTGTTGACGCTGGGTCCGGCCGGTACGGGGAGCCCGCCGGGGGTCAGACCGGGGGCCTGGGCCTGGCGCCAGTACTCGGGGGCCCCGCCGTCGATGCCGATGAGCCGGCAGTCGGCGAGCTCCTCCGCCGAGAGTGACTCCCGCGCCGCGAAGGGGTGCCGGACGGACACGGCCAGGGTCTGCGGCTGCCGGGAGAAGACCGGGCCGAGGACGAGGTCGTCCTCGGCCACCGGCAGCAGCACCACCGCGCAGTCCACCTCCTGGCGGCGCAGCGGCCCGAAGGGGTCGGAGAGCGGGATCTCGACGATGTCGATCGCGCAGTCGGGATACCGGTCGCCGAACAGGGCGATCGCCCGGCTGAGGTAGTCGTCGACGGTGCCCTGGAAGCCGATGCGCAGTTCCCCGCCCATGCCCCGCGCGGCGGCCCGGGCCTCGTCCACCGTGGCGCGCAGCGCGTCGTAGGCGGGGCGCAGGCCCGCGAGGAAGCTCTCGCCCAGCGGGGTCAGGCGCACCCGGCGGCTGGTGCGTTCGACGAGTGGCGCGCCGATGCGGCTCTCCAGGGAGCGCAGCAGCTGGCTGACCCGGCTCTGCGAGACGTACAGCCGCTCGCCGGTCCGTCCGAAGTGCAACTCCTGCGCGAGCACGAGGAACGTCTCCAGCTCGCGTATCTCGACACCGCTCATGGTTTCCTTTCTACACCGCCGCCCCGGCGCGGCCGATCGAGTAGCCCTGCTTATCGAAGGATGAGGGATCGGCCGTTGTTCCCGCAGGTCGGGGCGGGTTGGCTGGTCGCATGGCACAGACTGAGGAAATTGCAGACACCACCGGGGTGCCGGAGCGATCCGCGACCCGCGGCTGGCTCGGCGTCGCGGCGGTCGCGAGCGCGACGTTCACGGTGGTGACGTCCGAGATGCTGCCCGTGGGCCTGCTGACGCCCATCGGGGACGCGCTGGAGGTGACCGAGGGCACCGCCGGGCTGACCCTGACCATCACCGGCCTGGTCGGCGCGGTGTCGGCGCCGCTGCTGACACCGCTGCTCGGGCGGTTCGACCGGCGGGCGGTGCTGTGTGCGCTGATGGCGGTCCTGACGGTGGGCAACCTGCTCGCGGCGTGGACCCCGAACTTCGCGGTGATGGTGGCCGCGCGCGTGCTGGTCGGCATCGGCATGGGCGGTGTCTGGGCGATCGCGGCGGGCCTGGCGGTCCGCCTGGTGCCGCCGAAGTCGATCGGCTCCGCGACCTCGCTGATCTTCAGCGGCATCGCGGTGGCTTCGGTGCTCGGCGTCCCCGCGGGTACGTACATCGGCGAACTGGCCGACTGGCGAGCCGCGTTCGTCACCGTGGGCGTCCTGGCACTGCTGGTGCTGGTCGCCCTGGCGGTTCTGCTGCCGCGGCTGCCCGCCGAGCAGGAGGTGCGGCTCGGCGGTGTGATGCGGCTGTTCGGCGAGGCGCGGGTGCGGACCGGGCTGGTCGTGGTGGCGCTGCTGGTCACCGGCCACTTCGCCGCCTACACGTACGTGCGCCCCGTGCTGGAGGAGGTCTCGGGGGCGAGCGCCGGGATGATCGGCACACTGCTGCTCGTGTACGGAGTCGCGGGCGTGGCGGGCAACTTCGCGGCCGGCGCGGGCGCCGGGCGCTCCCCGCGCTCCACCCTGCTGGTGATCAGCGCGGTGCTGGCGGCCACGGTCGCGCTGGTGCCGCTGCTCGGCGGTTCCGTCCTGACCGCCGGTGTGCTGCTGGCCGTCTGGGGACTGTCGTACGGCGGCGTGTCGGTCAGCACCCAGACCTGGCTGCTGGCTTCGGCTCCCGAGGCGCGCGAGGCCGCGTCCTCGCTGTTCGTCGGCGTGTTCAACGGGGCCATCGCCCTGGGCGCGCTGGCCGGGGGGCTGGCCGCGGACGGCGCGGGCGTCACCGCGGTGATGTGGCTGGGCGGCGGGCTCGCCGTCGCGGCCCTCGCGGTGACGGCCCTGGGCAAGGCGCCCTCGTCAGGGCGCCTCTGAGACCGGCCCGGCGCCCACCCC
Source organism: Streptomyces subrutilus (assembly GCF_001746425.1). Lineage (GTDB taxonomy): Bacteria > Actinomycetota > Actinomycetes > Streptomycetales > Streptomycetaceae > Streptomyces > Streptomyces subrutilus_A. The sequence continues at coordinate 5,798,564 of NZ_MEHK01000001.1, read as the reverse complement.
CGGGCCGCGCCGCCCCCACCCCGGGGCCGGCGGGCCGGGCGCCGGGCCGACGACCGGCCGCCCCCGCCGTGCGCCGCCCAGGGACGGCCCGGACGGCGGGGTCGGTACGGCTCGGGCGGTACGGGCGGGCCTGCCCGTACCGCCCGCGGCGGTCAGCCGCCTACGGAGTCGAGGAACTCGGTGATGAGCGCGGCCCACTCGGCCGGCCGCTCCGCGGCGATGGCGTGACCGCAGTCCAGCGTCGCCAGCCGGGCGCCCGGGATGCCGTCCGCGAGTTCGCGGGAGTGAACGGGAGTGGTGAGAAGGTCGCCGAGGGGTGAGACGACGAGGACCGGTACCGCGATCCGCGCCAGGTCGGCCCGCACGTCGATGCCGTCGAAGAGGGCGAGCTGCGCGTCGGTGCCCGGCGGCATCCCGGCGGAGAACAGCGCGAGCTGTTCCTCGACCTCCTCGTGGGAGCGCGCGTCGAGCCAGCGGGCGCCCCCGACCACCAGGGAGAGGTAGGAGGCCAGGACCCTGCTGTCGCCGTCCGGCGCGCCGAGCGCGCGCCAGGTGTCGACCACCAGCTTGAGGCGTGCGTTCGGACGGGCGAATCCGGCGGAGAGAACGAGAGCGGTAACCCGCTCGGGATGGCGTACCGCGGCCCGCACGGCCACCGTCGTGCCCAGCGAGAATCCGGATATGGCAAAAGAATGCACGCCGGATTGCACGGCGCTTTCCACTATGTGGTCGGCGAGCCGGTCGAGTGTCAGCGGAAGGTCCTGGAGGGGATTATTCCCGGAGCCCGGATAATCCGGGCCGATGACGGTCCGACGGGCGGCGAGATTTTCGAGGACCGGCCCGTAACTGTCCTCGATGTCACTGCCCGCACCATGCGCGAGCAGCAGTCCTGGCCCGCTGCCACGCACGATGACGGATTTTTGGGAAGGAAGCAGAGAGGTCATGTCCGAGATGTTAGCGAGGGCTCGCGAAAATCCCTTGGGAATATCGCGCGGATCACATATTCCCACCCGTGACTACCTGATCGAGTAGTCCTCCTCCACTCATACGAGTAGTGGTGGACCGGATTGCGGGAAACGTAGGCTCCTGAGCATCGGACGGCAAACATTCCGGCCGTCGGAATTAGCGAAGGAAGGCCGATGCTCGCAACACGCCAGCTCCCTCTGTCCGCCTACCAGCTGGACATTTGGGCTGCCGAGTCCACCGCGCCGGGTGACCCCCAGTTCAACGTGGTCATTCATGAGCGGGTGGCCGGCGATGTCGACGTGGACAGCTTGAGGGAAGCGCTCGAAGAGGTCCTGCGGGACCACGACGCGTTCTCCCTGCGCTTCGACGAACAGGACGGGATCCCCTGCCAGTGGGTGGCCGCGGCCGATGAGCAGGAGGAGGCGGGCGCCTGGGTCCAGTACGTCGACTTCTCCGGCGCGGCCGACCCCGCGGCGGCCTGCGCGGCGTGGCGGGAGTACTCCTTCACGCACCCCTTCACCCTGCGGCGTTCGCGTTTGTTCACGGCCGCAGTGCTGCGCGAGAGTGCCTCGGTCGTCCATGTGCACGTCAACGCCCACCATCTGATCGCCGACGCCTGGGCCCTGAACCAGGTCAGCCTGCGGCTGTGGGAGCGCTACGGAGACCGGGTGGCCGTGACCATGGCCGCCGGGACCGGTGCCGTGGCCGTGGACCGCCCTGCTCCGCCGTCCGTGACCGCGCTCGTCGAGGCCGACTCCGCCTACCGCGCCTCCGGCGCCTTCGAGGAGGACCGGGCGTACTTCCGCGACGCGCTCGCCGGCGTGCGTCCCGCCCTGTTCACCCGCGCCACCGCGGCTCCCGCGGACGGCGCGCGGCGCCGGGCCCGGCACACCTTCACCGTCGACGCCGATCTGGTCCGCCGCATCCGCCGCGGCGGAAGCACCCCGTTCGCCTTCCTCGCGGCCGCCTTCGGCGCCTACTTCTCCCGCGTGCACCGCACCGAGGAGCTGGTGCTCGGAGTCCCGTTCCGCAACCGGCGGGCGGAGAGCGACCTCGGGACGGTCGGCCAGCTGGCCAACAACCTGCCGCTGCGCGTGCCCGCCGGCCCCACGGCGACCCTCCACGAACTGGCCGCCGCCGTCCGCCGCGGTACGGGCGAACTGCGCGCCCACGAGCGGTTCCCCCTCGGCGACGTGCTGCGCGACCTGCCGGCGGCCGGCGCCGGCTCCCGCCGGCTCTTCGACATCACCCTCTCCTACCTGCGCCACCCGCGGCCCGCTCCGCTTCCGGGCGCCTCGGTGGAGTCCGTCGTGCTGGCGCCCGTCCACCACCAGGACGCGCTGTCCGTGATGGTGCACGCCTTCGAGGACGACGCCGACCTGCGGGTCGATCTCGACTACGCCGTCGACGTGTTCGACGAGGACTACCCCATCGCCTCGGTCGCGGGCCACCTGCTGCGCCTCATCGCCGCCGGGGTCGCCGAGCCCGGCCGGCCCGCGGCGACGCTGCCCGTTCTGGACGAGGCGGAGCACAAGGACCTCACGCAGCTGCGGCAGGGCCCCGAAGTCCCGTACGCCGACGACCGGACCGTGCACGGGCTGATCGCCGAGCAGGCCGCCCGCACCCCGGACCGGACCGCCGTGACCGGCGCGGACGGCACCCCCGCGCTGACCTACGCGGACCTCGACACCCGCTCCAACCAGGTGGCGCACGCCCTGCGCGCACGGGGCGTGGGCACCGGCGACCGGGTGGCCGTCCTGATGGACCGATCCCCGCAGCTGATCGTCGCCCTGCTCGGCGTCCTCAAGTCCGGCGGCGCCTACGTACCGGTGGACCCGGGCTATCCGGCGGAGCGGATCGGCTTCCTGCTCCAGGACAGCCGGGCCAAGGTGGTGCTGACCGACGGCGGCGCCCCGGCCGGGGACCAGGACGTCCCGGTCCTGCGCACCGACGAGCTGCTGACCGGGCCGGACGGGCCGCTCGAGGACCCGGCCACCTCGCACGACCTCGCGTACGTGATCTACACCTCCGGCTCCACCGGCCGGCCCAAGGGCGTCATGGTCGAGCACCACTCGGTGGTCAACCGGCTCGCCTGGATGCAGAAGGCCTACCCGGTCGGGGAGGGCGATGTCCTGCTCCAGAAGACGCCGATCTCCTTCGACGTCTCCGTGTGGGAGCTCTTCTGGTGGGCGATCGAGGGCGCCGCCCTCGCCCTGCTGCCCGTCGGGGGACAGCGCGACCCGCGCGGGATCCTGCGCACGATCGCCGAACAGCGGGTCACCACCCTGCACTTCGTGCCCTCCATGCTGGGCCCCTTCCTCGACCTGCTGGAGGACCGCCCGGAGCTGCGCGCCGAAGCCGCGTCCCTGCGCCAGGTGTTCTGCAGCGGCGAGGCCCTGCCCGCCGCGCGGGTCGAGCAGTTCAACCGGGTCTTCGGCTCCCGCGGCGACGGCGCCCCGAAGCTGGTCAACCTCTACGGGCCCACCGAGGCGACGGTCGACGTGTCGTACTACGACTGCCCGGCGGCCGGCGAGGGGCCGGTCCGCCGGATCCCGATCGGCCGGCCCATCGACAACACCCGCCTGTACGTGCTGGACGCGCACGGCGGGCTCCAGCCGGCCGGTGTCCCCGGCGAGCTGTGCATCGGCGGCGTCCAGGTCGCCCGCGGCTACCTGGAGCGGCCCGAGCTGACCGCGGAGAAGTTCACCGAGGACCCCTTCCTCCCCGGCGGGCGGCTCTACCGCACCGGCGACCTCGCCCGCTGGCTGGCCGACGGCACCCTGGAGTACCTCGGCCGCATCGACGGCCAGGTCAAGATCCGCGGCAACCGGGTGGAGCTCGGCGAGGTACAGAACCGGCTGGCCTCCGTGGCCGGTGTACGGGACGCCGTCGTGGTGGACCACCAGTCGGGCAGCCGGGGCACCCTGCTGATCGGCTACTACGTCGCGGACACCGAGCTCAGCCCGGCCCTGCTGCGCGCCGAACTGGCGTCCGCACTGCCCGAGTTCATGGTCCCGGCGCACTTCATCCGGATCGACGCCGTCCCCCTGACCCCGAACGGCAAGGCCGACCGCCGCGCCCTGCCCGCGCCCTCGGCCGGCGCCGGTCCGCGGTACGCGGCCCCGCGCAACGCCACCGAGGAGGCGCTCGCCGCGATCTGGGCGGACGTACTGGAGGCGGAGCGGGTCGGGATCCACGACGACTACTTCGCGCTCGGCGGGGACTCCATCACGATGCTGCGCATCCGCGCCCGGGCCGAGAAGGCCGGCATCGTGTTCGACCTGACGGACCTGGTGCAGCAGCCGACCGTGGCCCAGTTGGCCGCCAGGTCGGCCACCGGCGGCGCGCCCGCGTCGCCCGCCGCCGAACTCGCCCCCTTCGCCCTGGTCTCCGGCGTCGACCGGGCCCGGCTGGAAGGCCGCGCCGACGCCTACCCGCTGACCCGCCTCCAGCTCGGACTGCTCTACCACAGCCGGGCCGAGCAGGACTCGGCCGTCTACCGCGACGTCTTCCAGTACAGCGTCACGGCCGCGTGGGACGAGGAGGCCTTCCGGAGCGCTTTCGACCGGCTCGTCGCACGCCACCCGGTCCTGCGCTCCTCCTTCGACCTGGGCTCCTTCTCCGAGCCCCTCCAGATCGTGGACCACGAGGTCGCCGGCGGCTTCGACGCGGTGGACCTGCGGGGCCGCCCGGAGGCGGAGGCGCTCGCCGAGATCCAGGCCCACGTCGAGGAACGGCGCTTCCACCGCTACGACTTCGAGCGGGCTCCGCTCCACCACCTGCGCGCCCACGTCCGCGAGGAGACGCTCGAGCTGGTCCTGAGCTTCCACCACGCGATCCTCGACGGCGGCAGCGTGGCCACCCTGGTCGCCGAGCTGCTGCAGGACTACCTGCACGGCCTGGGCCACCCCATCGGGGCCGTGGCCGAGACCCGCCTGCCCTCGGCGGCACACCACGTACGCGCCGAGCGCGAGGCCCTGGAGTCGGAGCCGGCCCGCGCCTTCTGGCGCGAGCGGCTGCGCGACGCTCCGCTGCTGCGCCTGCAGGCCTTCCGCGGGCACGAGGCCCCGGGCCCGGACACCCAGATCACCAGCATCGTGGACCTGCCGGCCGAACTCACCGAGCAGGTCTCCCTGTTCGCCAGGGAGCGGGCGCTGCCCGTGAAGTCGGTGCTCTTCGCGGCGCACTGCCTGACCCTGGGACTGTTCTCCGGCTCCGACGACATCACCACCGGCCTGGTCACCCACGGCCGCCCCGAGCTGGAGGACGCCGACCGCATCGCCGGGCTCTTCCTCAACACGATGCCCGTGCGGCTGGGCACCGCCGCCGACAGCTGGGCCGACGTGGTCCGGGCCGCCTTCCGGCAGGAGCAGCAGAGCCACGCCCACCGCCGCTACCCGCTCAGCGCGATCCAGGAGGACCGGGGCTCCACCGTCCTGGAGACCGCCTTCAACTACATCCACTTCCGCCAGCTGGCCGCCGTCTTCGAGCTGCCCGGCGTCCGTCTGCTGGACTTCCGGACCTGGGAGGAGACCAACTTCCAACTGCTGGTCAACGCCATGACCGATCCGGTCGACGGCTCCGTCCGACTGCGGCTGGACCACCACGGGCTGACCTTCACCCCGGCCCAGGCCGACCTGTACGCCGAGCGGTTCACCGCGATCCTGGACCGGCTGGTCCACCACCCGGACGAGGCGCCCGACTTCGGCTTCCTCGCCCCCGCGTGGGAGCCGGAGCCGGCCGCGCCCCAGGGCCTGGCGGACACCGCCGCGCCGCCGGACGTCGTACGGGCCGTCGCGGAGCAGACCGCCCGCACCCCGGACGCCACGGCCGTGGTCTTCGGCGACCGCCGCTGGACCTACGCCGAACTGGACGGGCACGCCGACCGGGTGGCGCGCGAGCTGATCGCGCTCGGCTCGCGGCCCGGTGACCGGATCGGCATCGCGATGGACCGCTCGCCGGAGACCGTCGCCGTCATCCTGGGCGTCATGAAGGCCGGCGCCGCCACCGTCCCGCTGGACGTCAGCTACCCGGTGGACCGGCTGACCGCGATGGTCGAGCAGGCCCGTCCGTTCCGGGTCATCGCGAACGCCGCGCACAGCGCCACCGTCGGCGGGCCGGCGCTGGTCCTCCCGGCCGAGGAGATCTTCTCCGAGGACGGCGAGCGGCCCTACCTCCCCCGGATCCCCGCGGAGGTGACCGAGGAGATCACCCCCGACTCCATCGCCTACGTCCTGTTCACCTCGGGCTCCACGGGCGCCCCCAAGGGCGTGGCCATGCCGCACCGCTCGCTGGCCCACCTGGTGGCCTGGCAGAACGGCGTCCCCAGCGGGGTCGTCGGCGGCGTGACCGCCCAGTACGCGCCGCTGAGCTTCGACGTCTCCTTCCAGGAGATCTTCTCCACCCTCGCGGGCGGCGGCACCCTGCTGCTGCTCTCCGAGGACGAGCGCCGCGACATGCCCGCCCTGCTCCGGCTGCTCGACCGCGAGGGCGTGGAGCGCATCTGCCTCCCGTACGTCGCCCTCCAGCAGCTGGCCGAGACGGCGGACGCCCTCGCTCTGGCCCCGCGCTCGCTGCGGGCCCTGCTCTCCTCCGGGGAGCAGCTGCGCGTCACCGACGAGATACGCGCGCTGTGCGCGGCGCTGCCCGGGGTGATCTTGGAGAACCAGTACGGGCCGACCGAGTCGCACGTGGTGACCGCGTACACCATGCAGGGCGATCCGGCCGGGTTCCCGGCCCTGCCGCCCATCGGGCGGGCCGTCGCGGGGTCCGCGGTGCACGTCCTGGACAGCCGGCTGCGGCCGGTCCCCGCCGGGGTGCGGGGGGAGCTGTACCTGTCGGGCGCCTGCCTGGCGGAGGGGTACGTGGGCCGCCCCGACCTGACCGAGGAACGGTTCGTCCCGCACCCGCACCCCGCGGCCGCCGCGGCGGGGGCGCGCCTGTACCGCACGGGCGACCTGGGCTTCGTCCTGCCCGGCGGTGACGTGGTGTGCCTGGGCCGGGCCGACGCGCAGGTCAAGGTGCGCGGCTACCGCGTGGAGCCTGCCGAGGTGGAGCTGGCCATCACCCGCTTCGCGGCGGGCCACCCGGGCATCGCGGAGGCGGCGGTCGTCGCCCGCCGCCGGGAGGGCAACGACTCCTTCCTCGCCGCGTTCCTGACGGGTGACCCCGACGGAGCGGACCTCGCGCTGCTGCGCAAGCAGCTGCGGACGGTGCTGCCCGAGTACATGATGCCCTCGCACTTCGAGTGGCTGGCGGCCCTGCCGCTGACGCCCAGCGGCAAGCGCGACGACAAGGCGCTGCGCGACGCCCCGCTGAGCACGGGGGTGTCCGCGGACGCCGCCGCCGCCCCGCGCGACGCGTACGAGGAGACCCTGGTGGAGATCGTCGGCGATCTGCTCCAGCTGCCCGCGCTGGGCGTGCACGACAACATCTTCGACCTCGGGGCGACCTCGCTGACGGCGATGCGGCTGGTGGTGCAGATCGAGCAGCGCTACGGGATCAGCGTGCCGCTGTCGGAGTTCGTGTCGGCGCCGACGGTGGCCGAGCTGGCCGGGCGGCTGCGTTCGGGCGAGGCGATGACCGCCTTCGACCCGCTGGTGCCCATCCGTCCGGCCGGGTCGAAGCGGCCGATGTTCTTCGTGCACCCGATGGGCGGGAACGTGCTCTGCTACGTCCGGTTCGCCAAGTACCTGGAGGAGGACCAGCCGTTCTACGCCCTCCAGGCGGCCGGCGGCGATCCCGGCACCGAACCGCTGCGCAGCGTCGAGGAGATCGCGGCCAGTTACGTCGAGGCGATGCGCCGGGTGCAGCCGAGCGGCCCGTACGTGGTCGGCGGCTGGTCGTTCGGCGGGTTCGTGGCCTTCGAGATCGCCCGGCAGCTGCGGGCGGCCGGGGAGGAGGTCGCCCGGCTGGTGCTGCTGGACACCACGGCCCTCAATCCGGGCCGGCGCCTGACCACGGACGACGAGGCGCTGCTCGGCTGGTTCTTCTGGGAGCTGCTGTGGCTGCGGCGCGGGGGCGACTCCCCGCTGGAGCTGATTCCGGACCGGCTGACGACGCTGGAGGAGAAGTTCGACTTCATCGCCCAGCTCGCCATCGACGAGGGCGTCCTGCCCGCGGGGAGCACCGGGGCCGTCGTACGGCGCCTGTTCCACGTGTACGAGGCGAACTGGAAGGCGGCGTTCGCCTACCGGCCCGAGGTGGTGGACCAGGACATGGTCCTGATCCACGCGGCAGAGCCCCTGCCCGGGGTCCTCAACTCGATGCACACGGCGATCGAGAGCATGCACGCGGACCCGAGCAACGGCTGGGGCGAGCGCACCAGCGGCACGCTCGAGGTCGTGGACGTACCCGGCGACCACCTCACGATCATGGAGGAGCCGTACGTGGCCCACATGGTCCGGGTCGTCACCGAACTGATCGGACAGTGAGATGACACGGATGACAGACCGCAAGAAGGCCCTGGTGATCGGCGCGGGGATCGGCGGCCTCACCGCCGCCGTCGCGCTGCGCGAGGCGGGGCTGGACGTCGAGGTCCACGAGCGGGCCGGCGAGCTGCGGGCGGCGGGCTCGGGCCTCTCGGTGATGAGCAACGCCATCGGCGCGCTGGACTCGCTGGGCGTCGGGATCGACCTGGAGAAGCGCGGGGAAGCCCTGCGCTCCTACCACGTCAAAACGGCTTCGGGCCGGCTGATCCGGGAGTTCCCGTTCCCGGAGATCATCGGCAGGCTGGGGGTGCCCAGTGTGCTCATCACCCGGGCGGACCTCCAGCAGGCCCTGCTGGAGGCGGCGCAGGGCATCCCGCTGCGCCTCGGCGCGGCGGCCACCGGCTTCGAGACGGAGGGGGTGCCGGGCGGCGGTGTGCGGGTCTCGTTCGACGACGGGACCACCGCCGAGGGGGACGTGCTGATCGGGGCCGACGGGTTCAACTCGGTGGTCCGCGGGCAGCTGGTGGGTCCGGAGGAGTCGCAGGACAGCGGCTACATCTGCTGGCTCGCGGTGGTCCCGTTCTCGCACCCCCGCTTCACCCCGGGCTCGGTCACGCACTTCTGGGGCAGCGGCAAGCGCTTCGGGCTCGTGGACATGGGCGCGGGACGGCTGTACTGGTGGGGCACGAAGAACATGCCGGCGGAGCTGTCGAGAGACTGGAAGGGCGGCAAGGCGGAGGTCCTGCACGCCTACGACGGCTGGGCCGACGAGGTGCGGCAGGCGATCCTGGCCACCCCCGAGGAGTCGATCATCGCCGTGCCCTCCCGGGACCGGGCGTTCCTGGAGCGCTGGGGCCGGGGTCCGGTGACCCTGCTGGGGGACGCCGCGCACCCGATGCTCACCAGTCTCGGCCAGGGCTCGGGCATGGCGATCGAGGACGCCGTGGTGCTCGGGCGGGCCCTGAAGGGCGCGGCCGACCTGCCGCGGGCCCTGCGCCGGTACGAGGACGAGCGGCGCGAGCGGACCCGCGGGATGGTGGCCGCCTCGCGCGGCATCAGCTCCTTCGAGCAGTCCGAGGACCCGCTGCGCCGGCCGGTGCGGGACGCGTACTTCCGGTTCATGCCGCAGCGCCGGCTCACCCGCACGCTGGAAGACGCCCTCACCTTCCCGGCGGTGGCCGGATGACCGCCCCCGCTTCCCGTAGGAGCCGCCTCGTGCCGAACGCCCAGTACCGCGCCGCCCTGTCGCCGCGCGGCCGGTCCGTCCTCGTGACCGGGGCCTCCTCCGGCCTCGGCCGGGTCTGCGCCCTCCAGCTGGAGGAGGCGGGCTTCCGAGTGTTCGCCGGCGTCCGCAAGGAGGCCGACGCCCGGGCGCTCGCCGAGGCCGGCGCGCACGGCCGGCTCGTCCCGGTGCTGGTCGACGTGACCGACGAGAAGTCGGTGGCCGCGGCCGCCGAGCGGATCTCGGCCGAGGTGGGCGAGGACGGCCTGTGGGGGCTCGTGAACAACGCGGGCATCTGCGTCTCGGCTCCGCTGGAGTGCGTCTCGCCGCAGCGGCTGCGCGAGCAGCTGGACACCAATGTGGTCGGGCAGCTCGCCGTCACCCAGGCGTTCCTGCCGCTGCTGCGGCGCACCCGCGGCCGGGTGGTCAACGTGACCTCCGGCCTCGGCAGTGTGGCGATCCCGTTCCTCGGGGCGTACGCGGCTGCGCAGTTCGCCAAGGAGGCCCTGACCGACGTCCTGCGGCGGGAGCTCGCGCCACAGGGGGTGGACGTCGCCCTGGTGCAGCCGGGGGCCATCATGACGCCGATCTGGGGCAAGGTCTCCGACGTGGCGCGGGCCGCGATGGACGGGGTCCCGGAGCAGCTGGCCGAGCTGTACCGGATCCCCTTCAACCGGTTCCTGTACCAGAACGAGAGGCAGGCGCGGGAGAGCCCGACCCGTCCGGAGGACTTCGCGGAGACGGTCCGCCAGGCCCTGACGGCCCGCCGGCCCCGGACCCGCTACCGGGTGGGTCCGGACGCCCGGAAGGTGAGCGTGCTGGCGCGGGTGCTGCCCGACACGGCGCTCGACCGGTACCTGCGGCCGATCACCGAGTAGCCGCGGGAGCCGGCGGGTTCCGGCCCGGGTCACGGGTCGGCCGGGGCAGCGGCCGTACAGAACAAGCCAGTTGGCACGCCCGCCGAGAGGCGTCGAGCGGCGGTATCTCGCCAGATGATGGCTGATAGCGGTAAGTCACGCGTGATATGGCCATCGTCACAGTTTGACCCGTCTTCCCGGCGGGCGTGCCCAACGTCCCAGATCCGGCCCGCGATTACGCCCCCTCCCCCGCGGGCCGGACGTCCGCGGCGCCGCCGATGTGACGCGCCACCGTGTGAACGGGCCGTCAATTCCCCGCATGACCTGACTCCGCCGTGGATGCGAACCAGCCGAATTAGCGTGATCACCGAGGCTTTCCGGACTCGGCGATCCGATCCGGACCGACCCCTACCGTTCGACAAAGGATGAGGACCATGGCGCACACCGTGCGGCCGCCCGTTCCCGACACCCGCGCCGACGGCGGCGCGTTGACCCGGTTCACCGCCCGGCACGGCAGCACCCTGGAACGGGCCCGTGAGGTGATCCGTACCCGCGAGCACTGGTCGCCGTACGCGGAGGACCCGGAGGATCCACAGGCCTACGGCCGGGGCGCGAGAGCCGCCGGCGAGGCCTCCTTCCGCCGGCTCCTCGGCCGGCCGTTCGACCTGGGACAGCCCGGGCGCGACGGCACCGTCGGCCCCGCCCCGGAGGCGGGCGGCGAGCGCTCCCCCTACGGCGGCCCGCTGGAGGTGTCCTACCCGCACTGCGACCCGGACGTCCTGCTGCCCGCCATGCGCGCCGCCCTGCCGCTCTGGCGCGACGCGGGCCCCGAGGCCCGTGCGGCGGTCTGCGCCGAGATCCTGCACCGGATCAACGCACGCAGCTCCGAATTCGCCCACGCGGCCGTGCACACCAGCGGCCACAACTTCCTGATGGCCTTCCACGCCGGCGCCGTCCACGCCCAGGACCGCGGGCTCGAGGCGGTGGCCTGCGCGCTCGCCGAGCAGACCCGCCTGCCGGCCGCCTCGCTCTGGCGCAAACCCCAGGGCGACGGCCGGGCCGTCACCCTCGCCAAGACCTTCACGGCGGTGCCCCGGGGCATCTCCCTGGTCATCGCCAACAGCGTCTTCCCCACCTGGAACAGCTACCCGGCCCTCTTCGCCTCACTGGCGACCGGCAACCCGGTCCTGGTCAAACCGCACCCGGCGGCCGTCCTGCCGCTGGCCCTGACCGTCCGGATCGCCCGCGAGGTGCTGACCGAGGCCGGCTTCCCGGCCGACCTGGTCTGTCTGGCGGCCGAACACCCCGGCGAGGGACTGGCCCGCACCTTGGCCACCCGCCCCGAGGTCCGCCTCGTCGACTACGCCGGCACCACCGCCTTCGGCCGGTGGCTGGAGGACAACGCCCGCCAGGCACGCGTGTTCACCTCCGGATCCGCCGTCAACTCCCTGCTCGTGGAGTCGACCGGCGACTACCGCGACATGCTCGCCAACCTCGCCTTCTCGGTCTCCCTCTACAGCGGGCAGCTGTGCACCAGCCCGCAGAACCTGCTGATCCCGCGGGACGGGATCAGCACCGACGAGGGGCACCGGACGTACGAGGAGATCGTCGCCGACCTCGGCACGGCGCTGGACGCGCTGCTCGCCGACGACACCGGGGCCGCCGCCGTCCTCGGCGCGCTCCTGGGGCCCCCGGTCCTGGAGCGGCTCGAACGGGTGATGGCCGGGGAGGCCGGGAAGGTGGCCGTCCCCTCCCGCGCCGTACGCGACCCCGCACATCCGGAGGCGGTCATCCGCACCCCGGCCGTCGTGGCCCTCGACGCGAACCGGGCCGAGGACCGGGCCGTGCTGCTCGCCGAATGGCTGGGCCCCGTGGTCTTCGCGGTCGCGGTGGACTCCGTCTCCGACGCGGTCGCGCTGGTCTCCCGTACCACCCGCGAGTGCGGGGCGCTGTCCGTCGGGCTCTACTCCACGTCGCCGGAGGTGGAGGCGGCGATGGAGGCGGCCTGCGCCGAGGCCGGCGTGATGCTGTCGGCGAACCTGATGGGCGACTGGTACATCTCCCAGTCGGCCGTCTACTCCGATCTGCACGGCACGGGGATGAACCCGTCGGGCAACGCGGTCTACTGCGACGCCGCGTTCGTGTCCGCGCGCTTCCACACCGTCGGCGTACGCCGCTACGGCGGCGCGATATGAACAGCACCCTCACCCGCATGCCGCTGCGCGGACGCGAGCGGGAGATGCGGCTCATCCGCGAGGTCCTCGAGTACGGCCGCCGCTCCGGCCCCGCCGTCCTGTCCATCGAGGGGATGCCCGGCATCGGCAAGACCCGGCTGCTGCGGGAAGCCGCCCTCCTCGCCGAAGGCCTGGGCTACGCCGGACACCACCCCGATCCGTGGGCCGACCCCCGGCATCCGCGGCGCCGGGCCGCTCCGGCCCGGCACACCCGGGGCCGGCCCGGCCGCTGCCACGCCCCGGCGGGGCCCGTGCTCGTCCTGGTCGACGACACCCGCCGGACCGTGGACGGGCCGCCGCGGATGCCCTTCACGCCCCGCGAGCGGCCCGGCGGCGACCCCGTGGTCTGGCTGGTGGCCCACCGGCCCGGCGAGGGACCGGCGCTGCCGGCCGGCCTCACGGGCCGCAGCGAGCGGCTCGCGCTCGGCCCGCTGGGCCCGTCCCCCTCGCTGAGCCTGGCCCGCGACCTGCTGGGCGCGCCGCCCGCAGCGGCCCTGGTCCAGCTGCTCGACCAGGCCGGCGGGCACCCGCGGCTGCTGATCGAACTGCTCACCGGGCTCCAGGAGGAAGGCTCCGTGGAGACCGTGGACGACGAGGTCCGGCTGCTGACCTCGCGGCTCCCCGCGCGCCTCGCCACCCGGGTCCGGGCCACCCTGGAGCGGTTCTCCCCCGGCTGCCGCCAACTGCTGTGCGTGGCCTCGGTCCTGGGGTGCGAGGTGGTCTACGAGGACCTGGCGCTGATGCTGCGGACCTCGGTGTCGGCCCTGCTCCCGGCCCTGGAGGAGGTGGAGGCCACCGGCGTGGTGCGGGGCGACGGCGGGCGGGCGGTCTTCTCCAATCCGCTGCTGCGCCGCCTCATCACGGACTCCCTGCCCGACTCGCTGCGCCTGTCCCTCCAGCGGGAGGCGGCGGCGCTGCGGGCCACGGCCGGCCTCGCCGAGACACCCGCTGCCGGACCGGAGCTGAGCGAGCAGCAGCGGGTGCTGGTGGGGCTGGTGCGCGAGGGCCTCACCAACCAGCAGATCGCCCGGCGTCTCGCACTGTCCCCGCACACCGTCAACTACCACCTCCGGAAGCTGTTCAAGACCTACGGGGTCAGCTCGCGGATCGACCTGCTGACGGCGGCGGAACACCTGGACGCCGCCGGCCGGGCCGCCCGGGCCCGCCAGAACTGACCCGCCCCTCCTCCCCGCCCCGCCGACCGCCCGCCGCCCCTCGGCACGCGCCGCACCCGCGCACCGCGCCGAGCCGAGCCGTACCCACCGCACCCCCCGCACCGACCGTGGAGACCCGCACCCGTGACCGTCACCGCTCCCGATCTCGTCCTGGCCGGCACCTGGCCCCGCCCCGACACCCCGCCCCCGGCCCGGCGCACCGCCTGGCTGCGCGACGCCCTGCGGGCCGCACCCGACGACGGGCGCTCGCCGCAGCTGCTGGACGAGGTGCGCTGCGACGTCCTCGTCGTGGGCGGCGGCTTCACCGGCCTGTGGACCGCCCTGGAGATCCTGCGCCGGGCCCCGGGCACGGACGTCGTGCTGATCGAGGCCGATGTGTGCGGCGGCGGGGCCAGCGGCGCCAACGCGGGCTATCTCATGCCGATGTGGGCCCGGTTCAGCAGCCTCGTCGCGATCGGCGGGCACGAGGAGGCACGCCGGCTGGGCGAGGCCTCGGCCCGGGCCGTCGACGACATCCTCGACTTCACCGAGACCCACGGCATCGACGTGGAGTACACGCGCGGCCCCTGGCTGTGGGCCGCCTCCTCGCCGGCCCAGCGCGGGGCGTGGCGGCAGACCCTGGCGGACCTGCGCCGGGCCGGCACGGAGCCGCTGCACGAGGTGTCCGCCGCCGAGTCCCGGCGGGCGGTCGGCACCCGCAACCACTTCGGCGGCGTCCTCGACCCGGGCTGCGCCACGCTCCAGCCCGCCAAACTGACCCGCGGCATGCGCCGGGTGGCGATCGAGGCGGGCGTCCGCGTCCACGAGCGCACCCCGCTGACCGCCCTGCGGAGCGCACCCGGCGGCGCCACCACCGCCCACACCCCCTACGGTCGGGTGTACGCGGAACGGGTCGTGCTCGCCATCAACGCCTGGGCCGGACAATTGGAGGACCTCGGCCGCCGGATGGTGACCGTGGCCAGCGACACCGTCCTCACCGAGCCCGTTCCGCAGCGGCTCGCGGACCTCGGCTGGGACGGGCGGACCTCGGTCTGCGACTCCCGCCGCAGGCTGAACTACTACCGCACGACCCCGGACGGCAGGCTGCTCTTCGGCAAGGGCGGCTCCGGCGTGGCCTTCGGGCAGAGCGGGGCCGACACCCTGTGGGGCGACCCGCTGCGGCCCGGCGAGCTGCGGCGCCAGCTCGCCCGGCTCTTCCCGGAACTCGCCGACGCGCCGGTGGACTCGGCCTGGACCGCCCCCGTGGAGTACTCGACCACCTCGCTCCCGTTCGCCGGCTGGCTCAAGTCCGTGCCCGGCGTCTGCTACGCCACGGGCTACTCGGGCGACGGGGTGGGCCCCTCGCGGCTGATGGCGAAGGTGCTGGCCTCCCTCGTCCTCGGCACGAAGGACGAATGGTCGGGCTCGGCCTTCACCCGCCCGCCGGGCGGCTGGATCCCGCCGGAACCGGTGCGCTACCCGGGCGCCCGCCTGGTCATCCCGGCCCTGCGCGCGGTGGAGCACCGCGAGGACCGCGGCCTCGGCGTACCGCCCCTGGTGAAGCGGCTGGCCTCGATCGACCCGTCCGCCTTCCGCCGCTGACCCCGCCCGGACGCGCCCGCGCCGGTCCGCTGGTGCTGCGACCGGGAAGGTTCACCGGGTCGCGGCCCCGGCACGGCACTAGCCCGCCGCGGGCAGCAGGCCGCGCAGCGGCCAGGCGGTGTCGATCACCGCGTCCGGTGTGCCCTGGCGGCGGAGGTAGGACTGGAAGTCCCGGGCCCACCGGGCGTGCCAGGTGCCCTGGCGGGCGTGCAGGTCGGCCGGGGTGAGCGCGGCCACCTCCGGGTGCCGCGCGGCTATCGCGCGGGCCACCTCCACCGCGGCCAGGGCGTCCGCCCCGGCGTCGTGCGCCGCGTCGAGCGTGACCCCGTACACCCGGCAGACCGCCTCCAGCGTGCGCTTGCCGCGCCGGTAGCGGTCGACGGCCCGGTCGATGGTCAGCGGGTCCACCACCGGCCCGGTCTCCTCTCCGCCCAGCCGGTCGGCCAGCGACGGCAGTCCGTGGCGGGCCAGTTCCGCGGAGAGCAGGGTCAGGTCGAAGGCCGCGTTGTAGGCGACGACCACGGCCCCGCCGCGCCAGTGCCCGACCAGGGCGTCGGCGACCTCCTCGGCGACCTCCCGCACCGGGCGGCCCTCGGCGACGGCCCGCTCCGTGCTGATCCCGTGGATCGCCGAGGCCCCCGCCGGAATCGGTATCCCCGGGTCCGCGAGCCAGCCGCGCCGCTCGCGCACCTCGCCGCCCCGCACCTCGACCAGCGCCGCCGTCACGATCCGCGACTCCCCCGGCTCCGTGCCGGTCGTCTCCAGGTCGAACCCGATCAGCACACCGCCGTGCCAGTCCCCCATCACGCGCCCTCCCCCCCGTACACCTTCGGTCAACGACTTTCAGCCTGCCACGGGCCACTGACAGGCCGGCCGCCGGGGGCACGGCGCGGGGGACGGCGTCACGACACCGGCCGGGAGTCCTCCCACACCGATTCGAACTCCTCGCGGTACGTCGCGAACAGCCCGTGGTCGGCGTCCTTGGGCACGCCGCGGCCGCCGCCGCGCAGGACCAGGACGGGCGATTCCATGCCGCGCGCCCGGCGCAGGTACGACTGCACGACGGCGATCCCCGAGGACTGGCCCTCCACCAGGTAGGCGGTGAAGCGCGGAGTCTCGTCGAAGACGTGGATCTCGAAGCGCGAGGGGTCCCGCAGGCCCGCCCGGACCCGTCGCACGTGCAGGATGTTCATCTCCACCGAGCGGCTCAGCTCGCCCTTGCGCAGCCCGAGCTCGCGCTCGCGCCGTTTGACCGCGCTGCTCGCCGGGTTCAGGAACAGCAGCCGCACCCGGCAGCCGGCCTCCGTGAGCCGGACGAGTCTTCGGCCCGAGAAGTTCTGGACCAGCAGGTTGAGGCCTATGCCGATGGCGTCGAGCCGGCGCGCTCCGCCGAACAGGTCCTCCGCGGGAAGCTGGCGCTGCAGCCGCACCCGGTCCGGGTGGACCGAGATGACGTCCGCGTACCGGTCGCCCACCAGGTCCTCGACGGCGTCGATCGGCAGCCGGTCGGCCGACGGGCTGCCCGAACCGCCGCCGAGCACCTCCAGCAGCCGCGCCGAGGCCCGTTCCGCCTGCTCCAGCACCGGCCGCGACAGGGCCCGGTTGCGGGAGACGACGTTGCGGGTGACCTCCAGCTCGTCCAGGGCGAGCTCGATCTCGCGCCGGTCGTCGAAGTACGGTTCGAAGCAGGGCCAGTGCTGGACCATCAGCTCGCGCAGCTGCGGCAGCGTCAGGAAGCTCAGCACGTTGTCGTCGGCCGAGTCGAGCAGGTAGCCCTTGCGCCGGCTGACCTCGCGCACGGCCACGGCCCGCTGCACCCACTCCTGTCCGGCGGGCCCGGCGGCCGCGACCACCCAGTCGTCCCCGCCGTGCACGGGCTCGTAGATCGGCCGCAGCACCGCTCCGACCACCGACCGCAGCCGCTGTTCGATCAGGTTGAGCCAGATGTACGCACGGCCCGCGCGTTGCGCCCGCGTGCGGACCTCGCTCCAGGCCTCTACGCCCCAGTCCAGCTCGGCGCCGGCGCGGGCGTCCCCGGCCGCCGGCGGGGCCAGCGACACCGCCCCGGTCACGACCCCCGCCGACGGCGCGTCCGCGGGGCCGCCCTCGTGACCGCTGTCACCAGGGGGCAGCTCCAGACCTCCCGAGCTCACCCGTGCACCGCCTTCTGCGTCTGGACGCCCGTCTCCAGTGATCACGGAAGGGTACTCCGCGCGCGCGGCCCGGTGCAGCCCGATGGCTCGTACACCGGCTGTCCGTTGACCCATTATCCGATGCCCCGACAGTCGTCCGACCCGCATATCAGCTCTGCGGGTCACCCGGAGGCACCAAGCCAAGTCCACGCGTGAGGACCCTCTTTCGGGGAAGATCTGGCAGTGACGCGGTCCAGCCGGATCGGCCGGAGCAGGATGGGAAGAGACGTTATCTATGCAGGTCTGGCCGGGACAGGCGTATCCCCTCGGTGCCACGTACGACGGCGCCGGGACCAACTTCGCGGTCTACTCCGAGGCCGCCCGACGCATCGAGCTGTGTCTTCTCCACGACGACGGCTCGGAGACCGCCGTGGAGCTGCGCGAGACGGACGCCTTCGTCCGGCACGCGTACCTGCCGGGCATCATGCCGGGCCAGCGCTACGGGTTCCGTGTCCACGGGCCCTACGAGCCCGACCGCGGCCGGCGCTGCAACGCGGCGAAGCTGCTGCTCGACCCGTACGCCCGGGCCATCAGCGGACAGGTGAACTGGAACGAGGCGGTGTACGGCTACCACTTCGGCCGGCCCGACTCCCGCAACGACCTCGACTCCGCCCCGCACACCATGAGCTCCGTCGTGGTGAACCCGTACTTCGACTGGGCCAACGACCGGCCGCCGCGCCACGAGTACCACCACACCGTGCTCTACGAGGCTCACGTCAAGGGCCTGACGATGAACCATCCCGAGCTCCCCGAGGAGCTGCGCGGCACGTACGGGGCGCTCGCCCACCCGGCGGTCATCGGGCACCTGACCAAGCTCGGGGTGACGGCGCTGGAGCTGATGCCGGTGCACCAGTTCGTCAACGACCACCGGCTGGTCAACGACGGGCTGAGCAACTACTGGGGCTACAACACCATCGGCTTCTTCGCCCCGCACAACGGCTACGCCTCGGGCGACCGCGGCCAGCAGGTGCTGGAGTTCAAGTCCGCGGTGCGGGCCCTGCACGAGGCGGGCATCGAGGTGATCCTCGACGTGGTCTACAACCACACCGCCGAGGGCAACCACCTAGGTCCGACGCTGTCCTTCCGGGGGCTGGACAACGCCTCGTACTACCGGCTGGCGGAGGCCCCCCGCCATTACATGGACACCACCGGCACCGGGAACTCGCTGCTGATGCGCTCCCCGCACGTGCTCCAGCTGATCATGGATTCGCTGCGGTACTGGGTCACCGAGATGCACGTGGACGGCTTCCGCTTCGACCTGGCGGCGACGCTGGCCCGCCAGTTCCACGAGGTGGACCGGCTGTCCTCGTTCTTCGACCTGGTCCAGCAGGATCCGGTGGTCAGCCAGGTGAAGCTGATCGCCGAGCCCTGGGACCTGGGCGAGGGCGGCTACCAGGTGGGCAACTTCCCGCCGCTGTGGACCGAGTGGAACGGCAAGTACCGGGACACCGTGCGGGACTTGTGGCGCGGGCAGCCGCGCACGCTGGCGGAGTTCGCCGGGCGGCTGACCGGATCCTCGGACCTGTACCAGGACGACGGCCGGCGCCCGCTGGCCTCGATCAACTTCACCACCTGCCACGACGGTTTCACCCTGAACGACCTCGTCTCCTACAACGAGAAGCACAACGAGGCCAACCGGGAGGGCAACCGGGACGGCGAGACCCACAACCGGTCCTGGAACTGCGGCGTGGAGGGGCCGACCGAGGATCCCGAGATCCTGGAGCTGCGCGAGCGGCAGATGCGCAACTTCACGGCCACGCTGATGCTGTCGCAGGGCGTGCCGATGCTCAGCCACGGCGACGAGTTCGGCCGCTCGCAGGGCGGCAACAACAACGCCTACTGCCAGGACAACGAGCTGTCCTGGGTGGGCTGGCCGGAGCCCGGCAAACCGGCGCCCGCGCTGCTGGAGTTCACCCGGCGGATGGTGTGGCTGCGCCGCGACCACCCGGTGTTCCGGCGGCGCCGGTTCTTCCACGGGCGGCCCGTGGAGGGTACGCACGACGAGCTTTCCGACATCGCCTGGTTCACCCCGCACGGCGAGGAGATGCGGGCCCGTGACTGGCAGGCGCAGCACGCGCGGGCGCTGACGGTGTTCCTGAACGGGGAGGCGATCTCCGAGCCGGGGACCCGCGGGGAGCGGATCACCGACGACTCGTTCCTGCTGATGTTCAACGCGGGGCCCGATCCGCAGGAGTTCACCGTCCCGGCGGGGCACGGGACGCAGTGGCGGCTGGTGGTGGACACGGCGCGGCCGGACGTACTGCCACCCGGCACCGGGCCGCAGTTCGCGGCCGGGGACCGGGTGGCGCTGACAGGACGGTGTCTGGTGGTGCTTCAGCGCCCGGCGTAGGCGGAGCTCCCGTCCGCGGCCGGGGATCCGGTCTGCTGTGCCGGGACGGGGGCCCGGCCGTGGGTTCGGGCGTCGGGCACCCGGGTCAGGAGGGCGAGGGCCAGGCAGAGCGCGGCGGCCCCCACGGCCACGGCGAAGGCCGCGGCGGGCCCGTAGGACTCGGCGAGCCGGCCGGCGAGCGGCAGCGCGAGGGCCTGCCCGGCGACGAGGGCGCTGGCGGCGAAGGCCGTCGACTCGGCGAGCCGGGCGGGCTCCACGACCCGCTCGGTGAGGGCGAACGCGGTGATCAGGTGCGGGGCGTAGGCCGCGCCGAGGACGGTGACGACCAGGTACAGCGGCCACAGGGCGGTGGTGAACAGCAGCGGCACCGAGAGCAGCAGCGCGGCGCCGGTGGCCGCCCGCCAGCGCAGTCGCAGCCCGAAGCGGGCGGGCAGCGCGCCGAGCGAGATGCCGACGACCGCGCTGACGACGCCCATGGCGGCGTAGACGACGGCGGCCTGCTCGGGGACGCCCAGCCGCATGGTGAGCGCGGCGATCCCGGCCTGGCAGGCGCCGAACATGGCGCCCTGGAGGGCGAGGGAGCCGCGGACGGCGTGCACCACGCGCGGCTGCCGGGCCCGGCGCTCCTTGGTACGGGTCCGCGCGGGGCGTCCGTCCGTGACGGCGGCGGTGGGATGCAGCGCGAAGGCGGTGCCGAAGACGGCGATGAGGACGGCGGCCCCGCCGAGGGCGAGCGCGGGGTGGGCGACGATCGAGGCGAGTCCGACGAAGGCGGGGCCCAGGACGAAGGAGACCTCGTCCAGGGTGCCTTCGAGCGAGTGGACGGCGCCCACCACGCTCTCGTCGGACTTGGCGCGGTGGGCGAGGGCCACGGAGCGGGTCCGGGCGAGCGGCCCGACGAGCGGGATGGAGGCGCCCGCCACGGCTCCGACGGCGGCGAGCGGGAGGGTGGCGAGGTGGCCGAGGGCGCCGGCCACCAGGGCGGCGGTCGCGACGGCGTTGAAGGCCGCGGCACTCAGCACGACGGGCCGCTGGCCGTACCGGTCGGCGAGCCGGCCGAGGACGGGTCCGAAGACCACCTGGCCTGCGGAGAGGGCGCCGCCGACGACGGCGCCGGTGGCGATCGAGCCGCTGGTCTGGGCGACCAGCACGACGCTGCCGAACTGGGACATCGCGACGGGCAGTCGGGCGAAGAACGAGATGAAGGGGAGAAGGGGCCCGGTCAGGGCGATGACTCTTCGATAGGTGTTGACGGTTCCAACCACTTGAGCAACGCTAACCCGGCGCAGTCACTCGTATGCATTGGGTAATGGCACGGAATCCGGCTGACTGGGTACGTACGTTCTCATGAGCCTGCCACGGTCACGCATTCAATCGGAATCTGATGCTCCGACACCGGTCACCCCGGCGTCGACCTACCGTCTCCAGCTGCGTCCGGAGTTCACCTTCGCCGCGGCCGAGGCAGCCGTACCGTACCTGTCCTCGCTCGGCGTGTCGCACCTGCACCTGTCCCCTGTGCTGGAGGCGGCGCCCGGTTCGGAGCACGGGTACGACGTCACCGACCACGCGCGGGTGCGCGAGGAGCTGGGCGGCGAGCCGGGCCTGCGGTCGCTGGCCGCCGCCGCCCGGGCGCACGGGCTGGGCCTGGTCCTCGACATCGTGCCGAACCACATGGCGGTGCCGGCGCCGCTGCGGCTGAACCGGCCGCTGTGGGAGGTCCTGCGCGACGGTCCGGACTCGCCGTTCGCCCGCTGGTTCGACATCGACTGGGAGGCGGGCGGCGGGCAGGTCCTGCTGCCGGTGCTGGCCGGACCGGTGGAGTCGTGTGAGCTGAAGGCCGACGGGGACGTGCTGCGCTACGGGGAGCAGGAGTTCCCGCTGCGGGAGGGGACCGCGGGGCTGGAGCTGCCCGAGCTGCTGGCCGCGCAGTGGTACCGGCCGGCCTGGTGGCGCGAGGCCAGGACCGACCTCAACTACCGGCGCTTCTTCACCATCTCGGATCTAATCGGGGTCCGGGTGGAGGACCCTGAGGTGTTCACGGCCACCCACGCCAAGGTGCTGGAGCTGGTCCGGGACGGGGTGGTGGAGGGACTGCGCATCGACCACGTGGACGGGCTGGCGGACCCCGAGGGGTACCTGCGGCGGCTGCGGGCGGCGGCGGGTCCGCACTGCTGGGTGGTGGTGGAGAAGATCCTGGCCCGGGACGAACGGCTGCCGCCCGCCTGGCCGGTGGCGGGCACCACCGGGTACGACGCGCTGCACCGGGTGGACGGGGTGTTCACCGATCCGGACGGCGCGGCCGAACTGGCGCTTCGCTTTGCCGAGTTCACCGGCGCCGCGGGGTGGGAGCCGATCGCGGAGGCGTGCGCGCGGGAGGTGCTGACCGGGGACCTGGCCGCCGAGCTGGGCGCGCTGGAACGCCGGGCCGGTCCCGAACTCGCGGCGGGCGTGCGCGAATTGCTGATCGCCTATCCGGTCTACCGGCCCTACCCCGGCGAGCCCGAGCCGGATCCCGGGGCCGTGGAGCGGGCGGCCGCGGTGGCCGGACCGGGCGCGGTGGCCGGCGTACGGGAGCTGCTGCTGCGCGATCCCGCCTTCGCGGCCCGCTTCGCCCAGACCTCGGCCGCGCTGCGGGCCAAGTCCCTCGAGGACCGGGCCTTCTACCGGTACGCGCCGCTGCTGTCGGCCACCGAGGTCGGCGGGGACCCCGGGCGGCCGGGGGTGTCGGCGGCGGAGTTCCACGCGTACTGCGAGCGGCTGGAGCGGGATTGGCCCCGGTCGGGGACGGTGCTGTCCACCCACGACACCAAGCGCAGCGCTGACGTCCGGGCCAGGATCTCGGTGCTGTCGCAGGCGCCGGGGGCGATGGAGGGGGCGGCCGGAGCGGACCCGGCGCTGGCGTGGACGGCCCGGCAGACCGCGCTGGGCCTGGGGGAGGCTCCGCAGGCCGTGCCCCGGCTGGCCGAGGCGCTGCTGAAGGGGGTCAGGGAGGCGGGCGTGCGGACCAGCTGGACGGAGCCGGACGAGGCCTACGAGGCGACGGTGGCGGGGTGCGCGCCCGGGCCGCTCGAGCTGCCGGCGGAGTTGGCGGAGGCGGCCCGGGCCAATGTGCTGGGCATGGCGCTGCTGCATCTGGCGATGCCGGGGGTGCCGGAGGTGTACCAGGGCGCGGAGACGGAGTACCGGGCGCTGGTGGATCCGGACAACCGGCGTCCGGCCCGCTTCCCCCGGGAGACGCTGGCCCGGCTGGACGCGGGGGCCGCCGCGGACGGCCCGGCCGAGGAGAAGCTGGCGCTCACGGCGGCGGTGCTGCGGTTGCGGCGGGACCGGCCGGAGCTCTTCACCGGGTACGCCCCGCTGGCGGCGCGGGGTCCGGCGGCGGACCACTGCCTGGCCTTCGCCCGCTCCCCCGGCCTGGTGGTGGTGGCCACCCGGCTCGCGCACCGGCTGGGCCTCGCGGGGGGCTGGCGCGGGACGGTCCTGCCGCTGCCGCCGGGCCGCTGGGTCCCGCTGGCGGGGGGCGCCCCGTACGAGGGGGAGGCGGCCCTCCCCCTCCTCCTGGCCAAATCCCCGGCCCTCGCCCTCGTCCGCACCTGACACCCCCTCCGCCCCGGCCTCCCCGCCGGGGCGGGCGGGGCCGGTGCGGTGCCGCGCCCGGGTCAGCAGGGCCCCCCAACCGGGGCTCCGCCCCGCACCCCGCGCCTCAAACGCCGGCGGGGCTGGAATGAGCCCCCGCCGGCGTTGGAGACGGACGGCCGCAGCCACAACCAGCCCCGCCGGCGATTGAGGCGCGGGGGTCCGGGGGCCGGCCCCCGGCAACGGCGCCGCACCCACCCGACGGCGGGGGCGATTCCAGCTCCGCCGGCGACTGAGGCGCGGGGCGGGGGCCTGCCCCCGGCAACCGCGCCGCGCCTGGACGCCAGGCGGAGCCGAAACCAGCCCCGCCGGCGATTGAGGCGCGGGGCGGAGCCCAGGGGGAACTGTGCGGCCTGCGCAGCAGTAGGGTCCGGGCCCGGCGGGCATG
Organism: Streptomyces subrutilus; assembly: GCF_001746425.1. GTDB lineage: Bacteria > Actinomycetota > Actinomycetes > Streptomycetales > Streptomycetaceae > Streptomyces > Streptomyces subrutilus_A. The sequence continues at coordinate 5,774,533 of NZ_MEHK01000001.1, read as the reverse complement.
GCATCCCTTGTGACACTCCTCCGCGACATGCGCTACCCCACACCCCACGAGCTCGCCCTGGCCGCCCGAGCCCTCGCGGACGAACACCCCGCCTCGGTCCGGCTCCGCCAGGCCGGGACCTCCCGAGCCGGGCAGCCCCTCTGGGTGCTCTCCCTCGCGAGCACCGGCGAGGCCCGCCGGGACGTCCTCGTGGTCGCCGGGGCCCACGCCAACGAACCCGTCGGCGGCGCCACCGTCCTCTCCCTCGCCCGCCGGCTGCTGCACGAACCCGGCCCGCGCACCGGCTGCGGCTGGCACTTCCTGCTCTGCGCCGATCCCGACGGCGCGGACCTGCACCGCACGCCCCAGCCGTACTCGCTCCTCGACTACCACCGGCACTTCTTCCGGCCCCCCGGCCCCGAACAGCCCGAGTGGGCGCCGTCCTTACTGCCCCCGGACCGGCTGCCGCCCGAGACCCTGGCCCTGACCGCCCTCATCGACGAGCTGCGGCCCGTCCTCCAGGTCTCGCTGCACGCCACCGACCTCGGCGGCTCCTGGGTCCAGCTGACCCGGGACATCTCCGGCCTCGCGGAGCCCTTCGGCAAATCGGCCGCCGAGCTGCGCATCCCGGTGGAGAACGGGGCCTCCGACGCCGCCGGCTGGCCCTCCCCCGGGCCCGGGATCTTCGTGATCCCGCAGCCGGGGAGCGAGGCCGCCGGGGCCTTCCACCCCGAGGACACCCGGCTCAGCACCTGGTACCACGCCCATCGGTACGCCGGCACCACCGCGATCGTCGAAGTCCCCATGTGGGCCTCGGACCTGGTCAATGACCCGACCCCGCACCCCGACCCGCGCGGCGCCCTGCGGATGCTGGCCGCGCGGCTCGGCGAGGACACCGCCCGCGTGGCCGCCGTACGGGACGCGATCCGCCGCGGCCCGCTGCCGTACGAGGACCCGGCGGCGCCCCTGCTGCGCGCGGTGGACTGGACGCTCGCGCTGATCCCCCGGATCACCGCCGAATGGAGCGGCGACGGGGCCCCCGCCGAGGCCACCACGGCGTACGTCGCCAGCATCGACGCCTTCGGGCGGCGCATGTCGCTGCGCGCCGCCGCGATGCTGCTGCGGGTGCTGCGCACGCAGGGCCACCCGTCGGCGCCCGCGCTGGACCGGCTGGTCACGGAGTGGTGCGAGGACTTCGCGGCCCGCTTCCAGGCCCGCTGGGTCCCGGTCGCCACGCAGGTGGAGCACCAGTCCCGGACCGTCCTGGCCGCCTACGAACGCCTCACCGCGCCCTAGCCGCGGCCGGCGCCCTGTCGCCGCCGGGGTCCACGGGCAGGCCGTACCGGCGCTTGGGCTGTCCGGTGGCGCCGAGCCGGTCGTAGAACCGGATCGCGCCCTCGTTCCAGTCGGGGGTCTGCCACTGGACCTGCCCGAGGCCGAGCTCGCGGGCCAGCTCGCGCACGCCGTCCATCAGGGCGGCGCCCAGTCCGTGCCCGCGGGCCTCCTCGGCCAGGTAGAGGCAGTCCATGTGGAGGTAGTAGCCGGCGTCCCAGAAGGAGAACTCGGCCGAGCACGCGGCGTATCCGGCGCTCCGCCCGTCCGGGGTCTGCGCGAGCAGCACCCACATCCGGGCGTCCTCGGCGAACAGCTGGGGCCCCAGCCGCTCGGCGAGGCCGGGCGGCCGGGGCGCCGACTTCTCGTACGCGATGTGCTCCCGCATGAGTTCGACCAGGCGGGGCAGGTCCCCTACGCGTGCGCGGCGCACGACAGGCTTGTGTTCCATGCCCGCCACCCTGCACCACGGCTCCGCCGGTCCGTGGGGCGGGGTTCAGCTCGAGGACAAGCGGAAGGTCACCTTCCCGAAGCCGACCTGGTCGCCGTCCCGGACCACCGCGGAGCCCGTCACCCGGTGCCCGTTGACCGTGGTCCCGTTGGTGGAGCCGAGGTCCTTGAGCACCCACACCCCGTCGCGCAGGCTCAGTTCCGCGTGCGCGCGGGAGACGGTCTCGTGGCTGAGCCGCAGCCCGCTGCCGGGGTCGCGGCCGATCCGCAGGCGCCCCGTGCCGGGGTGCGGCAGCAGCAGCTTGGGCAGCTTCTCCGCGGCCCAGGCGCGCCGGACCCCGACCGAGACGGCGGACATCCGCCCGACCCAGCCGAACAGCCGACGGGTCCACCGGTCTTCGACGCGCTCCCGCCCCGGGAGGTCGGCGGTGAGGACCGCGAGGTCCTCGGAGCGGCGGGCGGCCAGGGCGAGTTCGATGCGGCGCACGAGGGTGTCGTGCGACAGCATGCCCTGGGCCGCACCCTCGCGGAGCTGGTCCAGCGCCCAGTCACGCTCGGCGTCGGAGAGCCGCGGCACGGGATAGGCGGAGAACTCGAAACTCGACGTCACAGGGTGATTGTCAGCCCGACAAGGCCGGAGTGTCCAGAACTCCCCCGCCGAGCCCCGGATGATGGGCAGGATACGCATGCTGAACAGCGCCGCAGACGAGGGGAACGTCCGTGCAGTTCGAGGTGTGGGCACCGCTGACAGGTCATGTCGCCATGCGACTCGACGACGAGGCGTACGAGATGGCGCGCGACGCAGAGCGCGACGGCTGGTGGACCGTGCAGGCCCCGGCGTCGGACGGGAGCCGGTACGGATTCCTGCTCGACGGCGACCCGGTCCCGCGGCCCGACCCGCGGTCCCGGCGGCTGCCGGACGGCCCCGACGGCCTGTCGGCGGTGGTCGACTTCGCGCTCCTGCCCGAGCCGGCGGCCGCGGCCCCGGGCATCCCGCTGCAGGACGCGGTCCTGTACGAGCTGCACATCGGCACCTTCACGCCCGAGGGCACCTTCGACGCCGCCGCCGCGCGCCTGGGCCACCTCACCGCCCTCGGCGTCACGCACGTGGAGCTGATGCCCGTCTGCTCCTTCCCCGGCCGGCACGGCTGGGGGTACGACGGGGTCGCCCCCTGGTCGGTGCACGAGCCGTACGGCGGCCCGGCCGGGCTGGCCCGGTTCGTGGAGGCCGCCCACGCCGCGGGGCTGGGCGTGGTCCTGGACGTGGTCCACAACCACCTCGGCCCCGCCGGCAACCACCTGCCCGCCTACGGCCCGTACTTCACCGAGACCCACCACACCCCCTGGGGCGCGGCGGTGAACCTGGACGCGGCCGGCTCCGACGAGGTGCGCGCGTTCTTCCTGGGCAGCGCGCTGGCCTGGCTGCGCGACTACGGGATCGACGGGTTGCGGCTGGACGCCGTGCACGCGCTCGCCGACGGGCGGGCCCTGACCTTCCTGGAGGAACTGGCCGCCGCGGTGGACGAGCTGGCGGCCGAGACCGGGCGGCCGCTGTTCCTGATCGCCGAGTCCGACCGGTGCGACCCGCACACCACCACCCCGCGCGCCGAAGGGGGCCTGGGGCTGCACGCCCAGTGGAACGACGACTTCCACCACGCCCTGCACTGCGCGCTGACCGGTGAATCCCATGCCTACTACGCCGACTTCGCGCAGGCGCCGCTGGCCGCCCTCGGCAAGACCCTGACCCGTGTCTTCTTCCACGACGGGACCTGGTCCTCCTTCCGCGGCCGCCGCCACGGCCGTCCGGTCGACCGCCGCCGGACCCCGGCGCACCGCTTCCTCGGCTACACCCAGACCCACGACCAGATCGGCAACCGGGCGCTCGGCGACCGGCTCTCCGCCTCGCTCTCCCCCGGGCTGCTGGCGTGTGCCGCGGCCGTGGCGCTGACCGGGCCGTTCGTGCCGATGCTGTTCATGGGTGAGGAGTGGGGCGCGGGCACGCCGTGGCAGTACTTCACCGACCACCCCGACCCGGAGCTGGCGGAGGCCGTACGGACCGGCCGGCGGCGGGAGTTCGCGGCGCACGGGTGGAAGGCGGCGAAGATCCCCGACCCGCAGGACCCGGCGACCCGGGACCGCTCCTGCCTGGACTGGGCCGAGCCGGAGCAGCCGGGCCACGCCCGCCTGCTGGCCTGGTACCGCACCCTCGTCGCGCTGCGCCGCTCGCACCCGGACCTGCGCGATCCGGACCTGGCGGCGGTCCGGGTCGCCTACGACGAGGAGCGGCGCTGGCTCACCTTCCGGCGGGGAGACGTACGGGTGGCCGTGAACCTCTCCCCCGAGCCGGTGACGATCGCGCTGGGCCGCAACGGCGTGCGGGTGCTGGCCGCCTGGGAGCCGTTCGAGCACCCGGGCGCGGACGGCCGGATCCACCTGCCGGGCGAATCCGCCGTCGTGCTGGGGCCCTGAGGGCGCTACTCGACGATCGCGAGCTCGCGCGGGGCGTTGTTGAGGCGGCGCCCGCCGTCCTCGGTGACGGTCACGATGTCCTCGATGCGGACGCCGAACCGGCCGGGCAGGTAGATGCCCGGCTCGACCGAGAAGCACATGCCGGGGACCAGCGGCTGCTCCTCGCCCTCGACCATGTACGGCGGCTCGTGGGTCGTGACCCCGATGCCGTGTCCGGTGCGGTGGATGAAGCGGTCTCCGTAGCCGAACCCGGTGATCACCGCGCGGGCCGCGCGGTCCACCTCCTGGCAGGAGACGCCGGGGCGGACGGCGGCCACCCCGGCCTGCTGGGCCTCGCGGACCACGTCGTGGACGCGCTGCTCCTCGGCGGTGGGCTCGCCCACGTGCACGGTGCGGGAGATGTCGGAGCCGTAGCCGTACCGCAGGCCGCCGAAGTCGAGGACGATCATGTCGCCGTGCCGGATGACCCGCTCCCCGGCCTCGTGGTGCGGGTTGGCGCCGTTGGGTCCGGAGCCGACGACGGTGAAGTCGACCTGGGAGTGGCCGTGCGCGCGCAGCAGCGCGGCCAGGTCCTCGGCCACCTCGCTCTCGCGGCGGCCCGCGAAGGGGACGTGGAGGATCTGCGCGTAGGCGGCGTCGGCCGCGGCGCCGGCCGCGGCCAGGCGCTCCAGCTCCCGGCCGTCCTTCACCGCGCGCAGCATGGGCAGCGCGTCGGTGAGGGGGGCGTAGGAGGTGGCGGGCAACTCCTGCTGCAGTCCGAGGAGGTGCAGGGCCCAGGTGTTGTCGCTCACCCCGAAGCGTCCGGCGGCGTCCAGCAGCGGGGCGGTCAGCGCGTACGGGTTCTTCCCGTCGGTCCAGTCGCGCAGGGCCAGCGCGGCGGCGCCGGGTGCCTTGGCGGCGTCCGGGGCCTCCAGTGCGGGCACCACGAGCACCGGTTCCCGCCCGACGGCCAGGACCAGCAGGGTGAGCCGCTCGGTCTCGGCGGTGGGGCGGTAGCCGGTGAGGTGCGTCAGGTCGGGCCCAGGTGCGATCAGCAGCCCGGCCAGTCCGGCGTCGGCGGCCGTCCGCGCGGCGACCGCCATCCGGGCGGCGTAGTCCTCGGTCGTGAAGGGTGCGGGTTCACGGGTCATACGGGTGATCCTGCCGTGGGCCGCGCCACGGGGGGAGGGGCCGCGCCGGTCCGGCGCCGCCTCGCCCCGCCCGCCCCGGCCCCCGCTGCTGTGAGCGGGGCCACACCGGAGGCGGCGCCCGGCCCCCGCCCGGGCGATAACGCGTCGCGGGAGCACCCCGCTGATCGGCTATGCTGTGCATGCACGTCGAACGGGTGGTCCGCCACCCTTCGTGGTGGGTGTAGCTCAGTTGGTAGAGCACCTGGTTGTGGTCCAGGTGGCCGCGGGTTCAAGTCCCGTCACTCACCCTGTAGAGCCCGTGAGGGGTACGAGGTTTCCTCGTACCCCTCACGGGCTTTTCCGTGGGCGCGAGTCCTCCGCTAGGCCCGCAGGAAGGCCTCCACCTCGGTGGCGAAGGCGACCGGGGTCTCGTGGGGCGGGTAGTGGCCGGCGCCCGGGAGGGTGCGGATCCGGCAGTTCGGGTACCAGGCCTGCCAGGTGGCGCGCATCACGTCGGCGGTCAGCGCGAGGTCGTACTCCCCCACGAGGACCAGCACCGGGACGGTGTTGCCCTTGACCGCGGAGGACAGGTCCAGCGGCTGCCAGCTCGCCAGGTAGGCGGCGAAGGCCTCGGGCCGCGACACGTCCCGGGAGTGGGCGACCATGCGCTCCACCCAGTGGCGGCTCGCCCGGTTCCCGGTGACCAGGTCGAGGATGACGCGCCGCTTCTCCGGGTCCTCGGCGGCGCCGTGGAAGAGGGTGTGCGCGGCGTCGTCCATCGCGTAGGGCGCGGCCGGCACCGGGGCGAGCCCGACCAGCTTCTCGATCCGCTCGGGGGCGCGGACGAGGACCTGCTGCATCGCCTTGCCGCCCATGGAGTGGCCGAGGAGGGAGAACGTCTCCCAGCCGAGCTCGTCGGCGAGCTCCAGGACGTCGTCGGCGATCTCGGGCAGGTCGTAGCGGCCGGGGACGTCCCGCCGCGTGCCGTAGCCGCGGTAGTCGAGGAAGGCGTACGAGAACCCCTGCGGGTCGAGGCAGTCGAGCGCGGAGCCCCAGTTGGCGGAGGTGCCGAACCAGTCGTGCAGCACGATGACGCGGACGGGACCGGTGCCGATCCTGCGGTGGGCGATGGCCATGCGTTCTCCCTCGGTGACGGAGTCCAAGAAGCCGGCGCCGTACCTCTGCCCACCGGGCCTACGATCACACCGTGAAGCCGATACCGCGTCCGCAGCCACTGGTCATGGGGGACTTCTCGCGCCGCGACGGGGCCCGGCATCCCCATCACCCCCCGACGTACGAGATCAGCGACCGGGACGAGATCAAGGCGGTCACGGCCGCACGGCCGCACCCCGTCGAGGACCGGGGCTTCACCTGCATGTGCGCGGAGAGCTCACAGGGCGCGCACCTCACCGACGAGGCCGTCCGCCTGCGCGACCCGTTGTCCCCGGACGGGATCCCGGCCCGCCACCGCGCCCGGTGGGCGGCCGCCGCCCCCGAGCGGTTGCGGGAGTACGCCCGGGCCCTGGCCCGGGGCGAGGACGAGCCGGGCCTGCCCCGCGGGGTGCCGCTCGGCGTGGTGTTCAGCTGGCTGGGCGCCGTGCGGGAGGAGCCCCGTGACGCGGCATGGCTGCTCGCCGAGCGGGCTCCCGTGCGGCTGCTGGCCGGCGCGGCCACGGAGGAACTGGCCTGGGCCGTGCGGGAGACGGACCGGGCCGGCCTGGAGGGCGCCGTACGGTTCTTCGCGAGCGAGGAGTTCACCGCCCGCCACCCCAAGCGCCGCCGGGTTGCGGACACCGCCCGCGACCGCCTGCTCGGACACGCCCGCAGCCACCGCCCCGGCGACCTCCCGGTCCTGGAACGGCGGCTGCTGCGCACCCCGCAGGACCGGGTCAGACGGTCCTGATCGCCGGGTCGGAGAGGCCCGGGGCACCCGTTTCCACGTGGCCGGCGAAGCGGCGCAGGAAGGTGGCGTCCTTGTCGGAGACCACCTTCACGTCGTACCAGCGGGCCGTGGCGGCGAGGTTCACCGTGTGGGAGACCGTGGCGCCGGGGTTGACCAGGAGCGTCTGGGCCGCGCCGCCGTAGGCGTTGGTCACCGTGAGGTTCACCGCGACCGGGCCGGGGTTGGTCAGGGTGAGGGCGAGGTTGCCGGTGGAGTCCACGTGGCGGGCCGTGGCCTCGGGGCCGGCCGTCTTGGTCGGGCCCTTCCAGCTGCGCAGGAAGCCGTTCGGACCCCAGACCGTGAGGTTGATCTGGTGGCCGGTGGAGCTGCTGGTGCTCCAGGTGTCCGAGAGGGTCTTGCCCGCCTCGACGGTGTAGGGCCAGGGGCCGTCCGTGCGGTTGCCCGAGGTGCTGTGGAAGTGGGCGCCGAGGGTGGGGCCGGAGGAGAAGGTCAGGGTGAACTTGCCGGTGGACGTGGTGCGGGCGCCGTCCACGTACGGGCGGTAGCCCAGGGCGCGGGTCGGCTTGGACCCGGCCTCCTGCCTGGGCAGGACGCCCGTGGCCGGCGGGGTCGGGCGGTAGGAGGGGTGGCGGTCCTTGTCCGGCGGGACGTACCCGGCCGTGGAGGGCAGGGCGGCCGGCGCCGCGTCCGCCCGGGTGAAGTCGAACGCCGAGGTCAGGTCACCGCAGACCGCCCGCCGCCACGGCGAGATGTTGGGCTCCTGCACGCCGAAGCGCTTCTCCATGAAGCGGATCACCGAGGTGTGGTCGAAGGTCTCGGAGCAGACGTAGCCGCCCTTGCTCCACGGGGAGACCACGATCATCGGGACGCGCGGGCCGAGCCCGTAGGGGCCGGCCGCGTACCCGCCGCCCCCGTTGTAGAGGTCGCCGGTCACGCTCGCCGTGGACAGCCCCCAGGCCGAGGAGGCCGGCGGGTACGGCGGCACCACGTGGTCGAAGAAGCCGTCGTTCTCGTCGTAGGTGATGAACAGGGCGGTCTTCGCCCACACGGCCGGGTTCGCCGTCAGCGCGTCCAGGACCTTCGAGATGTACCAGGCGCCGAAGTTCGTCGGCCAGTTGGAGTGCTCGCTGAACGCCTCGGGGGCCGCGATGTAGGAGACCTGCGGCAGGGTGCCGTTCACCACGTCGGCGCGCAGCCGGTCGAAGTACCCTTCGCCCGCCTTGACGTTGGTGCCGGTGCGGGCCTTCTCGTACAGGGGGCTGCCGGGCTGGGCGCTCCGGTAGTGTTGAAGTACAGCAGCGAGTTGTCGCCGTAGTTGCCGCGGAAGGCGTCGTTGATCCAGCCCCAGGAGCCCGCCGCGTTCAGGCCGTCGCCGATGTCCTGGTAGACCTTCCAGGAGACTCCGGCCGCCTCCAGCCGCTCGGGGTAGGTCTTCCAGCCGTAGCCGAGCTCCTGGTTGCCGAGGACGGGGCCGCCGCCGGTACCGTCGTTGCCCGTGTAGCCCGTCCACATGTAGTAGCGGTTCGGGTCGGTGGCGCCGATGAAGGAGCAGTGGTAGGCGTCGCAGACGGTGAAGGCGTCGGCCAGGGCGTAGTGGAACGGGATGTCGTTCCGGGTCATGTACGACATGGTCGTGGCCGTCTTGGCCGGGATCCACTTGTCGTACTTGCCGTTGTTGTACGCCTGGTGGCCGCCCGCCCAGTCGTGGTTCAGGCCTTCGAGGAACTGCATCCCGAGGTCCGCGATCTGCGGGTTGAAGGGGAGGATGTCCTTGGTCCCGTTGGACTGGTGGAAGACGGACTTGCCGTTGTCCTGGAGGACCGGCCGCGGGTCCCCGAAGCCCCGGACGCCCTTCATCGCGCCGAAGTAGTGGTCGAAGGACCGGTTCTCCTGCATCAGGACGACGACGTGCTCGATGTCCCGGATCGTGCCGGTGGTGCCCTGGGCCTGGATCGCGGCGGCCCGCGCGATGCTGTCGTTCAGCATCGTCAGCGCGGCGGTGCCCCCCGCGATCTGCAGGAACCGGCGGCGGTTGAGTTCTGCCATGGCGTGTCGACCTCTGCGGGTGAGGGGGGAGGCGAGGGGCGCCCCAAGGACAGCGCCCCCCGGGTACCGGACGGAGATCCTTGTCTGACACCCGGCCGTACAGCCGGAGAACGGCAAGGGTCACCGCCGACGGCCCGCGCGTCTGGCGAAGACGGTAGGCGAACCACCCGCCGCGCAACAGCCCCCGGAGCCGCTCCACTTCGCGGTCGGCGCCCCCGCGCGGGGATACTCATCCGGCCCGTGCACCGATCTGAGCATCCGTACTCAGGCCCGGGGGATGCCGGCTTGCCATCGTGTGGGCATGCCCTTTCAGCCAAGTGACCAACGGCCGCGCGCCGGGATAACCGCCGTCGGCAGCCTGCTGCCCGCCGAGGTCCTCTCCTCGGACTCCCTCCAGCGGGAGGTGGCCCTGCGCAGCGGCCTCACACTGCCGCCGACACTGCTGAGGCAGGCCACCGGGATCGTCACCCGCCGCGTCGCCGGCCCTGGGGTGTACGCCTCCACGCTCGCCGCGGGCGCCGCCCGCCGGGCCCTGGACGCCGCAGGCCTGAGCCCGCTCGACATCGACCTGCTGCTCTTCGCCTCCGCCTCCCGCGACATGGTCGAGCCCGCCACCGCGCACATCGTGCAGGCCGAGCTGGGATCGCGGGCTCACGCCCTGGACGTCACCAACGCCTGCAACAGCTTCGTGAACGGCGTCGACCTCGCCCGGTCGATGGTCCTGGCCGGGCGGGCGCGGCGGGCGCTCGTGGTCACCGGGGAGACGCCGAGCCGGGCGGTGCGCAAGGACCCCGCCGGCCCGGCCGAGTTCCGCGACGGCTTCGCCGGGTACACGTTCGGAGACGCGGGCGCCGCCGTGGTCGTGGAGGCCGTGGAGCGCGGCGGGATCCTCGACGTGGACACCGAGACCCACTCGGAGCACTGGGAGGTCGGGGGCATCCCGGGCGGCGGTTCGCGCCACCCGCGCGGGGACGAGCACACCTACTTCCGCGGTGACGGGCACGAACTGCGCGGCGTCTTCGAGAAGGTGGGCACGGCCGTCATCGACCGGACGCTCCACCGGACGGGGATGGACTGGGACGGCTTCGCCAAGGTGCTGGTGCACCAGGTGACCGTGCCCTACCTGGAGCGGTTCGCGGAGCTGACCGGGGTGCCGGCCGGGAAGCTGGTGGTGACCGTGCCCGAGCTCGGCAACGTGGCGAGCGCGAGCATCGGCGTCCAGCTGGACCGGGTGTTCACCGAACTGGAGCCGGGGCAACGGGTGTTGTTCGTCGGACTCGGCGGAGGCATCAGCATCACGACGATGGTGTGGGAGAAGTCGTGAGCCCGTCCCTGTGGGTGGTCGTGCCCGCGCACGAGGAGGAGGCCCGTCTCGCCCAGACCCTGGACGCCCTCGCCGCCCAGCACGACCGGGACTTCACCCTGCTCGTCGTCGACAACGCCTCGGCGGACCGCACGGCCGAGATCGCCCGGGAGTTCGCGGCGGGCGCGCCGTTCCCCGTCGAGGTGATCGAGGAGCCGGAGAAGGGGGTCGGCTCGGCCGTCGACACCGGATTCCGGTACGCGATCGGCCGGGGCGCGTCCCTGCTCGCCCGCACGGACGCCGACTGCCTGCCCCGGTCCGGCTGGACGCGCGCCGCGCGGGCCGCCCTCACCCGGCGCCCCGGGCTGGTATGCGGGCGGATCGTCGCCCGGCGCGACGAGCACGGCCCGCTCGGCCGGGCCGGCTTCGGCGTGCTCGTCGCACTCGCCGCGCTGTTCGGGCGGCTGCGGCCCCGGCACGCGCGCCGCAAGGGCTACCGGGCCCCGTACCGCATGCACGCCGGGAACAACATGGCCATCACCGCCGAGCTGTACCTGGCCGTCGGCGGCATGCCCCGGCGCCCTTCCCCCACCGACCGGCTCTTCCTGAACGCCGTACGCCGCCACACCGACCGGATCGTCCACTGCCGGGAGATGGTCGTGGAGAACTCCACGCGGCGCCTGCGGGCCTACGGGATCGCGGGCACCGCCCGCTGGTACCTGGACCAGGGCAGCGGCACGCACGGAACGGATCCCCGCTGATGCTCGACCGCCTCGACCACGCGCTGCGCAGCCGCCCCGAGCGGCCGGCCCTGCTCACCGCCACCCGGACCGGCGCCGCCCGGGTCCGCGCCACCCGCGGGGAACTCGCCGAGCTGTCCGACGCGTTCGCCGCCGCCCTGCACGCGCGCGGGCTGCGCGCCGGGGACACCGTCGGGGTCGCCGTACGGCCCGGGCCGCGGGCCCTCGCCGTCCTCCTGGCCCTGTGGCGGCTCGGGCTGCGCGGGGCCGTGCTCGACCCGGGTGCGGGGCCGGACGTGCTGCGCGCCCGGCTCGCGCTGGCCCGGCCCTCGCTGGTGCTGGCCGACGCGGCCGCGCAGGCGGTGGCGGGCTGGGCCCGGCCGCTGGCCCGCCGGGCGGGGCTGGCCCTGCCCGACCTGGCCGAGCTGGGCCCGGTCGCCACCGTCGGGCCCCGGCTGCCGGGCTGCGCGCCCGCGCTGGACCTGGCGGCCTCCCGGGCCGGGGTTCCGGTGCACGGGGACCACGACGGGGACGCGGTGATCGTGTTCACCTCGGGGACCACCTCCCGGCCGCGCGCCGTGGTGCACACCCGCTCCAGCCTGGCCGCCGGGATGGCCACGGTCGCCTCCCTCTTCGACGCGGTCCCGGACCAGCCCGTGCTCGGGGGCACCTTCTTCGTCCTGGTCCCGTCGCTGACGTGCGGCGCCCCCGTCGCGCTCCCGGCCCGCGACCCGCGGGTGCTGGCCCGCCAGCTCCACCGGCTGCGCCCCCGGGACACCTATCTGACCCCGCCCGGGCTGCGGGACGCGCTGGACGCGGGAGCCCGCTTCCACGGCCGGGTCTGGACGGGCTCGGCCCCGGCCGACGCCGCCCTGCTGGAGCGGGTTCGGGGAGCCGGCGCGGCCCGGGCCTGGGGGGTGTACGCGCTGACCGAGCTCTTCCCGGCCGCCGCGGTGGAGGCACGGGAGAAGTCCGCCTTCGAGGGCCCCGGCGACCTGGTCGGCACCCCGCTGCCGGGCGTCCTGGCCCGGACCGACGCGGCCGGCCAGCTGCTTCTCTCCGGAGCCGCGGCCCGGCAGCGCTACCTCGGCGAGGAGCCCGATCCGTGGGTGCGCACGGGCGACCGGGCGCGGCTGGACGGCACGGGCCGGATCGTACTGGAGGGCCGGTGCAAGGACATGGTGCTGCGCCGGGCGGAGAACATCTACCCGGGACTGTACGAGCCCGCCCTGCACGTGCCGGGAGTGGAGCTGGCCGTGCTCGTCGGGGTCCCGGCCGGCGACGGCGACGAGCGGCTGGTGGCCGTCGTGCAGCCGGGGCGCGGCGCGAACGAGCACGGCCTGCGCAGCGCCCTGTCGGGCCCGCTCCACCGGATGGGCACGGCACGCCCCGACGCCCTCCTCTTCGCCCGCATCCCCCTGTCGGGGCGCTCGCGCAAACCGGACCGGGCGGCGACCTCCGCGATGGCGGCGCAGCGCCTGGGCCCGACGGTGTGAAGCCCGTCCCGGGGCGGGCGTCGACCGGCGGTCCCGCCCTCTGCGCACTCCCGCACTCCGCGGTCCCGATCCCCACGACGAAGGTACGTACCCGATGAGCAACACGTCCCACGCCCGGGCCCGGCGGCGCGACCGCCGGGTCTACCTGGGCAGCCACCCCGTGCTGTTCGGGCTGCTGGCCGCGACGCGCGGACGGCCCGTGCGCCGGATCGGGGGCACCCTGCTGGTGCACGGGGTGGAGGCCTACCGGCAGGCGCTGACCCGGCTGCCGCTGGACCGGACCGCCGAGGGCACCACGGGGGGCGCGGCGCGCTCCGCGCTGGCGGGCGACGGGGGCGTGCTCTTCGATCAGGAGGGCAGCGGGCACCGGTCGGACCGGCGGGACCTGGCCGGGCAGCTCTCCGCGGCCGGGGTGGCGCGGCTGCGGGCGCAGTGGCAGCCGCTGCTCGTACGCCGCCTCGAACCCCTCGCCCGGGGCGGGGCGATCGACCTGGTCGAACTCTCCCGGGAGCTCGCCGGTTCGGTGGTCTGCGCGCTGCTGGGCGCGGACGCCGATCCGCGGGCGGTGGCGGAGGCGGCCGCCGAGGCGGCGGCCGCCTCCGTACGCAGCCACCTGCCCGGACCGCGCCGCCCGCGCGCGGAAGCCGCGGCGGCCCGCTCCGCCGCCCGGCTGCGTTCCCTCCTGGCCCCGGCCGCGGGGGCGCCGGGCGAGGCGCCTTCGTGCGGGAGGCGGCTGGGCGACGGGGCGCTGGCCGCGATGGTGGCGGTGGCCGCGGTCAACACCACCGTGGCCGCGCTGCCGCGGGCGGTGGCCTGGTGCGCCGACGCCGGGCTGTGGGACCAGGCCGCCGACGCGGCCCTGCGCCCGGCGCTGGCGGCCGAGCTGCTGCGGGTCACGGCGGCCTCGCCGCTGCTGCCGCGGGTGGCCGCCGCGGACGGCACGGTCGGCGGCTGCCCGGTGCGGCGCGGCGACCGGCTGATGCTGGTCGCCCGGCACGCCGCCGGCGCCCACCGGCGCGACCCCGACGCCCGGCGCCCGGCGGAGCCGGGTACCGCCCGGCTGGTGTTCGGCGCCGGGCCGCACGCCTGCCCCGGAGCCCGGCTGGCCGAGGCCCAGCTGTCCGACGTCCTGGCGGCGCTGGCCCCCGCGCGGCCGGTGGTGACACGCGCCCGGGTGGACCGGCGGGCGGCCCTGCCGGGCTGGCGGACGCTGCTGGTGGAGGCCGGCGCATGAGCGTCCGTATCGCGGTCACCGGGGCGAGCGGCTTCTGCGGCGGGCACGTGGCCCGGGCGGCGGCCGCGGGCGGAGCGCGGGGGGTGAGCGTGGGCCGCAGGCCCGGCCCGCTCGGCGAGCACCGCTTCTGGGACGCCGCCCAGGGCGATCCGGACCTGGCCGGGGTCGACCTGGTGGTGCACTGCGCGGCGGCGGTCGGCGATCCGGCGCCCGGCTCCCGGGCGGAGGCGCTGATGCGGGCGGTCAACGTGGACGGTACGGAGCGGCTGCTGCGCGCGGCGGCCGGCCGGCCGGTGGTCTGGGTGGGCAGCGCCAGCGTCTACGACCCGCGGACCGACCGGAGCCTGGTCACCGAGGACCACCCGCGCACGGGACAGCTGAACGCCTACGGCCGGACCAAGGCGGCGGGCGAGGCCCTCGCGCTGGCCGGCGGGGCGGTCGTGCTGCGGCCGAGGGCGGTCTACGGCCCCGGCGACACGCAGCTGCTGCCCCGGCTGCTCTCCCGGGTCCGGGCCGGGACCCTGCTGCTGCCGGGCCCGGACGTACGGCTCAGCCTGACGGCGGTGGAGAACCTCGCCGAGGCCTGTCTGGCGGCGGCCGGCTGGCCCCCCGGGGCGTACAACGTGGCCGACGCGCAGCCGTACGCCCGCGACACGGCCGTACGGGAGGTCTTGCGGGCCCACGGGCTGCGCGCCCGGATCCGGCACCTCCCGCTGCCGGTGGCACGGGCGGCGGCCCGGATCGCGGAGTCGCTGCCGACCGCCGAACCGGCGCTCAGCCGCTACGCGGTGGACCAGCTGGCCCATCCGGTGGTCCTGGACACGGCCCGGGCCCGCGCGCAGGGCTGGACCCCGGCCCGGACCCTGGCGGACTACCTGGCCTCGGTGGCCTGAGCCGCCGCCGGCCCCGGCGGCCGGCCCCCGCGGGCGAGGTCAGGCCGTGGCGGCCCCCGCGTCGGCGATGAGCCGGTCGAGGAGCGCGAGCAGGCAGGCGCGGACGTCGGGCCGGGAGCGGGCGTCCAGCATGAGGACCGGGGTGCGGGGGTCGCGCAGGTGCAGGGCCGCCCCGATCTCCTCGGCGGTGTAGGCCTGTTCGCCGTGGAAGCAGTTCGCCGCGACCACGAAGGGCAGCCCGCGGCTCTCGAAGAAGTCCACCGCGGGGAAACTGCGGTCCAGGCGGCGCGTGTCGACCAGCACGATCGCGCCGAGGGCCCCGTTCAGCAGGTCGTCCCACATGAACCAGAACCGCTCCTGGCCCGGCGTGCCGAACAGGTAGAGGACGACTCCGGCGTCGGTGAGGGTGAGGCGGCCGAAGTCCATCGCCACGGTGGTCACCGTCTTGGACTCGATGCCGTCGAGGTCGTCGACGCCGACCCCGGCGGCCGTCAGCCGCTCCTCGGTGCGCAGCGGCTCGATCTCGGAGATCGTCTCGACCAGGGTCGTCTTGCCGACTCCGAATCCCCCTGCGACGAGGATCTTGACGGGGGCCGCTTCCCGCGGGGCGGGACTGTCATATCCGGGCAAGGTTGTCCCTGATTCTCATGAGCAGGTGGACGTCTGTGGTCTCGGCCCCGTCCAGGGGCGGCCGGTGGTGGATCAGCCCGCGGTCCGCGAGTTCGCCGAGGAGCAGCGTCATCGGGGTGAGGCGGATGCGCATCCGCGCCGCGATCTCGGCGACGGCCAGGCCGCCCGGCGGCGCGCACATGGCGAGGATGGCTCGCCACTCGGTGGGCAGGCCGCCGTGGGCGTCCCCGTCGGCCGCCGCCGTGATCGTGGTGTCCATGGTGAGGACGGTGTGCGGTGCGGCCGTACGCCCGTCGGTCAGGGCGTACAGCCGCGTACGGCGGCGGCGCGGCGCGGGCTGGGGCTCGTCCTGCGGCATTACGCGGTCGGCAGCTGGCCGCGCTCCGGGGTGCCCAGCCATTCGCCGAGCGCCTGGGCGGTGCGTACGGCCTCGCCGCCCAGCTCCCCGAGGCGCGCCTTGCGGGAGGTCACCACGATGAGCGTGCTGCCCTCGCCGCAGCCGACGATGCACAGGTACCGGTCGTCCATCTCGACCAGCTGGCGGATGACGCGGCCGCCTTCGACCTCCCGGGATATCGCCTTCATCGTGGCCGCGATGCCGGAGGCCGCGGCCGCCATGCGCTCGGCCTGGGGCTCGTCCAGCAGGTAGGCGCTGAGCTTGATGCCGTCGTTGGACAGGAGCACCGCTCCCTGGATGCCGGCGATCCTGTTCAGGTTGTTGTCCAGGACGCTGTAGATGGCGTTGTCGGTCGCTGCGTTCGATGAGGTAGTCATGGCCGATCCCGTCGGAGCTCTTCTTCCACTGTCTGGGTCCCGCGTTCGTAGTCCGCCCAGGCGTCGGCCACCTCTTCGGGTGTCTCCGCGTCCGGCCGGGGGGCTGCTTCGGGGGCGCGGGGCGCCCGGAGCTGTTCGGCGATGTGGGTCTGCGGGACGCGCTCGGGCAGTGCCGGGCGCGCGGGGGCGGCGGCCAGGGCCGGCCGCGCCTCGGGGGCGGAGGCGGGCACGGGCGCGGCCGCGGGCTGCTTCACGGGGCGGCTCGGCAGCCCGGCGGCCGTGCGTTCGACCGGCTCGGGCCCTCGTTCCACGGTGGGGCGCGGCGCCGGGCGGGCTGCCGACGGCTCCGGGGCGGACGGCTCCGCGGCGGCCGGGCCCGCGGGCACGATCTCGCGCGGTGTCTCCGCTTCGGTCGCCACCAGCAGCTCCGTGGGGAGGATCACCACGGCGGAGGTCCCTCCGTACACCGAGCGGCGCAGGGTGACGGTGGCCCGGAGCTGGTCGGCGAGGTGGCCGACCACGAAGAGGCCGAGCCGGTGCGCGTTCTGCGCCAGGACGGAGTACGGGGGCGCCTGGTGCAGGCGCCCGTTCATCTCCTCGTACCGCTCGGGGGTGACCCGCGGTCCGCGGTCCTCGATCTCGACGGACAGCCCGTCCGTGACCTTCTCGGCCCGGATGACCACCTTCGACCGCGGCGGGGAGAAGCGGGTGGCGTTGTCCAGCAGTTCCGCGAGCAGGTGGCTGATCTGGCTGATCGCGTGCGGTTCCACGCTGGTCTCGTCCAGGGCCTGCCGCTCGATGCGCCGGAAGTCCTCGACCTCCGCCGCGGCTTCGCGCAGCAGGTCGGCGATGCGCATGGGCTCGGTGTGCGGGTCGGGGACCTCGCCGCCCGCCAGGATGAGGAGGTTCTCGATCTGCCGCCGCATGCCCACCGTGAGCTGGTCGGCCCGCATGAGCTGGGCGAGCAGGGCCTCGTCGTGGCCGAAGGTGTCCTGGAGGTCCTCGGTGAGGCTCAGCTGGCGGCTGACCAGGTTCCCGGTGCGCGAGGCGATGCCCGTGGCGAAGAGGCCGAACCCGTGCCGCTCGGCCGCGAGCTGCCGGTGCCCGTCGACGGACACGGCCACGGCCCGGGCGAACGCGTCGCTGATGCGCCCGACCTCGTCGCCCTCCCCGCGCACCGCCGGCAGGACCCCGTCGTCGACGGGCCGGCCGTGCCGGAGCCGGTCGACGACGTCGGGGAGGGTTTCCTCGGCGACGGTCACCGTGCGCTCGTGCAGGTCGTGCAGCCGGCGCAGCAGTGACCGCGTGGTGAGCACGACGACGGCCACGACGAGCAGCAGCCCGGCGCCGCTTCCCCCGATGAGCCAGGCGACCTCGGTCTCCAGCTCCGCGGCCTTGGCCTCGCCGAGCGTGAGCACCTTGCGCGCCCGGTCGATGTTGAGGCTGGCCGTCTGCACCGAGAAGTTCGCGTGCGCGGACCGCCAGCCGGCGACCTCGGCGGGCAGCCTGACGCCGGATTCGACGTCCGTGTGCCCGGAGATGATCGCGTTCTCGATGCGGAGCTTGGTCTGCCAGTCCGGGGAGGCGACGATCCGCTCGTAGAACCGCCGGTCGCGCTCGGGCAGGTACGGCACGATCCAGGTCTCGTACAGGTGCCGGTGGGCTCCCACGGCGCTGACGAACTGGTCGAAGCCGGCGGAGCTCAACTGCCTGGACGGCCCGGCCAGCGAGAGGATCGTGTCCTCGCGCGCCACCATCTCGGTGGCGGCGAGCATGGACACCACGGGCCGGTTCTCCTGGACGATGTCGGTGTCGTCCGCGTGGCTGAACTCCCGCTGGTACGCCTGGATGGCCGCGTCGATCACGCCGGTGTAGTAGGCGAGGGTGCCGTCGGCGCCCCCGGTGCGGGCGTCCGCGCGCTGGCGGTAGGCGGCCAGGCCGTCGAGCCGCCGGTTCACTTCCTCGAAGGAGGCGGCGGTACCGGCCGCGAGCCGGCGGAACTCGGCCACGCCCCGGTCGCTGGCCTGGCGGCGGATCCGCAGCTCGTCCTCGGCGCCGGCGGTGCCCGCCCAAACCGCGGCGGTCGTCGTCCGCTCGGCCTGCATGTCGACCATGAGCGTGTACAGCGGTACGCCGATCCGCTCGGCGGCCGCCACGTCGGCCCGCAGGTGTTCGGACTGCGACAGCAACCGCTCGGCGGTCACCGCCACTTGGGTGCCCATCGCCGCGGTGGGGAGCACGGCCAGCCAGATGAGCAGGGTGCGCAGCCGCACCCTGCTCCGGCGACGGGCCGTCGACTGCCCTCGTACGCCTTCGGGTTCTATCGGAGACATCGGACCTCGGGAACGGGGGCGGCGGGGGCGGCCGGGCAGCCGGACCGGTCGCAACCAGTCGGATGGCGGCGGGATATGAGGGTGCCGATCATAACCAGCCATCCCGAGGAAACAGATAGGTGTCTTCCACGGCCAAAGCATGCTATTGGCGGCGGATCACCGAGGGCGGGAGACCGGATCGGAACCGGCCCGCGACGTCCCCGACACCTGGGAGGGCACTCCCGGCCCGCAGGGGGTCGGGAGGGCCCTCCCAGGGTGGCGCCGGGTCAGGCCCCGTCGGCGGCCGGGGTCAGGCGCAGTGAGATGGAGTTGATGCAGTAGCGCTGGTCGGTGGGGGTCGGGTAGCCCTCCCCCTCGAAGACGTGGCCCAGGTGGGAGCCGCACGTCGCGCAGCGGACCTCGGTGCGGACCATGCCGTGCGAGGTGTCGGCGATCAGCTCGACCGCGTCGGTGTCCTTCGGGTCGAAGAAGGACGGCCAGCCGCAGTGCGAGTCGAACTTCTCCGAGGAGCGGAAGAGCTCGGCGCCGCAGCCGCGGCAGGAGTAGACGCCTTCCGTCTTGGTGTCCGTGTACTCACCGCGGAAGGCGGGCTCGGTGCCCGCGAGGCGCAGCACCTGGTACTCGGACGGGGTCAGTTCCGCCTGCCACTGCTCGTCCGTCTTCTCGACCTCGTACGACATGTCTCCCGCTCCCTCAGTTCGACAGGCGGGCGAGGATGGCCGGACCGAGGTCCGTGACGTCGCCCGCGCCCATCGTGAGAACGAGATCACCGGGCTTGGCCATTCCCGCGACGACGTCGGCGACGGCGTCCTTGTCGTGCTCGGCCGTGACGTCGGCGCCCGCGGCGCGGGCGGCGGCGATGATGATCTCGCTGGTGATGCCGGGCAGCGGGTCCTCGCGGGCCGGGTAGATGTCCAGGACCACGGAGGCGTCGGCGAGGGCCAGGGCCTGGCCCATCTCCTTGCCGAGCTCCTGGGTGCGGGAGAAGAGGTGCGGCTGGAAGACGACCAGGATCCGGGAGTCCCCGGCGGCGCCGCGGATGGCCTCCAGGTCGGCGGTCATCTCGGTGGGGTGGTGCGCGTAGGAGTCGATGACCTGGACGCCGGCCGCCTCCCCCTTGAGCTGGAGGCGGCGCTTGACCCCGGTGTACTTGCCGAGGGCGGAGGCCAGGTTGTGCGCGGGGATGCCCAGCGCGACCCCGGCGGCGAGGGCCGCGACGGCGTTGTGCGCGTAGTGGCGGCCGGGGACCGAGACGGTGAAGGTGAGCATCCGGCCGGCCAGGACCACGGTGACCTCGCTGGTCAGACCGCGCGGGGTGATCTTGGTGATGCGGACGTCGGCGCCCTCCTCCTCGCCGTACGTGACGACGGTGAGGCCCTTCCTGCCGGCGACCCGGCGGGCGATCTCGGCCGCGCCCTCCTGGCCGTGGGCGACGACCAGTGTGCCGCCGGGCACGACCTTGGAGACGAAGGTCTCGAAGGACTCGTAGATCTCCTCGATCGACGCGTAGTTCGCGTGGTGGTCGAGCTCCGCGTTCAGGATGATCGCGACCTGCGGGGTGTACTTGTGGAAGGTACGGTCGCTCTCGTCCGCCTCGGCCACGAAGATGTCGCCCTCGCCGTGGTGGGCGTTGGAGCCGGGGGCGTCCAGGTCGCCGCCGATGGCGTACGAGGGGTCCAGGCCCAGGGCGGACAGGGACACGGCCAGCATCGAGGTGGTGGTGGTCTTGCCGTGGGTGCCGGCGACGGCGATCGGGCGCAGGCCGTCCATCAGGGCGGCGAGGGCGTCGGAGCGGTGCACGACGGGGATGCCCAGCTCGGCGGCGCGGGCCAGCTCCGGGTTGTCGGCGCGGATGGCGCTGGAGACGACCACGCAGGTGGAGTCGTCGGCGAGGTTGCCGGGGGCGTGGCCGCCGTGGACCGTGGCGCCGTGGGCGCGCAGTGCCTGGGCGGTCTCGGAGTCCCCCCGGCTGTCGCTGCCGGCGACCCGCGCGCCGCGCTGGGCGAGGATCTTCGCGATGCCGGACATGCCGGCGCCGCCGATGCCGATGAAGTGGGGCCGTTCCATGGCGGTCGGCAGGCCGGGCTTCATTCAGGTCGCTCCAGGGTCGAGGGGGTGCTTCGGGCTCTGACCGCCCCAGCCTATTCGTTGTGGGCGAAGAGCTTGAGCACCGGAACGCCGACCTTGTGGCGGGCCCGGGAGGCCCAGTCCCGGTGGAAGAACTCCTCCACGAAGTGCGGGGCGGTCAGGACGATCACCTCGTCGGCGCCGGTCTCCTCGACGACGGCCCTCAGTTTGTCGAGCGGGTGGTCCTCGACGATCTGCCCGATGACGTTGGCGCCCTTCTTGCGCAGGGCGGCCATGGAGTGCTCGAGGGCCAGCTGGGCGGGGCCGCGGGCGGCCTCGCCCTCGGGCACGTCTCCCTCGCGGACGGCCTCGGGGAGCTCACCGAGCGCTACGTCGTCGATGGCGCGCAGCAGCCGGTCCTGGTCGCCGCGGGGTTGCATGAGGACGACGAAGGAGACCGAGTCGTCTCCGTGCAGGGTGGTGACGAAGTCCACGTCCACCGTGGTCAGCGGCTGCTCGATCATCAATACGCTCGTGAACACGGACGCCCTCTCCTTCATGGGCCGCGGCCGGCCGGCCGGCCCCTGCGGAAACCATCCTGCCCCGCTCGCGAGCGGGGCCTTGCGCAGATATATGTGCCCAGGTTCGTACCCGGCAGAAGCAAAGCGGAACGAGAAATTCCGCCCCTTGTCAGATCCGACGGTAGCTGGTGAAGAGGAACCCGGCCTCTTCCAGTACGGAGGCGGGTGCGAGCCGGTGCGGAACCGTGACGGAGGGCCCTCCCGCGATCCTCTGGGCGTCTCCCGCCGTGAGCGTCGGGGAGATGGTCAGACACAGCTCGTCGAGCGCGTCGGCGGCCACGAGCTGGCCCAGCAGCCGGGGCCCGCCCTCGGTGAGCTGGCGGCGCAGCCCCCGCCCGGCGAGCTCCCGCACGGCGCGGGCCGGGTCCACGGCGGCCCCGTCGCCCGCCACCACGACCTCGGCCCCGGCCGCGAGGGCCTCGGCGACCCGGTCGGCGGGCGCGGCGGCCCCGGTGACCACCAGGGTCGGCACGAGCGGGGACGTGAACAGGGGCAGGCCGAAGTCCAGGTCCAGGCCGGCGGTGACCACGGCGATGGCCGCGGCCGGGCCCTGTCCGGCGGCCGCGCGTCGGGCGGCGAAGTCCTCCCGGGCCCGGGCCGGGCGGTAGCCCTCCTGCCGAACCGTTTCCGCTCCGACGACCACCACATCGGCCAGCGCCCGCAGGGTGCCGAAGATCCGCATGTCGGCCTCGCCGGAGATCGGCTGGGAGCGGCCGTCGTGCTGGGCGGCGCCGTCCAGGGTGGAGACCATGTTCGCCCGCAGCCAGTGGGCCCCCTCGTCGAGGGAGGGGTACGCGTAGGCCTCCGCGAGCTCGTCCAGCGACCACTCCCGGTCGGCCGTGGCCAGGGACGGGGCTGATGTCTGATCGGTCACAGGGAACAGGCGTCGCATCGGTGCAGTGTGCCACGACCCGTAGAGTTGAGTGCTGTGTCAACATCACTCTCCACCTCCGGTCCTGTTTCCGGGCGGACCGCCGGCAGGCCTCAGATAGCCGACGCGGGGCCCCAGGCCCTGTGCGCCCGCGAGCCCCGGGTGCCCGCCGAACGGCTGGTGGCCGAGATGGTGCCGCCGCCCCGTTTCGACTCGGTGCGCTTCGACACGTACAACCCCGACCCGGCCCAGCCGAGCCAGTCCGAGGCGGTCACCGTCCTCAGCGGCTTCGCGGCCGGCCTGGGCGGGGCGCACGCGAGCGGAGCCGGCAAGCGGCGCTGGTTCAGCAAGAAGCCCGCCCCCGCGGCGACCCCGCGCGGCGTCTACCTCGACGGCGGCTACGGCGTCGGCAAGACCCACCTTCTCGCGTCCCTGTGGCACGCCACCCCGGCCGAGCCCGCGCTCAAGGCCTTCGGCACCTTCGTGGAGCTGACCAACCTGGTCGGCGCGCTCGGCTTCCAGCAGACCGTGCAGACCCTGGGCGGGCACCGGCTGCTGTGCATCGACGAGTTCGAACTGGACGACCCGGGCGACACCGTCCTGGTGTCCTCGCTGCTCAGCCGCCTGGTCGAGCAGGGCGTGGCGCTGGCCGCCACCTCCAACACCCTGCCCGGCAAGCTCGGCGAGGGCCGCTTCGCCGCCGCGGACTTCCTGCGGGAGATCCAGGGGCTCTCGGCGCACTTCCGGCCGCTGCGGATCGACGGGCAGGACTACCGCCACCGCGGCCTGCCGCAGGCTCCGGCGCCGTTCTCCGACGAACAGGTGGCCAAGGCCGCCTACGCGACGGACGGCGCGAGCCTGGACGACTTCCCCGGCCTGCTGGAGCACCTGGCCCGGGTGCACCCGAGCCGGTACGGCGCGCTGACCGACGGGATCACGGCGGTCTGCCTGACCGACGTCGGCCCGGTGCCGGACCAGTCGACCGCCCTGCGGCTGGTGGTGCTCGCCGACCGGCTGTACGACCGCGAGGTCCCGGTCCTGGCGTCCGGGGTGCCCTTCGACAAGCTGTTCAGTGCGGACATGCTCAACGGCGGCTATCGGAAGAAGTACTTCCGCGCCATATCGCGGCTCACCGCGCTCGCCCGCGACGCGAAGCCCCTGGTGTCGCAGTAGGTTGGGGAACGCCGGGCCCTTCCGGGGGTCCGGCCGTTTCCACTTCTGCGAAGGGATCCCCCATGGCCGCCACACGCAACGCACACGCCGTCTGGGAAGGCGACCTGTTCGAGGGCAAGGGCGTCGTCACCCTCGACTCGTCCGGCCTCGGCAGCTACCCGGTGTCCTGGCCCGCGCGCACCGACGAGGAGGCGAACGGGCGGACCAGCCCGGAGGAGCTCATCGCCGCCGCGCACTCCAGCTGCTTCAACATGGCCTTCTCGAACGGGCTGGCGCAGGCGGGCAACCCGCCCGTCAAGCTGACCACCTCGGCCGCCGTCACGTTCGTGCCCGGCAAGGGCATCACCGGCATCCACCTCACGGTGGAGGGCGAGGTGCCGGGTCTGGACGACGACGCCTTCGTCGCCGCGGCCGAGGACGCGAAGAAGAACTGCCCGGTCAGCCAGGCGCTGACCGGCACGACGATCACCCTGAGCGCCAAGCTCGCCTGACCCGCCGCGGGGAGCCCCGGCCTGCTCGGCAAGACACCCCTGGGGGTGTCTTGCCGCCGCCCCGCCGCCCCGCCGCACCGGCCGCCCGCACCCGCCGCCCGCGCCGCACCGGCCGCCCGCGGCGCGGCGGCGGGCCCCGGCGCGGCGGCGCCCCTGCCGGGGCCCGCCGTGGTACCAGTGGCCGATGTCCGTCACCCGACGCAGTCTGCTCGCCGCCGGCGGGATCGCCTTCAGCGGGGCGCTCGGCGCCCTGTTCACCAGCCGGGCCGGCGCCGTCCGGCCGACGCGCGGGTACGGCCCGCTGCTGCCCGACCCGCGCGGGCTGCTCGATCTGCCCGCCGGGTTCTCCTACCGGGTCCTCTCACGCGCCGGCGGTCCGCTGCGCTCGGGCGAGGGCCCCGTCCCGGCCAACTGCGACGGCATGGCCGCCTTCGGCGCCGGCGGCGGGCGCGTGCGGCTGGTCCGAAACCACGAGAACCGCGCCACGGCCGCGCTGCGCGTGCCCCCCGTCGCCGGGCTGACGTACGACCCCGGGGCACTGGGCGGCTGCACGGCTTTGGAGCTCGGCCCGGACGGGCGGGTCACCGGCGAGCGGGTCGCCCTCGCCGGTACCGCCGTCAACTGCGCGGGCGGCCGGACCCCTTGGAACACCTGGCTGAGCTGCGAGGAGACCGAGGAGCGGGCGGGCACCTCCGGCTACGCCCGGGACCACGGCTACGTCTTCGAGGTGGACCCCGCGGACCCGCGCCGCTCGGGGGCCGTCCCGCTCACCGCGCTGGGCCGTTTCGCCCACGAGGCCGTCGCCGTGGACCCGTACCTCGGGGTCGTCTACGAGACCGAGGACGCCTTCGACCCGCCCTTCGGGCTGTTCTACCGCTTCCTGCCCGCGCGGCCGCTCGGCGGCGCCGGCTCGCTGCGGGCCGGCGGCACGCTGGAGGCGATGCGCGTGCCGGGGCTGGCGGACCTGGCCGTGGTGGACCGGCCCGGCGCGGAGTTCCCGGTGGAGTGGGTCCGCGTACCCGACCCGTCCGCCGCCGGGACCGCCATCCGGTACCAGGACTTCGGGCGCGGCGGGATCACCCACGCGCAGAAGCTGGAGGGCTGCTACTGGGGCGGCGCCGGCGTCCACTTCGTCTCCAGCTACGCCCGCCGCGGCGAGGGCGCCGGCGCCGACCACCACGGGCAGGTGTGGTTCTACGACCCGCTGCGCGCCCGGCTCCGGCTGGACGTGCTGTTCGGCCCGGCCGCCGACATCAGGCTTCCCGGGGACTCCCCCGACAACATCTGCCTGGCCCCGGACGGCGGGCTGATGGTGTGCGAGGACGGCGGCGGCGCCCAGTACGTGTTCGGCGTGACGGTCGGCGGCGAGGTGTACCCGGTGGCCCGCAACGCCGACGACATCGGCCCGCCGGGCGCGCCGGAGTGGGGGGAGTTCGCCGGGGTCACCTTCTCCCCCGACGGGCGGACCATGTACGTCAACGCCTACGCGCCGGGCACCACGTTCGCGGTGACGGGGCCGTGGCAGTGAGCCCGCGGCCCCTGCGGGAGCTGCTGCGCGTCCCCGCCGGCGGGGGACTCGACCTCGGCCGCCTCGATCCCGCCTCGACCCCGGCGGGTCCCCCGGACAAGGCGGCCGGGCGGGCGGCCACCGCGGCGATGGCACAGCCCCTCGCCTCGCTCCAGGAACGGCTCTACGCCGCGAGCACCGCGGGCGACCGGCGCCGCGTGCTGCTCGTCCTCCAGGGCATGGACACCAGCGGCAAGGGCGGCACCGTCAAGCACGTGATCGGCCTGTTCAACCCGTCCGGCTGCCGGATCCAGGCCTTCAAGGCGCCCACGCCAGAGGAGCGCAAGCACCCCTTCCTCTGGCGTGTCAAAAAGGCGCTCCCCCTGCCGGGCGAGATCGGCATCTTCGACCGTTCGCACTACGAGGACGTGCTGGTCGCCCGCGTCCGCGAGCTGGTGCCGCGCAGCCGGATCGCCCAGCGCTACGCCCAGATCAACCGTTTCGAGGAGTCCCTCGCGGACGACGGCGTGACCCTGGTGAAGGTCTTCCTGCACATCAGCTACGAGGAGCAGCGCGAGCGGCTGCTGGAACGGCTCGACAACCCCGACAAGCACTGGAAGTTCAGCTCGGCCGACATCGACGACCGGACCCTGTGGCCCGCGTACCAGGAGGCGTACGAACTGGCCATGGAACGCTGCTCCACCGGCGCCGCGCCCTGGTTCGTCGTCCCCGCGGACCGCAAGTGGTACCGCGACTGGGCGGTCAGCAGGCTGCTGCTGGAGCACCTGGAGGACATCGCCCCGAGGTATCCCGCGGGTGACTTCGACGTCGGGGAGTGCCGCGCACGGCTACTTGCCACATAGTCATATATTTTGCCTGTGTGACCATTTCCGTGCGCAAAGCGGCGTCCGCAGCCGTGCTCAGTGTCGCCCTCGGCGCCGCCCTCGCCGGATGCGGGGGCGGCGCTGGTCCCTCGGACGCCGGCCGCGGGGCCCGTCTGGGGACCCCGGCGGCGTCCGCCCCTACGTCCGCTCCCGCTCCCGCGCCCGGCGCGCCGTCGGCGGCCGGAGCCCCGCCGCGGGCCGGCGCCCCCGTCAAGCCCCCGACACTGGCGCCCGGCCCGAACGGCCTGACCCCGGTCTTCGAGCGGGCGAAGCAGCACACCGACAAGACGGTGGCGCTGACCTTCGACGCCGATATGACCGCCGACCAGGGGCCGCGCGCCGCGTCCGGGGAGCGCTTCGACAACCCCCGGCTGATCACCACCCTGCGCACGCTCGAAGTGCCGTCGACGATCTTCATGACGGGCCGTTGGGCCGAGGAGTACCCCGACCAGGCGAAGGCGATCGGCACCGACCCGACCTTCGAGGTCGCGAACCACTCGTACAGCCACCACGCCTTCACCTCGCCCTGCTACGGGCTGCCGGCGCTCGACGCCGCCGCCGCCCGCGCCGACGTGGACCGGGCCTTCGCCGCGTTCCGCACGGCGGGCGCGGTCAACACCGTCCCCTACTTCCGCTTCCCCGGCGGCTGCTACGACGACCAGGCGCTGCGGGCCCTGTCCACGGCCAAGGTCACGGCCGTCCAGTGGGACGTGGTCAGCGGGGACGCCTTCGCCAAGGACCCCGACGCGGTGGCCGAGCAGGTGCTGGCGGGGGTCAAGCCCGGCTCGGTGGTGGTCATGCACTGCACGCGCAGCGCGGCGCCGGTCACCGAGGAGGCCATCCGCAAGATCGTCCCGGAGCTGCGCAAGCGCGGCTACCGCTTCGTGAAGGTCTCCGAGCTCATCGGTACGTAGCGCGCCGACGGGGTCCGCGGCCGGCCCGGGGGTTCAGCCCGAGCAGGCCGTGCGCTGCGCCTCCTGCCACTCGCACACCGGGCAGAGCACCGCGCCCGGGGTCTCGACCCCGTACTCGGTGGGCTTGCCGCACTCCAGGCAGTCGGCGTACGGGGGCCCGGCCACCGGCTCGGCCGGGGCGGCGGGAGCGGGGCAGTACGAGGGGTTCGCGTCCGGCTGGTCCATGGGAACGAGCCTAGCCGGAACACTGGTAGGAAACTTTCCTTCCTGTTAGTCTCCCGGGCGGCGGCTTGGCGCGGTGCCCCTTCCGCAGAGGCATGACGCGCTCAGCGAGAGCTCTGACCCGGCCGCCGTGCACCGCTCCCCGCCCGCACCCGGGCGGGGGCGCGCTGCTCCGCGCCAGAGTCCAGCTCTCGCCGCCCCCAAGGCCAGGGAGTCCAGGTATGCACCTGAACGCTTCCGCTCCATCCCCCTTAGTCCGCAGCAGACTCCGCACCCTCCTCCTCGCCGGCACCGCCGTGCTCGTCCTCGTCGGCGGGCTCCTGCTCGCCTGGCCCGAACGGGCCGGGGCCGCCGCCGACCCCCTCATATCGCTCGGCAAGCCCGCCACCGCCTCCTCCGTCGAAACCTCCTCGCTCGGCGCGAAGAACGCCTTCGACGGCGACCCGGCCACCCGCTGGGCCAGCGCCGAAGGCAAGGACCCGCAGTGGATCCGGGTCGACCTCGGCACCTCGGCCACCGTCTCGCGGGTACGGCTGCGCTGGGAGGCCGCCTACGCGAAGGCCTACCGCGTCGAGGTGTCCGCCGACGGCGCCTCCTGGACCCCGATCGCCACCGAGACCGCCGGCAACGGCGGCACCGACGACTGGATTGGGCTGTCCGGCAAGGGCCGCTACCTGCGCGTCCACGGCACCGCCCGCGGCACCTCGTACGGCTACTCGCTGTACGAGGCCGAGGTGTACGGCTCCCTCGACGGCGGGCCGCCGCCCGGCGGCGCCTTCACGGTGGTCGCGGCCGGTGACATCGCCGCGCAGTGCACGGCCTCCGACAGCGGCTGCGCGCACCCCAAGACGGCCGCGCTCGCCCAGCGGATCGACCCGAAGTTCTACCTGACGATGGGTGACAACCAGTACGACGACGCCCGGCTGTCCGACTTCCGCGCCTACTACGACAAGAGCTGGGGCGCCTTCAAGGCCAAGACCCGCCCGGTACCGGGCAACCACGAGACCTACGACCCGGCCGGCTCCCTCGCCGGGTACAAGGCCTACTTCGGGAGCATCGCCTTCCCGCAGGGCAAGAGCTGGTACAGCTACGACGAGGGCAACTGGCACTTCATCGCCCTCGACTCCAACTCCTTCGACCAGGCCGCCCAGATCGACTGGCTCAAGGCCGATCTCGCCGCCAACAACAAGAAGTGCGTCGCCGCGTACTGGCACCACCCGCTGTTCTCCTCCGGCGGGCACGGCAACGACCCGGTCTCCAAGCCCGTCTGGAAGATCCTGTACGCCGCGAAGGCCGACCTCGTCCTCGGCGGCCACGACCACCACTACGAGCGGTTCGCCCCGCAGGACCCCGACGGCCGGGCGACCGCCGACGGGATCGTGGAGATCGTCGGCGGGATGGGCGGCGCCGATCCCTACCCGATCGAGGAGGTCCAGCCCAACAGCCAGAAGCGGATCAGCGGCCCCTACGGCGTGGTGAAGCTGGAGTTCACCGACTCCGGCTACGGCTGGACGTACGTCGCCACGGACGGCCAGGTCAAGGACACGAGCCCGAAGTACAGCTGCCACTGATGTACCTGGCCGCCAACGGCCGCCCGGACGCGCCGCCCCGCACCCCAGGGGCCCGGCGGCGCGTCCCCGCCGCCGTCCTCGCGCTCGGCGCGGTCAGCCTGGTCACCGACATCTCCTCGGAGATGGTCACGGCGGTGCTGCCGCTCTACCTCGTCCTCGGACTGGGCCTGTCCCCCCTCCAGTTCGGCTTCCTCGACGGGATGTTCAACGGGGCGACCGCACTCGTCCGGCTGCTCGGCGGACGCCTCGCCGACCGCGGCGGCCGCCACAAGCGCGTCGCCGGGGCCGGCTACCTGCTCTCCGCGCTGTCCCGGCTCGGGCTGCTGCTCGCCGGGGGCGCCACCGCGGGGATCGCCGCCGCGCTCGCCGCCGACCGCCTCGGCAAGGGCATCCGCACCGCACCGCGCGACGCGCTGATCTCGCTCAGCGGGCCGCCCGAGACCCTCGGCCGGTCCTTCGGCGTGCACCGCGCCATGGACACCACGGGCGCCCTCCTGGGCCCGCTCGCCGCGTTCGCCGTGCTGTGGGCCACCGCCGACGCCTACGACGCGGTGTTCGCCGTCAGCTTCTGCGTCGGCCTGCTCGGCGTGCTGCTGCTCGCCGTGTACGTCCAGGCCGCGCCCGCCATCCCGCCCACGGCCGCGCCCACACCCGCCGCCGCGTCCACGGCCGCACCCGCGCGCCCGTCCAGGGCCACGGCCCTGCGCGACCCCGCCTTCCGCCGCATCCTGTACGCCGCGGCCCTGCTCGGCGCCACCACCATCGGCGACGCCTTCCTCTATCTGCTGCTCCTGCGCGGTCTCGACCTGCCGCCCGCCCTGTTCACGCTGCTGCCGCTGGGCGCCGCCGCCGGCTACCTCCTGCTCGCCGTCCCGGCGGGCCGGCTCGCCGACCGGTACGGGCGGCGGCCCGCCTTCCTGCTCGGGCACGGCGCCCTGCTCTGCGCCTACGCCGTGCTGCTCGCGCCCGTCTCCTGGCCGAGCGTCATCGCCGTACTCGCCCTGCTCGGCGTCTTCTACGCCGGCACGGACGGCGTCCTGATGGCGCTGGCCGCACCGGTCCTGCCCGCCCACGGCCGGGCCGGCGGGCTCGCGCTGCTGCAGACCGGACAGGCACTGGCCCGGCTGCTCGGCGCCGCCGGGTTCGGAGCGGCGTGGACCTTCTGGGGGCAGCGGCCCGCCCTGTGGGCGGCCGCCCTCGCGCTGGCCGCGGCGCTCGCGGCCGCCCGGCGCGTCCTGCCCCGCCCGGCCGCCTCCCCCCGCACCCCCACCCCGGAGCCTTCATGAACCTCCGTCACGCGCGGCTGCGCCTCGCCCTCGTCATCACGGCCGTGCTCCTCCTCGGGGCCGGCTCCCTCGGCTACGTCCTGCACGCGCGGGACCGCGAACGGCCGGCCCGGGAGGCCGGGGCCAGTGCCTCCTTCGACCTCGCGGAGCCCGGCCTCTACTTCCGGGACGCGGCCACCGGACGGGTCGCGCGCCGGGCCGCCTCCGACGGGCCCAGCGAGCCCGGCGGCCCGTCCTGCGACCGCTTCCACGCCGCCGGGGAACACGCCCTGTGCCTGCGCAAGCTGCCCGGCGTCCCGGCCCGCACCGACGCCCTCGTACTCGACCGGCGGCTGCGCGAGATCCGCCGGGTGACCGTGCCCGGCATCCCCAACCGGGCCCGCGTCTCCGCCTCGGGGCAGCTCCTGTCCTGGACGACCTTCACGACCGGGGACTCGTACAACACCTCCGCCTTCTCGACCCGGACCTCGATCCTGGACCTGCGCACCGGCTACCTGGTCAAGTCGATGGAGCAGATCCCGCTGACCCTCGACGGGGCCCGCCACCACGACTCCGACGTCAACTACTGGGGCGTCAGCTTCGCGGACGACGACAACCGGTTCTACGCCACCGTCTCCACCCGGGGCCGCACCCACCTCGTCGAGGGCGACCTGCGGAACTGGTCGGCGAGGGCGCTGCGCGAGAACGCCGAGTGCCCCTCGCTGTCACCGGACGGCACCCGCGTCGCCTTCAAGAAGAAGGTCTCCGACGAGGCCCGGGCGCCCTGGCGGCTGTACGTCCTGGACCTGGCGACGATGCGGGAGCACCCGCTGGCCGAGCCGCACAGCGTCGACGACCAGCCCGCCTGGCTGGACGCGGCCACCGTCGGCTACGGCCTCGACGGCGACATCCGCTCGGTCTCGGCGGACGGGACGGGGACGCCCCGCCTCCTCGTGCGGGGCGGCTCGTCCCCCGCGTACGTCAGTGGGCCGCCTCGGTGACCTCGCTCGGGCGGACGATGACGTAGCCCTCCCCGCTCAGCATCAGCTGGACGGCCTCGCCGGAGCCGCCGCGGATCATGGAGCCGACGGACTGGGAGCGGTGCAGGCCCGTCTCCAGTTGCGCGCTCCAGCCGATCACCGCGTCCGTGTCCACGTACACCGGGGCCCGGGCGGTGACCGGGATGACGATCGGGCTGCCGTCGCACACCACGGCGAGCTTGCCGGTGCCGGTGAAGGAGCTGTTGAAGAGGCCGCCGCCGGCCATTCCGGCGCCCTTGAGCATCTTGATCTCGTAGGACAGGGAGGCGTCGAAGCACAGCACGTTGCGCCCGTTGACGGTCAGCGCGTCGCCCGGCTCGAACTCGACGATGAAGCAGTTGCCCGCCCGGTGGGCGAACCACGCCTCGCCCCGGCCGCGTACGGACATCAGCGCCAGGCCCTCGCCCGTGACGGCGCGCTTGAGCATGCCCCCCATGCCCTGTCCCTTGCGTTCGAACTGCAGGTCGCCGCGGAAGGCGACCATCGAGCCCTGGCGGGCCAGCATCTCGCCGTCGACGGTGTACTTCACGGACTTGGCGTTCTGCAGGGCCATACCGGGGGCGGCGGCCGGCCGGGCGAGGTTCTCGGAGGCGAACAGGTCACTCTTCATGGCTTCGATCCTCACCCGGCCCGGCCCCCCGCGGCATCCTCCTGAAGGGGGAGGCTGGCATCCTTGGCGGGATGAGCAGCCAGCACACGAACGACACCACAGGCGTACCCGCGGTCGGCGCGGACAGCCCTTTCCGGCAGGAGCACGCCCTGCGCGACGAGGCCCCGCAGTTCGTCCTGCCGCTGGTGGTGCGGATCGAGAAGACCGAGCCGCCGGCCCGGACGGACGCCCTGGAGACGGCGGCCCGCGCGGTGCTGGTCCTGCTCACCGACGAGCGCGCGCGGGGCGGGGGCGAGTGGGCCGAGGCGGTGCGCGACTGGCAGGACGCGCGGATCCGCAAGGTGGTCCGGCGGGCGCGCGGCGCGGAGTGGCGCAAGGCCGGCACCCTGCCGGGTGTCACGGTGCACGGTGACACCTCGGAGGTACGGGTGTTCCCGCCGGTGCCCTTGGACGGCTGGCCCAAGGAGCTGGCCAAGCTCCAGGTGTCCGGCACCGACCTGGACGACCCGGAGCCCGTCGCCGCGGACACCGAGCCGGGCCTGCCCGTGCTCTGGTTCAACCCCGGCCTCGACATGTCGGCCGGCAAGGCGATGGCCCAGGCCGGGCACGCGGCGCAGCTGGCCTGGTGGGAGCTGACGGGCGCGGAGCGCGCCGAGTGGCAGGACCGCGGCTTCCGGCTGGCCGTCCGGACGGCGCCGCGCGAGCGGTGGGCGGAGCTGAGCGGCGGCGGGCTGCCGGTGGTGCGCGACGCCGGTTTCACGGAGATCGCACCCGGCAGCGCGACGGTGGTCGCCGACCACCCGGCGCTGCGCGCGCGCCTGTGAGGGGCGAACCTCAAATGTTGCTCTGAACGTCCCCTCTTCGTGGTTGGCCCGACTCCGCCGGGGCCATCACTCCGGCACACGGTGCGAGGAACGGCACTGAAAGGGGGGCGAGGGACATGAAGCCCATGGCACACCTGGGGGTGGGCGTCGGCTGGCGGCCCGAGATCGCGGACGCGGTCGAGCGGCTGCCCGGCCTGGACTGGGCCGAGGTGGTGGCCGAGAACATCTGCCCGGGCCATCTGCCCGAGGCGCTGCTGAGGCTGCGCGAGCGCGGCGTCCGCCTGGTGCCGCACGGGGTCTCGCTGGGCCTCGGCGGCGCCGACCGCCCGGACCCGGGCAAGCTGGCCGCCCTCGGGGAGCGGGCGGTGGCGCTGGGGGCGCCGCTGGTCACCGAGCACATCGCCTTCGTCCGCAGCTCCTCCCCGGCTCTCGAGGCCGGGCACCTGCTGCCGGTGCCGCGCACGCGCGACGCGCTGGACGTGCTGTGCGAGAACGTGCGCATCGCGCAGGACGCGCTGCCCGTGCCGCTGGCGCTGGAGAACATCGCCGCGCTGTTCTCCTGGCCCGGCGAGGAGATGACGGAGGGGCAGTTCCTGACGGAGCTGGTCGAGCGGACCGGCGTACGGCTGCTCATCGACGTGGCCAACCTGCACACCAACCGGGTCAACCGGGGCGAGGACCCGCTCGCCGTGCTGGACGCGATCCCGCTGGAGGCGCTGGCGTACGTGCATGTGGCGGGCGGCGTCGAGCGGGACGGGGTCTGGCACGACACCCACGCGCACCCGGTGCCGCCGGTGGTGCTCGAACTGCTGGCCGCGCTCCGCTCCCGGGTGGACCCGCCGGGCGTCCTGCTGGAGCGGGACGACGACTTCCCGCCGGAGCCGGAGCTGGCAGCAGAGCTGGCGGCCGTCCGCGCGGTGCTGACGGCCGGGCCGGACCTGCCGGCGGACCCCGGTCCCGCGACCGTGGCGCGGGAGGAGCACGCGGCGCCCGACGAGGCCACCCGGACCCGGGTGGGGCTCGGGCAGGCCGCGCTGCTGTCGGCGCTGGTGGCGGGGACTCCGGTCCCCGAGGGCTTCGACCGGCAGCGGATCCGGGTGCAGTCCCGGGCGCTGGCCGCCAAGCGGGCGGACGTGGTGGCCCGGCTGGCTCCCGAACTGCCCGGCATCCTGGGCGGCCGGCGACCGTACCGCACGGCCTTCCTCGCCTATGCCAAGGGCCGCCCGATGACCGACGGATACCGCCGGGACGCGCTGGACTTCGCCGAGCACCTGCTGATCCAGGACCTGCCGGCCGACCCGGCCGCCCGGCGCCGGCTCACCGCGTGGTGGCGGGACCGGGCCGGGGCGCGGCCGCCCGGCCGGGTCCTGCGCTGGGCCCGGGCCCTGGTGGGGAGAGCGGCATGAACCTGCTCGCGCTGGCGATCTGGCTCGGGGTCGCCGTGTCCAGCGGCCTGCTGGCCTTCAACCTGCACCGGACCCGGCCCCGGGCCACCGGTCCGGCCCCGGTCCTCCACGACCTGTCCGAGGCCGCGTTCATGGCGGGCGGGCCGGGCGCCGTCGTGGACACCGCCCTCGTCTCGATGCTGGGGGACGGCCGGCTGGTGGCCGGGGGCCCCGGCATCGTCCACGTCCGCCCCGGGGCGCGGGTGAACGACGCCGCCGAGCGCGCCGTCCTCCAGGCCCACGCCGGGGCGCCCTCGGGCTGGCTCTACCAGGTGCGGTACGCGGCCATGGTGGACCCGGCCGTGCAGGAGACCGGGGACGGGCTGGCGGCCCGCGGGCTGCTCTCGCCGCCCGGCTGGGGACGGACCTGGCGGCGCTGGGGCCTGGTCCAGGCCACGGTGTGCGGGCTGCTCGTGCCGATGTCGCTGCCGCTGACCTTCGTCGCGTTCGTCATGGGCCCGGACGGGCAGGTGCCGTTCATCGTCAAGGTGCTGCCGGTGCTGCTCGGCGGTGTCCTCTTCGGGGGCCTGTGCGCCGCGGCGGCGGGCCGTCGGATCACCCCGGCGGGGCGGCGGGCGCTGCGCGAGATCCGCTCCCACTACGTGAACGACCGGACCCCGCACGTGCAGACCGCCCTGTTCGGGCTGCGCGGCCTGCGGGACCCGTTCCTGCGCGGGCTGCTGGTACCCGCCGCGCGCGGCACCCGGCTGGCCGCGGCCCAGTTGCGGCCGTCCCGTCCCGTACGCCACGCTCACTCCTCGTCCTCCTCCGGCGCCGAGCTCCTGCCGGTGATGTGGTGCGCCGGGAGCGACGGCGCGAGCGGGGGCGGGTCGGGGTCGGGTTGCGGCTCGGGGTCCTCCTGCGCGGGGGCCGGCGGGGGCTGCGGAAGCGGCAGTTCGAGCTGCTCGGGCGGCAGTTCCGGCGGTTCGAGCTGTAGCGGTTCGTCCGGGTCGAGCTGTAGCAGTTCGTCCGGTTCCAGCTGTTCCAGCAGCTCCTGACGACCCCCTCACCGAGGCGTCACGGCGGCGTACTGGTCGGCTCACACGGGGAAGGCACCCTCGACCAGGCCTATCAACTGACTATAGAACTCACTCATGTTCTGGGTTCTGTTCCTGCTGGTGGCCTGGGCCGGGGTGCTGACGTCGTGCACCCTGCTGCTCAGAGCCGCCGCCCGCGCCGCGGAGCCGCCCGCCGGCGCCGCCGCGCACCACCACGACGAGCTGAACCTGTACGAGGCCGCCTACCTCGCCGGCGGCCCGGCCCGGGTGGCCGACCTGACGCTGCTGTCCATGCACCGCCAGCGGCGGCTGCTGCTGGCCCACACCGGCTGGGCGACGGTGGTCGACCCGGTCGGCCGCGACGCGCACGAGCGGTCCGTCCTCGGGGCGTTCGGCCCCGGCGGCCAGTCGCCGGTGCCCGAACTGCGCTCCACGGTGGCGGCGGACGAGCCGGTACGGGCCCTCGCGGAGCGGCTCGGCGAGGCGGGCCTGGCCCTGCCCGCCGGCACCCTGCTCGGCGTCGGCAACGGGGTCCGGGCGGTGCGGGCCGCCACCCTGCTGGTCCTCGCGATGGCCGCGGCCGCGCTCGCCGCCCCGGCGGAGGGGAGCACGACGACCACCGTCCTGGCCTGGTTCGCCCTGCCGCTGATGCTGAGCGCCGGCTGCCTGGCCATCGCCCGCTTCGAGGCGCATCCGTACTCCCGCTGGGCCTCCCCGGCGGGACAGCGTCTGCTGCGCACCCTGGAACGCGAGCGCGGCGCGGGCGAACCGCTGACGACGGTCGCGGTGCGCGGGGTCCGCGCGGTCGCCGATCCCGGGCTGCGGGCGGCCCTGGGGTGCGGCAACCGGGGGTGGATCCCCCGGCAACGGGGCCATTGAGGCCGACACCGCCCGGTGATCCTTTACTTGGGCGCGGCGCCCTGGTCGTCTCATCGGACCGTCGGACCATCGGCACGAAGGGGCCGCCATGCGGACGAAGCCCGCACGCCACGGAGCCGCCGCGGCGGCCCTCGCCCTGTGGGCCGCCGCTGCCGCCGCCCTCCCGGCGGCAGCGGCCCCCACCCCGGACGCCGCGTCGGCCGGCGCCGCCCTCGCCGCCCGGCGCGCCGCCGCCGCGGGCCTCGGCTTCCGGCCGTGCCCCGCCGTCGAGGAGCTGCCCGACCCCGTGCGCTGCGCGACCCTGCGCGTTCCGCTCGACTACGCCCGCCCCGACGGGCCGCAGGTCACCCTCACCGTCAGCCGCGTCGCGGCCGGCCGCACCGGCGGCGCCGCCCGGCAGGGCGCGCTCGTCCACAACCCGGGCGGGCCCGGCGCCTCCGGCATGTACTTCCCGCTGCTCGCGGGACGGCCCGCGTGGCAGCGGATCGCCGCCGCCTACGACCTGGTCGGCTACGCGCCGCGCGGCGTCGGCCGCTCCGCCCCGCTGTCCTGCCAGGACCCGGCGGCCCGCGCCGCCCTTCCCGTCCAGGTCCCGGCGCACCCCTCCCCCGCGGACAAGGAGCGGCGCCGCGCCGCCGCCCGGGTGTACGCCCGCGGCTGCGCGGAGCGGGCCGGAGCCGCCCTGCCGCACTACACGACGCTGAACAACGTCCGCGATCTGCACGTGTTGCGGGCCGCGCTCGGCGAGGAGAAGCTGACCTTCGCCGGCGCCTCGTACGGCACCTATCTGGGCGCGGTCTACGCCACCCTGTACCCGGGCCACGTCCGCCGCATGGTCTTCGACTCGGCGGTCAACCCGGACCCGGACCGGATCTGGTACCGCAACAACCTCGACCAGGCATCCGGGTTCGAGCGCCGCTGGCACGACTTCCGCGCCTGGGTGGCCCGCCACCATGCCGTGTACGGTCTCGGCAGCACCCCGGCGG
Source organism: Streptomyces subrutilus (assembly GCF_001746425.1). Lineage (GTDB taxonomy): Bacteria > Actinomycetota > Actinomycetes > Streptomycetales > Streptomycetaceae > Streptomyces > Streptomyces subrutilus_A. The sequence continues at coordinate 5,737,514 of NZ_MEHK01000001.1, read as the reverse complement.
CCGTGCGGGCGAGCTACGAACGGGTCCGCGACGCGGTGGCCCGCACGCCGGCGGGCGGCAACATCGGCACCGGTGAGCTCCACGCGGCGTACCTGGAGACCGCCTACCGCGACGAGGTCTGGCCGGACCGGGCGGCGGCGCTGGCGGCCTTCCTGCGCGGCGATCCCGATCTGCTGGCCGGTCAGGCGGCGCCCGACCCTGCCGCCGCCACCGAGACGGAGAACGCGACGGCCGTGTACACGGCGGTGCTGTGCAACGACGCCGACTGGCCGCGGGACTGGGGGACCTGGGACCGCGACCACACCAGGCTGGCCCGTACGGCGCCCTTCGGGACCTGGTCCAACGCCTTCCTGAACCTGCCGTGCGCCTCCTGGCCGGCGCGGGCCCGGCAGCGGCCGGCGGCGGTCGGCGGGCCGTCATCGGCCCGGTTGCCCCGCACGCTGATCGTGGCTGCGGAGCGGGACGGGGCGACCCCGTACCCGGGCGCGCTGGAACTCCAGCGGCGGCTGGGCGCCGAGGCGGCGCTGATCACGGAGAAGGGGGCCGGCACCCACGGGGTCTTCGGCGGACGCAATGACTGCGTGGACCGTCACGTGGAGCGGTATCTGCTGACAGGTGACACAGCAGGGTGGCGTGTCACGTGTGCGCCGCATCCGGAGCCCGCACCGGTGTCGCTGGACGACCGGGCAGCACCTGCCCGCGGGGCAGTGCTGCCGCCAGTCGTCTGAACTTCCGGGCGGGGTCTCCGGCTGCGTCGTTTCGGGGGCAGGGCCTCCCGATCCGCCGGAGGCCACTCTTGGTCACGAGTGCTCCTCCGGCCCTTCCCCCCAGGGGAGGTATCAGGCGAGCCCGGCCACCAGATCGGCGACGGACTTGCGGCGCCCGGTGTAGAAGGGCACCTCTTCACGGACGTGCATACGGGCCTCGGAGGCGCGCAGGTGACGCATGAGGTCGACGATGCGGTAGAGCTCGTCGGCCTCGAAGGCCAGCAGCCACTCGTAGTCGCCCAGGGAGAAGGAGGCCACGGTGTTGGCGCGCACGTCGGGGTAGCCGCGGGCCATCTTGCCGTGGTCGGCGAGCATGCGGCGGCGGTCCTCGTCGGGCAGCAGGTACCAGTCGTAACTGCGCACGAAGGGGTACACGCTGACGTAGTCGCGGGCGACCTCGTCGGCCAGGAAGGCCGGGATGTGCGACTTGTTGAACTCGGCCGGGCGGTGCAGGGCCATGTTCGACCAGACCGGCTCAAGGGCGCGGCCCAGCTTGGTACGGCGGAACAGGTTGTACGCGGTCTGCAGCTCGTCCGCGGTCTCCGCGTGCCACCAGATCATGATGTCCGCGTCGGCGCGCAGGCCGGAGACGTCATAGGTGCCGCGGACGGTGATGTCCTTGGCGGCCAGCTGGTCGAACAGCTCCTGGACCTCGTCGGCGAAGCCGGCGCGGTCCTCCGGGAGCACGTCCTTCAGCTTGAAGACGGACCACAGGGTGTAGCGGATGACCTCGTTGAGGTCCTTCGCCTTCTTCCCCGCGTTGGGAATCTTCTCTGGTGCAGTCATGTGCCTATTGTCCCGTGTGCTGATCAGTGGTCTGCGCCAGGGGTGCCGAACCCGCGCCGAAGGCGGCGGTCACCGCGTCCACGGCCTTGGCCGCGCCGGCGATGCACGCCGGGATGCCCACACCCTCGTAGAGCGCGCCGCACACGGCGAGCCCCGGCAGGGCGGCCACGGCCGTGCGGATCCGGGCCACCCGGCCGAGGTGGCCGACCGGGTACTGGGGCAGCCCGCCATCCCAGCGGGTGACGGCGGAGGCCACCGGCCGGGCCGCGAGGCCCACGGCCGCGCCGAGGTCGGCCAGCGAGACCTCGACCAGTTCCGCGTCCTCGCGCCCCAGGTCCTTCTCGTCGCCGTGGCGGCCGACGGAGGTGCGCAGCAGGAAGAGGTCGGGATCGGTGCCGGCCCAGGCCCACTTGTTGCTGGAGAACGTGGAGGCCTTGATGGTCCGGCCGTCGACGGGCGGTACGAGGAACCCGCTCGCACCGCCCTCGGTGATGGCGGCGGGCAGGTCGGAGCGGCGGAAGGCCATGGTGATCAGGGCCATGGAGGCGTACTCGACCCCGCGCAGCTCGGCCGCGGCGGCCGGGGCGATCCCGTCGAGCAGCCGGGCGGCGGGGCCGGCGGGGGTCGCGAGGATCACCCCGTCGGCCTCGACCGCCTCCGCGCCGGCCACGACCCGCCAGCCCTCGGGGGCGCGCAGGAGCTCGCGGACGGGGGCGTCGGTGACGATCCGCGCCCCGGCCGCGCGGCAGGCCTCCGCCACCGCCGCCGGGAGCCGCCCGATCCCGCCGTCGATGCCGGCGAAGACCGGACCGGTTGGCTGGGGCTGCGTGAGCGCCCGGCGCTGCAGGTCCCGCACGCCGTCGCCCAGCAGCGCGTGCGTACGGGCGGCCTCGAAGAGCTGGGGGACGGCGGCGCGCATGGAGATGCGGTAGGCGTTGCCCGCGTACACCCCGCCGAGCAGCGGTTCCACGAGCCGGTCGACGACCTCGCGGCCCAGCCGGTCGGCGACGTACTCGCCGACGGCGACGTCCTCGCCGATCTCGGCGGGCGCCAGCGCGTGTTCGGCCTCGATCCGGGCGAGGCCCTCGGGGGAGAGCACGCCGGAGGCGGCGAGCGGCCCGAGGTCGCCGGGGACGCCCATGACGTGTCCGCGCGGCATGGGCCGCAGCGCGCCCCGGGTCCACAGGTGGGCGGTGGCCGTGGCGGGAGGCTGGAGGGCCGCGCCGAGGCCCACGGCCTCGGCGAGGTCCACTGCTTCGGGCCGGCGGGCCAGCACGGATTCGGCGCCGAGGTCGACGGGAAGGCCGGCGAGCTCGCCGGAGCGCAGCTTGCCGCCGAGCCGCGGGCCGGCCTCCAGCAGGGTGACGCGGACGCCTTCGGCGAGCAGCCTGTGGGCCGCCGCCAGGCCCGCGATGCCGCCGCCGATGACGACGACGTGCCGGGTCCGGGCGGGGCGATCCGTACGCATGTCCGCTTCGTGCATGGACACATCGTCTCAGACCGATCACCGGCCGCGCGCCGAGGCCGGACCGTGACCGCATCGGGATCGGCCCGGGACCGCCGGAGTGAAACCCGCGACGGGACTCTGTACGTCGAAGCGGCAACACCAGCCGAAACTCGGGGGTTTCACACGATGCATCGCTCTGCGGCGGCCCTGGTGGCCGCCTTCTCCCTGGCCGGGGCGCTCACGCTCACCGGTTGCGGCGCTTCCGGCGAGAGCCGGGACAGCGCCTCCGACAAGGCGGCGCCCGCCCAGGGCAACAAGGCCCCGGAGGGGGCGCAGGGGGCCGCGGCGGCCCCCGCGCCGGCGGAGTCCGGCGCCGCCTCCGCCGACAAGAACGGGCAGCAGCCGGTCACCGTCCGCCCGAACGTCATCCGCACGGCGACGCTCGGCATCGAGACGGACGATGTCCAGAAGACCCTGTCCGCGGCCCGTACGGCGGCCGACGGGGCGGGCGGCTACGTCGGCAACGAGTCGACCAAGCGCGGCGGGGACGGCCGGATGACCTCCACGCTCACCCTGCGGGTGCCGGGTGAGCGCTACGACGCGGTGCTCGGGGCGATGGAGGGCAGCGGCAAGCTCCTGCACCGCAAGGTCGAGGCGCAGGACGTCACGGAGAAGGTCGCCGACATCGGCAGCCGGGTGGCGTCCCAGCAGGCCAGCGTGGCCCGGGTGCGGGAGATGATGGGCAAGGCCTCCGCGCTGAGCGAGGTGGTGATGCTCGAGAGCGAGCTCAGCCGCCGCCAGTCCGACCTGGAGTCGCTGCTGGCGCAGCAGACGGCGCTCAAGGACCGGACCTCGCTGGGCACGATCACGCTGGAGGTCTCCGAGCCGCCCGCGAAGCCGGCGGCGCAGGAGGAGAACAAGGAGAAGGACCCGACCTTCCTTGGCGCCCTCAGCGGCGGCTGGGAGGTCTTCACCAAGCTGGTGCGCTACCTGACCGTGGCGGTCGGCGCGCTGCTGCCGTTCGCTCTGGCGGCCGCGCTGTCGGCGCTGGGCTACCGGCTGTACCGGAAGTTCCGCCCGGCCGCGCCGAAGACGGGCCCGGCGCCGAAGAAGGCCGCGGTCCCGGCGGCCCGGCCGGCGCCTTCGACACCGCAGTCGCCGTCGTCCTCGCCCTCACCCTCTCCTTCGGAGGGCACCTCCGAGGCCGGCGTGCGGGACTGAACGCGCGTTCGGCCGTAGCGTGTTCCCCAACCGGTGGGCGGCGGCGAAGGAGCGGTGCGGACGATGGCGGCGGCAAGGGAACGCGTGGTGGTGGTCGGCGGTGACGCGGCGGGCATGTCCGCCGCGTCACAGGCCCGGCGGCTCAAGGGCCCGGCGGAGCTGGAGATCGTCGCGTTCGAGCGCGGGCACTTCACCTCGTACTCCGCGTGCGGGATCCCGTACTGGGTCGGCGGCCTGGTCCCCGAGCGGGACGACCTGATCGCCCGCACCCCCGAGGAGCACCGGGCCCGGGACATCGACCTGCGCACCCGCACCGAGGTCGTCGAACTCGACCTGCCCGGGTCGCGGGTCCGCGCCCGCGACCTGGACACCGGATCCGAATCCTGGACTGGCTACGACAAGCTCGTCCTCGCGACCGGCGCCCGGCCGGTCCGCCCCCGCCTCCCCGGCATCGGCGCGCACGGGGTGCACGGCATCCAGACCCTGGACGACGGGCAGCGGCTGATGGACTCGCTGGAGCGGACGCAGGGCCGCCGGGCGGTCGTCGTCGGCGCGGGCTACATCGGGGTGGAGATGGCGGAGGCCCTGGTCGGGCGGGGTTACGAGGTCACCGTCCTGCACCGGGGCGAACAGCCGATGGCCACCCTGGACCCGGACATGGGCGCGCTGGTGCACCGCGCGATGAACGGCATGGGGATCCGTACGGTCTCCCGCGCCGAGGTGACCGGGATCCTCACCGACGAGGGGGGCGGGGCCCGGGCGGTGGCCACGGCGGCGGGCGAGGAGTACCCGGCGGACGTGGTCGTGCTCGGCATCGGCGTGGAGCCGCGTACGGCGCTGGCCCGCGCCGCCGGGCTGCCGCTCGGGTCCTCGGGCGGCATCCTCACGGACCTCTCGATGCGGGTCCTGGGCCACGAGGACATCTGGTCGGGCGGCGACTGCGTGGAGGTCCTGGACCTGGTCGCGGGCCGCACGCGGCACATCCCGCTGGGCACGCACGCCAACAAGCACGGCCAGGTCATCGGCTCGGGCGTGGGCGGCGGCTACGCGACCTTCCCGGGGGTGGTGGGCACGGCGGTCAGCAAGGTCTGCGAGCTGGAGATCGCGCGGACGGGCCTGCGCGAGCGGGACGCGCGGGAGGCGGGCCTGCGGTTCGTGACGGCGACGATCACCTCCACCAACACGGCGGGCTACTACCCGGGCGCGGCGGAGATGACGGTGAAGATGCTGGCGGAGCTGCGCACGGGCCGGCTGCTGGGCGTGCAGATCGTGGGCGCGGCGGGCTCGGCGAAGCGGGTGGACATCGCCGCGGTCGCCCTCACGGCGGGCATGACGGTGGAGCAGATGGTCTCCCTGGACCTGGGCTATGCCCCGCCGTTCTCCCCCGTCTGGGACCCGATCCTGGTGGCGGCCCGCAAGGCGGCCTCAGCGGTGCGGGCGGCCGGCTCCTAGGCGCCGGCCGCACCCGTCCCCGGTGGACCTTTCCGGTGGCGGCAGAGGCGGGAAGAGGGCTTCAGCGGGCCGTCGTGGTGTGGACGTAGTCCACCAGGCGGGTCAGGGCGTCCGGGTCCGTGGTCGGCAGGACGCCGTGGCCCAGGTTGAAGACGTGGCCCTCCAGGCCGGCGGCGGCCGCGAGGACCTCGTCCGCCTTGGCCTCGACGGCCTCCGGGGTGGAGAAGAGCACGGCCGGGTCCAGGTTGCCCTGGAGCGCCTTGCCCGGGCCCACCCTGCGGGCCGCCTCGTCGAGCGCGACCCGGTAGTCGACGCCCACGACGTCCGCGCCGGCCTCGCCCATCAGGCCGAGGAGCTCGCCCGTGCCCACGCCGAAGTGGATCCGCGGGACTCCGTACGAGGCGACGGACTCCAGGACCTTCGCCGACGCCGGCATCACCGAGCGGCGGTAGTCCGCGGGGGCGAGCGCCCCGACCCAGGAGTCGAAGAGCTGGACCGCGGAGGCGCCGGCCTCGATCTGGACCTTCAGGAAGGCGGAGGTGATCTCCGCGAGGCGGTCCAGCAGGTCCGCCCAGAGCTCCGGGTCCCCGTACATGAGGGCCTTGGTGTGCTCGTGGTTCTTCGAGGGGCCGCCCTCGACGAGGTAGCTCGCGAGGGTGAAGGGCGCGCCCGCGAAACCGATCAACGGCGTGGTGCCCAGTTCACCCGTGAGCATGCCGATCGCCTCGGTGACGTACGAGACGTCCTCAGGGGTGAGGTCGCGCAGCTGTGCGAGGTCCTCGCGGCGGCGGATCGGCTGGGCGACGACGGGGCCGACGCCCGGCTTGATGTCCAGGTCGATGCCGATGGCCTTGAGCGGGACCACGATGTCGGAGAAGAAGATCGCCGCGTCCACCTTGTGGCGGCGCACCGGCTGCAGCGTGATCTCGGTGACCAGGTCGGGCCGCATGCACGACTCCAGCATCTGGGTCCCCTCGCGCACCTTGCGGTACTCGGGGAGCGAGCGCCCGGCCTGCCGCATGAACCACACCGGGGTGTGCGGCACCGGCTCCCGCCGGCACGCCTTCAGGAAGGCGGAATCGTACGTCTGACTCGGCTGGCCCGTGGGGCGGTCGTTGGCGCTCACGACCCGAATCTTCGCACGTATGAAGAGTTGCCCGGCTCGGTGCGGGTGTCCTTGCGCCGTACGGGCGCCCGTTCCGCCTAGTCTTCCCCGCATGGCTGCGGCTCAGGGACGATTTTCAGATGGCGCTGACGGTATGGACAGCGCGGAGGAGAGTTCCGTCCCGCTCCCGTTCCGGCGGGCGGTCGACGGCTTGAGGACAGCGCGGCTGCGTCCTGGGATCGAGATCGACCCCACCAAGCCGCCGCGGAGACTTGCGCCGTACGCCTACGCCCTGGAGGCGGCGGTCGTGGACGGCGAGGAGGACCTCGCCGACGGCCGGCTCATCCTGCTCCACGATCCGGCCGGGCACGACGCCTGGCACGGGACCTTCCGGCTGGTGACGCTCGTACGGGCGGAGCTCGAGCCGGAGATGGCCGTGGACCCGCTCCTCCCGGAGGTGTGCTGGTCCTGGCTGACCGGGGCGCTGGAGGCGCGCGGGCTGGCGTACGGGGAGGCGAGCGGGACGGTGACCATGGCGAGCTCGCACTACTTCGGCGGCCTCGCGGAGCGGCGCCCGGCGACGCAGATCGAGATCAGAGCCTCGTGGACGCCGCGCGAGGGCGTGGGCGGGGTGCCGGACACCTCGGCGCACCTGGCGGCCTGGTGCGAGCTGCTGTGCCAGATCTCGGGGCTGCCGCCGGTGGGGCCGACCGACAGCGTCACGGGCGTGGTCTCCTTGCCACAGCGGCGCGGTCCGCACCACCCCTAGGGAGGGGGCCGTCCGGCCGACGGGCTGACCCGGACGGCACAGAACGGGTGGTCGAACCCCGCTACGGAGTATCGGAACGGGGCGTCCGTTGTGGGCTTCTGATCACCCTATGATCGATCGTGCGTCCGAATTGCCCGAATTGTTACTCACCAAATCGTGATCATTCCCTAAAGCCGGGCGGGTGACGTGCCGAAGGAGTCAGTGACCATCCGCACGGTTCGCACCGGCTTCCTTCCCCGAGCCGGCCGTCCCGCCACTCCCCCAGGAGGCCTAGGTGTCCGTTCTTCTCGAGCAGCCCGCAAGCCTGGTCGCCTACCGCCCGAACAAGCCGACGGCCATGGTCGTCGTGGCCGACCCGCGCGTCCGCTCCACCGTCACCCGCCATCTGTGGGCGCTCGGAGTACGTGACGTCATCGAGGCGTCGTCCATCGCGGAGGCCCGCCCCCGCGTCGGCAGCCCGCGCGACATCTGCGTGGCCGACGTACACCTGCCCGACGGTTCCGGTCTCACCCTGCTCTCGGAGACCCGCGCCGCGGGCTGGCCGAACGGCCTGGCCCTGTCCGCCGCCGACGACATCGGCGCCGTACGCAACGCCCTCGCGGGCGGAGTGAAGGGCTACGTCGTCACCGGCACCCGGACCAACATCGGGCTCCCCAGCCGGCCCGGCGCCGCCCCCATCGGCGCTGCCGCCGCCCGCATGCACCGCCGCCCCCCGGGTGCCCCGAGCCACCCGGGCGGCTACCGCGAGCTCTCCGGCCGCGAGGTCGAGGTCCTGCGCCTCGTCGCGGAGGGCCAGTCCAACAAGGCCATCGGCGTCTCGATGGGCCTGTCCGCCCTGACCGTCAAGTCCCACCTCGCCCGGATCGCCCGCAAGCTGGGCACCGGCGACCGGGCCGGGATGGTCGCCGTCGCACTGCGGACCGGGATCATCCACTGACTCCGCTCCGAGGCTCCCGGGCGAATGCCGGGGAAACCCCCGGAAACGTCCGCCATCCCCTCCCGCGCCCGTCGACGGATCGTTCCGGCGACGGGCGCGTCGTATCCACGGATACCCTTGACCGGTGACCGACGCCCAAGAGACCGCAGCAGACCTGCGCACCACCACCGGGGGCGGCCCCCCGGACGACGTCGTCAGTTCGTCCGATGGGCCGCCGATTCCGTTGCTGGAGCCCCGTGAGGGGATCCCCCCGGTCGTCGCCGACGCCGACGCCCTCGCCCGAGTGGTCGCGGCCTTCGCCGCGGGCACCGGCCCCGTGGCCGTCGACGCCGAGCGCGCCTCCGGCTACCGCTACGGCCAGCGCGCCTATCTGGTGCAACTGCGCCGCGAGGGCGCGGGGTCCGCGCTCATCGACCCGGTGGGCTGCCCCGACCTCTCCGCACTCGGCGAGGCCCTGTCCGAGGCCGAGTGGATCCTGCACGCCGCCACCCAGGACCTGCCGTGCCTGCGCGACATAGGCATGGTGCCCACCTCCCTGTTCGACACGGAGCTGGCCGGCCGCCTCGCCGGCTTCCCCCGGGTCGGGCTGGGCGCGATGGTCGAGAGCGTGCTCGGCTACGCGCTGGAGAAGGGCCACTCCGCCGTCGACTGGTCGACCCGCCCGCTCCCCGAGCCGTGGCTGCGCTACGCCGCCCTGGACGTGGAGCTGCTCGTCGACCTGCGGGACGCACTGGAGGAGGAGCTGGACCGGCAGGGCAAGCTGGAATGGGCCCACCAGGAGTTCGCGGCCATCGCCGCCGCACCGCCCGCGCCGCCGCGCAAGGACCCCTGGCGCCGTACGTCCGGCATGCACAAGGTGCGCCGCCGCCGGCAGATGGCGGTCGTACGCGAGCTGTGGGAGTCGCGCGACCGGATCGCCCAGCGGCGCGACGTGTCCCCCGGCAAGGTGCTGGGCGACGCCGCGATCGTCGAGGCCGCCCTGGCCCTGCCGGCCAACGCGCAGGCCCTGTCCGCCCTGCCCGGCTACGGACAGCGCATGGGCCGGCGCCAGCTGGAGCAGTGGATGGCCGCCGTGGACCGGGCCAAGGCCCTGCCCGAGAGCGAGCTGCCGCAGCCGGGGGCGACCCCGGCCGGCCCCCCTCCGCCGCGCTCCTGGGCCGACAAGGACCCGGTGGCCGCGGCCCGGCTGTCGGCGGCCCGTACGGCCGTCTCGGCCCTGGCGGAGGAGCTGAACCTGCCCCAGGAGAACCTGATCACCCCGGACACGGTCCGCAGGCTGTGCTGGGAGCCCCCGCAGCGACTCGAAGCGGATGCCGTGGCCCAGGCCCTGGCCGGCTACGGCGCCCGCCCGTGGCAGGTGGAGCAGGTCACCGCGGCCCTGGTCACGGCCCTGGCCGCGACCGCCTGACCCGCCCTTTCCCAGAGCAGACCCCCGAAGACCCCCGGCGAGCGCCGGGGGTCTTCTCGTTGCCTCTCGTTACGCGTTCATGACGCTCGGAGGCTTTTGAACATGCTCAACAATGGATAGATTCTTGAACATGATCAAAAATGGGTACGCGGCATGGGTGGACGAGTTCGAGGCCGAGCGGGAGCGCCGGGCCGCACTGGGGGACCCCGACTGGCGGCGCGGGGCGCAGCTGCCGCCCGAGCTGGTGCGCAGCATCCAGAAGTTCCAGGTCGGCGAGGACGGGGACGGTTCGGCCCTCCTCGGCAAGGCCGACCGGGCCGGCGATCCGGTGTACGCCGAGGCCGCGCGGCTGTTCGTCGCCGAGGAGCGGAACCACGCGCGGATGCTCGCCCTGCTGCTGGAGGCGGGCGGGGCCGGGACCCTGGACGGCCATTGGAGCGACGCGGTCTTCGTCAGGGTGCGCAGGCTGCTCGGGTTGCGGGTGGAGCTGCTGGTGCTGATGATCGCCGAGGTGGTGGCCCTCGCGTACTACAGGGCACTGCGCGACGGCGCCGGGGATCAGCTTGCCTCGGAGGTCGCGGGCCGGATCCTGGCGGACGAGCGGCGGCACGTGCCCTTCCACTGCCTGCGCCTGAACGAGGGCCTGTCCCGGCTCCCGCGGCCGGCCCGGCGGGCCGTGACCGCCGGGTGGCGCGGGCTGCTGTCGTGCGCCGGGCTGCTGGTCGCCGTGGACCACGGCCCGGCCCTGCGCACCGTGGGGGTGAGCCGGCGCGCCTTCGTCGCGGAGGTGTCCCGCACCTCCGCCCCGATGGCCTCGGCGATGGCCGACGGGCCGGTGGCGGTGCCCGCGACGGTGCCCGCGGCAGTGTGACCTTCGCCGCTCCTCGGGGAGGGGGTGTGCACATGGGTTACCCGCAAGTAGCATGGGCCGGGTGAGCGGGCGCTCAGCAATGCGTGCCGAGCCGCCCCCGCGCAGCAGTGCACACCCGCACCTGGAGGAGAGCCAACGTGCCTCGTACCGTCAGGGACGTCGTCTTCGTCGACGGCGTCCGCACCCCGTTCGGCAAGGCGGGCCCGAAGGGCATCTACAACGGGACCCGCGCCGACGACCTCGTCGTGAAGGCGATCCGGGAGCTGCTGCGCCGCAACCCGGACCTGGACCCCAAGAAGATCGACGAGGTCGCCATCGCCGCGACCACGCAGATCGGCGACCAGGGCCTCACGCTGGGCCGTACCGCCGGCATCCTCGCGGGCCTCCCCCAGTCCGTCCCGGGCTACTCGATCGACCGCATGTGCGCCGGCGCGCTGACCGCCGTGACCGCCGTCGCGGGCGGCGTGGCCTTCGGTGCGTACGACGTCGCCCTCGCCGGCGGTGTCGAGCACATGGGCCGCCACCCCATGGGCGAGGGCGTCGACCCGAACCCGCGCTTCGTCTCCGAGAAGCTGGTCGACGAGTCCGCCCTGTTCATGGGCATGACCGCCGAGAACCTGCACGACCGGTACCCGACGATCACCAAGCTCCGCGCCGACGAGTACGCCGTGCGCTCGCAGGAGAAGGCCGCCAAGGCGTACGCCGACGGCAAGATCCAGCAGGACCTGGTGCCGATCTCGGTGCGCAACACCAACGAGGCCGCGGGTGAGACGGGCTGGGGCCTGGTCACCACCGACGAGCCGATGCGCCCGGGTACCACCCTGGAGAACCTGGCGAACCTGAAGACCCCGTTCCGTACCCACGGCCGGGTCACCGCGGGCAACGCCGCCGGTCTCAACGACGGCGCCACCGCCGCGATCATCGCGTCCGAGGACTTCGCCCGCGAGAACAACCTCCCGGTCAAGATGCGCCTGGTCTCGTACTCCTTCGCGGGTGTCGAGCCCGAGGTCATGGGCTACGGCCCGATCCCGGCCACCGAGAAGGCCCTCGCGCAGGCCGGCCTGTCCATCGAGGACATCGGCCTGTTCGAGATCAACGAGGCCTTCGCGGTCCAGGTCCTGGCCTTCCTGGAGCACTACGGCATCGCCGACGACGACGCCCGCGTGAACCAGTACGGCGGCGCCATCGCCTTCGGCCACCCGCTGGCCTCGTCCGGCGTGCGTCTGATGACGCAGCTGGCCCGCCAGTTCGAGGAGCAGCCGCACGTGCGCTACGGCCTGACCACCATGTGCGTCGGCTTCGGCATGGGCGCCACGGTCATCTGGGAGAACCCGAACTTCAACGCCGAGGGAGACTCCAAGTGAGCACCACCGCTGAGCTCCTGAAGGGCGCGGCCGAGCTGTTCCCGGACGAGGTCGTCACGTCCGCGCACGTCCGCCACCTGGACCTGCCGTTCGGCGCCGGGCGCTTCGCGCTCATCACGCTGGACAACGGCTTCGACCACACCAAGCCGACCACCTTCGGCCCGCAGTCCCTCGCCAACCTGAACGCGGCGATCGACCAGGTCGAGCAGGAGGCCGCCGCCGGCTCCATCGTCGGCGCGGGCATCACCGGCAAACCGTTCATCTTCGCGGTCGGCGCCGACCTCAAGGGCGTCGAGCTGCTGAAGCAGCACGACGAGGCGCTCGCCATCGGCAAGGGCGGCCACGACGTCTTCAAGCGCCTGTCGGCGCTGGCGGTCCCGACCTTCGCCTACTACAACGGCGCGGCGATGGGCGGCGGTGTCGAGGTCGGCCTGCACTGCACCTACCGCACCGTCTCGAAGGCCATCCCGGCCTTCTCGCTCCCCGAGGTCTTCCTCGGCCTGGTCCCGGGCTGGGGCGGCTGCGCCATCCTCCCGAACCTGATCGGCGCGGAGCGCGCGGTCTCGGTCATCATCGAGAACTCGCTGAACCAGAACCGTCAGCTCAAGGGCAAGCAGGTCTTCGAGCTCGGCATCGCCGACGCGATCTTCGAGGGCGCCGACTTCCTGGAGCAGTCCCTCCTGTGGACCGCGAAGGTCCTGAAGGGCGACACGCAGGTCGTCCGCGCCGAGATCGACCGCGGCGAGGCCTGGGACGCGGCCGTCGCCAAGGGCCGCTTCATCGCGGACTCCAAGGTGCACGGCGCCGCCCCGGCCGCCTACCGCGCGCTGGACATCATCGCCGCGGCCAAGGACGGCGACCTCCAGGCCGGCTTCGACGCCGAGGACAAGGCCCTGGCCGACCTCATCATGGGCGGCGAGCTGCGCTCGGGCATCTACGCCTTCAACCTGGTCCAGAAGCGCGGCAAGCGCCCGGCCGGCGCCCCGGACAAGTCCCTGGCCCGTCCGGTCACCAAGGTCGGCGTCGTCGGCGCGGGCCTGATGGCCTCGCAGCTGGCGCTGCTCTTCCTGCGCCGCCTGGAGGTGCCGGTGGTCCTCACCGACATCGACCAGGAGCGGGTGGACAAGGGTGTGGGCTACGTCCACGCCGAGATCCAGAAGCTGCTCGGCAAGGGCCGCATCAACCAGGACAAGGCCAACCGCCTGACCGCCCTGGTGACCGGTGTCCTGGACAAGGCCGAGGGCTTCGCGGACGCGGACTTCATCATCGAGGCCGTGTTCGAGGAGATGTCCGTCAAGCAGAAGGTGTTCGCGGAGGTCGAGGCGGTCGCCCCGGCGCACGCGATCCTCGCCACCAACACCTCCTCGCTGTCGGTCTCGGAGATGGCCTCCAAGCTCCAGAACCCGGAGCGCGTGGTCGGCTTCCACTTCTTCAACCCGGTCGCGATCCTCCCCCTGCTGGAGATCGTCCGCGGTGAGCAGACGGACGAGGCCTCGCTGGCCACGGCCTTCGGGGTCGCCAAGAAGCTGAAGAAGACCGCGGTCCTCACCAAGGACGCCCCGGCGTTCGTCGTGAACCGCATCCTGACCCGCTTCATGGGCGAGATCCAGAACGTCATCGACGAGGGCACCCCGGTGGCCACCGCCGAGAAGGCCATCGAGCCGCTCGGCCTGCCGATGTCCCCGCTGGTGCTGCTGGAGCTCGTCGGCCCGGCCATCGGCCTGCACGTGTCCGAGACCCTGAACCGCGCCTTCCCGGAGCGCTTCACCGTCTCCCCGAACCTGGCGGCGGTCGTCAAGGCCGGCAAGCGCGGCTTCTACGTCTACGATTCCGGCAAGCCGGAGCTGGACCCCGAGGTCGCCGCCCTTCTCGTCCAGGGCGACGTGGTCCTGACGGAGGAGCAGGTCCGCGACCGCGTCCTGGACGCGGTGGCGCAGGAGATCGGCCTGATGCTGGAGGAGGGTGTCGTGGCCGAAGCCCAGGACATCGACCTCTGCCTCATCACGGGCGCCGGCTGGCCCTTCCACCTGGGCGGCATCACGCCGTACCTGGACCGTGAAGGCGTCTCGGAGCGCGTGAACGGCAAGAAGTTCCTCGCCCCCGGCGTGGCGAGCGTCCCGGCCTAGTCCGGGTCGCCGACCGGTGGCGCACGGCGTGGCCCGCCCCCTGCGGGGGGCGGGCTTCGGCCGTTCGAATATCTGTCTAAGATTCACCCCCATGACGGACACGCACGCGCGGCCCAGGCGCCGCCGACGCCGCATTCTGCGGATCACCCTGCTGCTGGTCGCCGTGCTGGTCCTGGGCGCGGCCGGGGCCGGCTGGTGGGCGTACAGCCACCTCGACGGCAACATCTCCAGCGTCGACCTGGATCAGGCGATCGGCGACAACCGGCCGCCCAAGGTGGCCGCGAACGCGCAGAACATCCTGGTGATCGGCTCCGACTCGCGGGCCGGCGCCAACGGCGACCTTGACCACGGCGACGTCGGCGGCGCCCGCTCCGACACCGCGATGCTGGTGCACATACCCGAGGGCCGGGCCAGGGCCACCGCGGTGAGCATCCCCCGCGACACCCTGGTCACCCGGCCCGAGTGCAAGGCCGAGGGCGGCAAGACCGTGCCCTCGGCGAAGCGGGTCATGTTCAACTCCGTCTACTCGCTGGCCGGTCCGGCCTGCGTGGTCAACACCGTGGAGCAGCTCTCCGGGGTCCGCGTGGACCACTTCGTCGAGGTGGACTTCGCCGGCTTCAAGGGGCTGGTCGACGCGCTGGGCGGGGTCACCGTCACCCTCGACAAGCCGATGACCGGGGCCAAGGGCGGCCTGAAGCTGGACGCGGGCACGCACCGGCTCGACGGCACGGACTCGCTGAAGTTCGTCCGTACCCGCTACGGCTACGGGGACGGCAGCGACCTCGGGCGCATCGGGCTCCAGCAGAAGTTCATGATGGCGATGCTGTCCGAGATAAAGAAGCAGGACGCCTTCGGCAACCCGGCCCGCCTGTACAAGCTCGCCGACGCCGCGACCAAGTCGCTGACCACCGACTCCGACCTCGCCTCGCTCACCGCGCTCTCCGACTTCGCGCAGAGCATGAAGGGCGTGGACCCGGAGACGATGGAGACCATCATGCTGCCGGTCGCCTACGACAAGGTGGACCCCAACCGCGTGGTCGTGGCCGAGCCGCAGGCGACCCAGCTGTGGGAAGCCCTCCGCAAGGACCAGAAGATCCCGGCCTCCGCGAAGGACTCCCCGGCGAAGGGCTGAGCTAGTACTTCGCGTCGGGGCCGACCTGGCCCAGACGGCTGTGGCGGCGTCCGTACGCGTAGTAGACGACGATGCCGATCGCCATCCAGATGCCGAAGCGCACCCAGGTCTCGGCCGGCAGGTTGAGCATCAGCCAGACCGACGCGGCGATCGACAGGATCGGCACCAGCGGCACCCACGGGGTGCGGAAGGACCGGTGCAGGTCGGGGCGGGTGCGGCGCAGGATGATCACGCCGAGCGCCACGACCACGAAGGCGAAGAGCGTGCCGATGTTCACCAGTGTCGCCAGCTCGTTGATGCTGGTGAACCCGGCGACGATCGCGATGATCACACCGAGCAGGATCGTCGGCCGGTACGGGGTGCGGTACTTGGGGTGGGTCACCGAGAAGAACCGCGGCAGCAGGCCGTCACGGCTCATCGCGAAGAACACGCGGGTCTGGCCCAGCAGCAGGATCATGCAGACCGTGGTGAGGCCCACCGCGGCGCCGAAGCTGATGATGCCTCCGTACACCGGATGCCCGGCGGCCTTGAAGGCGTCCGCCAGGGGTGCGCTCACCGACAGTTCGCTGTAGTGCTGCATGCCGGTCACCACGAGGGAGACCGCCACGTACAGCACGGTGCAGATCAGCAGCGAGCCGAGGATGCCGCGCGGCATGTCCCGCTGCGGCAGCTTGGTCTCCTCGGCGGCCGTGGCGACCACGTCGAAGCCGATGAAGGCGAAGAACACCACCGAGGCCGCGGTGAAGATGCCCATGACGCCGAAGTTGGTGGGCTCGTAGCCGAAGATCAGCTGGACCAGTGGGGCGTCGAGCCCCGCGCCGCCCTCCTGCTTCACGGCCGGCGGGATGAAGGGCTCGTAGTTGCTGCCCTTGATGAAGAACAGGCCCGCGATGATCACGATGAGCACCACGGTGACCTTGATCCCGACGACGATGGCCGTGATCCGCGCGGACAGCTTCACCCCGACCACCAGGATCGCGGTCAGCACCAGCACCAGGATGAAGGCCAGCAGGTCGAAGGTGCCGCCCGGGATGTCCGGCCCCTGCAGCGCGACCGGTAGATGGATGTTCGCGTTGTCCATGAGGGAGCGGACGTACCCGGACCAGCCGACGGCGACGACGGCGGTACCGAGGGCGAATTCCAGTACGAGGTCCCAGCCGATGATCCAGGCCGGCAGCTCGCCGATCGAGGCGTACGAGAACGTGTACGCCGAACCGGCGACGGGGACGGTCGAGGCGAACTCGGCGTAGCAGAGAGCGGCCAGCGCGCACACCACGCCCGCGGCGACGAAGGCCAGGGCGGTGGCGGGGCCGGCGGTCTCCTTGGCGACCTTGCCGGTGAGGACGAAGATGCCGGTGCCGATGATGACGCCGACGCCGAAGACGGTCAGGTCCCAGGCCGAGAGCGACTTCTTGAGCGCGTGTTCCGGCTCTTCCGTGTCCCGGATGGACTGCTCGACCGACTTGGTGCGGAAAGGACTGTTCAAATCCGTACTCACCAACGCACCTCCGAACAAGGTGACGCACGCGAACGGGCCGGGAGGCCCACCGCTTCAAGGGTGATCTCCCGGCCCGTGGCGTGCAACCGCGCGTCGATCCGGTGGCCGGTAACCGCCTAGTCGACGGTGGCGGCCGGCTCGCTGTCGTAGCGCCCGTCCAGCTTGGCCACCAGGCCGGTGACCTGCCGGGCGATGTCCGGGGCCGTCAGCCCGATTTCGGCCATGACCTCCTTGCGGGAGGCGTGGTCGAGGAAGCGCTGCGGGATGCCGAAATCGCGCAGCGGCACGTCGACGCCCGCGTCCCGCAGGGCCTGGGCGACGGCGGAGCCGACGCCGCCGGCCCGGCTGTTGTCCTCGACGGTGACGACCACGCGGTGGCGGTCGGCGAGCGGGGCCAGCGCCTCGTCCACCGGCTTGACCCAGCGGGGGTCGACGACGGTGGCGGAGATGCCCTGCCTGTCGAGGAGGTCGGCGATCTCCAGGCACATCGGGGCGAGCGCGCCGACGGAGACGAGCAGTACGTCCGGCCGGGTGACCTCCGGGGCCGGGGCGCGCAGCACGTCCATGCCGCCGATGCGGCCGACGGCCGGGACGGCCGGGCCGACGACGCCCTTGGAGAAGCGCACCACGGTCGGCGCGTCCTTGACCTGGACGGCCTCGTTGAGCTGGGCGCGCAGCTGCTCCGCGTCGCGCGGGGCGGCCAGGCGCAGGCCGGGGACGACCTGCAGGATGGACATGTCCCACATGCCGTTGTGGGAGGCGCCGTCGGTGCCGGTGACGCCGGCGCGGTCCAGGACGAAGGTGACCCCGCACTTGTGCAGGGCGACGTCCATCAGGACCTGGTCGAAGGCGCGGTTGAGGAAGGTCGCGTACACGGCGAAGACCGGGTGGGCGCCGCCGGTGGCCAGGCCCGCCGCCGAGGTGGCGCCGTGCTGCTCGGCGATGCCGACGTCGAAGATCCGGTCGGGGTAGGCGTCCGCGAACTTCTTCAGGCCCACGGGCTGGAGCATGGCCGCGGTGATCGCGACGATGTCCTTGCGCTCCTTGCCGAGCTTGACCATCTCGTCGGCGAAGACCGAGGTCCAGCTGGCGGCGTCGGTGGAGACCGGCAGGCCGGTGTCCGGGTGGATCACGCCGACCGCGTGGAAGCGGTCCGCCTCGTCCTGGACGGCCGGCTCGTAGCCGCGCCCCTTCTGGGTGAGGCAGTGCACGATGACCGGGCCGCTGAAGCGCTTGGCGCGCTGCAGGGCCGACTCGAGGGCCTCGATGTCGTGGCCGTCGATGGGGCCGATGTACTTCAGCCCCAGGTCCTCGAACATGCCCTGCGGGGCGATGAAGTCCTTGAGGCCCTTCTTGGCCCCGTGCAGGGTCTCGTAGAGCGGCCTGCCGACGACCGGTGTGCGCTCCAGGAGGTCCTTGCCGCGGGCCAGGAAGCGCTCGTAGCCGTCCGTGGTGCGCAGGGTCGCCAGGTGGTTCGCGAGGCCGCCGATGGTGGGGCCGTAGGAGCGCTCGTTGTCGTTGACGACGATGACCAGGGGGCGGTCCTTGGCGGCGGCGATGTTGTTCAGCGCCTCCCAGGCCATGCCACCGGTCAGCGCGCCGTCGCCGATGACGGCGGCGACGTGGTGGTCCTCGCGGCCGAGCACCTCGTTGGCCTTGGCGATGCCGTCGGCCCAGCCCAGCACGGTGGAGGCGTGCGAGTTCTCGATCACGTCGTGCTCGGACTCGGCGCGCGAGGGATAGCCGGACAGGCCGCCCTTGGTGCGCAGGCCGGCGAAGTCCTGGCGGCCGGTGAGCAGCTTGTGGACGTAGGCCTGGTGGCCGGTGTCGAAGAGGACCTTGTCCTTGGGCGAGTCGAAGACCCGGTGCAGGGCGATCGTCAGTTCGACCACCCCGAGGTTGGGGCCGAGGTGCCCGCCGGTCTTGGAGACGGCGTCGACGAGGAAGGACCTGATCTCGGCGGCGAGCTGTTCGAGCTCCTCCTGGCTGAGCCGGTCCAGATCGCGCGGTCCCTTGATGCGGGTCAGCAGCACCCGTGCCTCCTTGCAGTTGCTTGCTGGTCTGTCGAGTCTAATGTTCCGTCGGCGGGCGCGGTCATCGGCCCGTCCCGGGAGGGTCATGCCTTTGTCATACATGTACGCACCGCCCCGGGACCACACATCACAAACGGGCGTATACCCGCACAGGCGTGCCCGACCGCGTACGCACGGATGCCCGGTGCCACGCGAAGTGGCACCGGGCACTGTGACGGGTCTTACCGGCGACCCGGGCTGTCGGGCAGGCGTCAGGCCCGTCCGGCCGTCTTCTGGGTCTTGCGGGTGACCGAGTCGATGACCACGGTGGCCAGCAGTACGGCGCCCGTGATCATGTACTGGATCGGAGTCGCGATTCCCTCCAGGGCCAGACCGTACTGGATCGAGGTGATGACCATGACGCCGAGGAGGGCGTTCCAGGTCCGGCCCCGGCCGCCGAAGAGGCTGGTGCCGCCGATGACGGCCGCCGCGATCACGTTCATCAGCAGGTCGCCGGCGCCGGCACTCTGGTTGGCCGCCGCGATCTTGGAGGCCCAGAACAGCCCGCCGATGGCGGCGAAGGTGCCGGCGATGGCGAAGACCGCGATGCGGATCCCGGTGACGTTGATGCCCGCGCGGCGGGAGGCCTCGACGCTGCCGCCGAGTGCGAAAACGTTTCGGCCGAAGGTCGTGCGGCGCAGGACGAAGTCCGTGGCGACCAGGGCCAGCACGAACAGCACCACCGCCAGCGGCAGGCCCTTGTACTGGTTGAACACGATCGCGGGGCCGAAGGTGAACACCGCGAGCAGGCCGGTGCGCAGCAGGATCTCGCCGAGCGGGCGGGAGGGGACCCCGGCTGCCTCGCGGCGGCGGTTGTCGAAGAAGGTGGCGAGGAAGTACCCGACCACCGCGACCGCCGCCAGGCCGTAGCCCACCGCCACGTCCGAGAAGAAGTACGTGGTCAGCTGCCCGACCACGCCCTCGGAGTCGAGGTTGATCGTGCCGTTGCTGCCGAGGATCTGCAGCATGGCGCCGGACCAGAAGAGCAGGCCCGACAGGGTGACCGCGAAGGCCGGGGCGCCGATCTTGGCGAAGAAGAAGCCGTGGATGGAGCCGATCAGGGCGCCGCCCGCGACCGCCGCGAGGATGGCCAGCCATTCGTTCACGCCGTTGGTGACGGCGAGGACGGCGACGATCGCGCCCGAGACACCGCTGACCGAGCCGACCGAGAGGTCGATCTCGCCGAGCAGCAGCACGAAGATGATGCCGACGGCCATCATGCCGGTGGCGACCATCGTGATGGCGATGTTGGAGAGGTTCTCCGGGGAGAGGAAGTTGGAGTTCAGGCCCTGGAAGATGGACCAGATGATGATCAGACCGAGGACGACCGGGATGGAGCCCAGGTCGCCGGCCTTCATCTTGCGCCCGAACTCGCTGAGGTACCCGGACAGGCCCTGCTCGCGGACGAGCAGGCGGGGGTCCACGGCCGGAATCGCGTCCGCGGCCGCGGCCGGGTTGACGACCTCGTGCTCCGCGGGGTTCGCCGCCGCCTTGTCGAGCGGGTCGGCGGCTGGGTTGTCGGTGCTCACTTGCGAGCCTCCCCGGTGCGGGCCGCCCGGCGGGTCACGGCGTTGTCCGTGGCTCCCGTGATGGCGGAGATGATCTCTTCCTGCGAGGTGTCGGCGACGGTGAAGACGCCGTTGTTGCGGCCCAGCCGCAGAACCGCCACCTTGTCGGCGACGGCCTTCACATCGGCCATGTTGTGGCTGATGAGGATGACAGCGTGGCCGCGCTCGCGCAGCCGCTCGACCAGGTCGAGAACCTGTGCGGTCTGCTCGACGCCGAGGGCGGCGGTGGGCTCGTCGAGGATCACGAGCTTGGGCTCGCCGAGCATCGAACGGGCGATGGCCACGGTCTGGCGCTGACCGCCGGAGAGCGAGGCGATGGGGATCCGGACACTGGGGATCCGGATGGACAGCGTGGTCAGGAGCTCGCGGGCACGGCGCTCCATCTCCACCTCGTCCAGGACGCCGCGGCGCTTGAGCTCGCGGCCGAGGAAGAGGTTGCCGACGACATCGATGTTGTCGCACAGGGCGAGGTCCTGGTAGACCGTCGCGATGCCCAGGTTCTGGGCGTCGTGGGGCTTGCCGATGGAGACCGGGCGGCCCTCCCACTCGATGACCCCGTCATCGATGGGGTGCACGCCGGCGATCGTCTTGACCAGCGTGGACTTGCCGGCGCCGTTGTCGCCGACGAGGGCGACCACTTCACCGGAGTGGATCTCGAGTTCTACGTCGGTCAGGGCCTGAACGGCGCCGAACCGCTTCGAGACCCCTCGCAACGCCAGCACGGGCGCAGCGGACACATGAACCATCTCCTTCGCCGCCTGACCGGCGGGGATGTCGTGCAAAAGAGCAGGAGCGGGGCGGATGGGGGATTTGAGACTGGGAGAGAACGTTCTGCCCGGCGCCCCGCGGGTGGCGGGGAAGAAGGGGCGGGGCGCCGGGCAGGCGCGGGGGCCGCCTCGTGGGCGACGGGGGCCTTACTTGAGGCCGAGGGTGGCGCAGGCGGCCGCGTACTTGTCGGTGCAGATCTCGTCGACCGTGTAGACGCCGTCCTTGACGACGGTGTCCTTGATGTTGTTCTTGGTGAGCGAGACGACCGGGATCAGCACGGACGGGACGCCCTTGGTGGTGGGGCTGTCGACCGTGGAGGTGGTGACGCCGGTGACCTTCTCGCCCTTGGCGAGGGCGACGGCCATCTTCGCCGCGGCCTCGGCCTCGGGGGCGTACGGCTTGTAGACGCTCATGAACTGCTCGCCCGCGACGATGCGCTGCACGCCGGCGAGTTCGGCGTCCTGGCCGGTGACCGGGGGCAGGGGGCTGACGCCGGCGGCCTTGAGGGCGGTGATGATGCCGCCGGCCATGCCGTCGTTGGCGGAGTAGACGCCGATGACCTTGTCCTTGCCGAGCGCCGAGAGGGCGGCCGCCATGTTGGTGTTGGCGTTCTCCGGCTTCCACTCGACGGTGTCGTACTCCTTGCCGACGGTCACCTTGCCGTCGAGGACGGAGTGCGCGCCGGACTTGAAGAGCTTGGCGTTCGGGTCGGTGACCGAGCCGTTCATCATGACGATCTGGCCGTCCTTGGCCTTGTCGCCCAGCGCCTCGAGCAGCGCCTTGCCCTGGACCTTGCCGACCTCTTCGTTGTCGAAGGAGGTGTAGGCGTCGATCGGACCCTCCGCCAGGCGGTCGTAGGCGACGACCGGGATGCCGGCGTCCTTGGCCTTCTTGACCGAGCCCGCGATGGCCTTGGAGTCCACCGCGTCGACGATGAGGACGTTCACCTTGTTGGTGATCATCGTGTCGACCTGGGAGTTCTGGGTGGTCGCGTCCTGCTTGGCGTTGGCGTAGACGACCTCGCCCTTGCCGCCGGTCAGTTCCTTGACCGTCTTCTCGATGAGCGGCTTGTCGAACTTCTCGTAGCGCGCGGTCTGGTTCTCCGGGAGCAGGAGGCCGACCTTGATGGCGTCGCCGGCGGCGGCTCCGGTCTCCTTGGTCTTGTCTCCGGCCTCCTTGGCACTGCCACAGGCGGCAAGGGAAACGGCCATGGCACCGGCGGCTACGGCTACCGCGGCTCTGCGCATACGCGTGTTCATTACTTGAACCTCCCTGACGAGGCCGCAACGCTGCGGCCGAGGTGGGTGTGAGTCAACCCCGGCCGCAAGTTTGCCGTCAAGGAGTGAATCCTTAACGAGATGACAACGGTGCCATCCGTTATCTAACTGAAGACATGGCGGCTGGAGTTCGCACTCCCCCTCCATGGTCTGACAAAAGCGTCGAATCGCCCATCTCGCTGAGCACCAGGGCGAGTGCGCCCAGCACCTCGGCCCGCCCGCCCAAGGAGCCCGTCAGCACCGAAAGCTGGCGGGCCGCGCTCGGGATCGCGTACCTCCCCACTGATTCACGGATGGGAGCCAGGACCAGTTCACCGGCTTCCGCGAGCGAGCCGCCGAGGACCACCCGGCTGGGGTTCAGGAGGTTGCACAGACTGGCCACGCCGCTGCCGATGTGGCGGCCCACGTCGGTGATCACCCGGCGGCAGCCCGGGTCTCCGTCGCGGGCCAGCTCGACCACCCGTTCCATCGTCAACTCCGGTCCGTGGCTGCCCTGGAGGAGGGGGAGCACGTAGCGGGCCGCCGCGAAGGTCTCCAGACAGCCCCGGTTCCCGCAGCGGCAGACGGGGCCGGACTCGTCGAGGGTGATGTGCCCGATCTCGCCCGCCGTGCCACCCGGGCCGCGGTAGATCTGACCGTTGATCACCAGCCCCGCGCCGACACCGCTGGCCACCTTGATGTAGGCGAGGTCCTTCACTCCGCGCCCGCTCCCCCATACGAGTTCGCCGAGGGCCCCGAGGTTCGCGTCGTTGTCCACGTACACCGGCACGCCGAGGCGCCGCGAGAGCTCCTCGCGCGGGTTGATCCCGGCCCAGCCGGGCAGGATCGCGGTCGAGCCGAGGGTCCCGGACTCCACGTCGATCGGGCCGGGCACGCCGAGGCCGACGCCGATGGCCTTGTCCAGGCTCACCCCGATGCCCGCGATCAAGCGTCCGACCAGCGCTTCCGCCCGGTCGAAGCCCTCCACCCAGGAGGCGTCCACGTCCAGCGGCTCGGCCTCCTCGGCCAGCACCTGGTGCGCGAGGTTGCCGACGGCCACCCGCAGGTGGGTGTGGCCGAAGTCCACGCCGATCACGATGCCCGCGTCGCCGCTGAGCGACACGCTGCGGGCCCGCCGGCCACCCGCCGAGGTGTCGGTGACCTCGACGGTCCCGCCCTCCTTGAGCTCACGGACGATGTTGGAGACCGTGGCCGCCGACAGTCCGGTGGCACGGGCGATCTCCGCCTGGGTCAGCGAACCCGCGAGCCGCACCGCCCGCACCACCCGTTCGAGATTCGCGCGATGCAGTGAGGACTGCGATCCGGGAGTCTGCACGACTCATCCACTCCTGCCCATAAGCGACGGCCAGCCGTCGCCCCCCGGCCGGGGAACGGCGCTACGCGCTCCGAGACCCCGGCGTCTCTCCAACTTGTGAACCTTAAGTCGAGCCTTTACGCATCCAGACGTCAAGAGGCTGACACGGGACCAAACCGCCACATCGGCCATAAGAGGGAGAGAACGGTCGCGGAGATCGTGCTACGGTCGCTGAGGCGCCGGTCCTCTGCGGCCTTTCCGGCCGGACCGCGCCCCGTGATGACAGCGCTACGCGAGGAGGTGTTCGGGATGAGTCCCGATCGAAGTCCTTGCCGCGCTCTCGCTCTCGTCGGCTGATCC
This sequence comes from Streptomyces subrutilus, assembly GCF_001746425.1. Lineage (GTDB taxonomy): Bacteria > Actinomycetota > Actinomycetes > Streptomycetales > Streptomycetaceae > Streptomyces > Streptomyces subrutilus_A. Next base: position 5,713,292 of record NZ_MEHK01000001.1, on the reverse strand, counting down.
GCCGGTCTTTTCGATCCACTGATCCACCGATCCGCTGATCGGTCCGGCCTTTCCCTGAGCGCGCACGGCCGCGGTGTCCCACCGCGCCTCCGTGCGTTTCGCGTTTTCCCCTTTCCTTCCGCATGTCCTGATTCTTCTGTCAGGCATACGTCATCCATGCCCTCGGCGCATCCCGTGGCCCGTCCGCGGCACCCCTCGCCGACCCATGATCACTCCACGTGACCGTGCGGCTCCGTGCTGCCCGGATGCCGTGGAGGGAGGTATTCGTCATGACCATGCTCACCCCTCGCACCCCCGCGAAGCTCGCTCCGCCGGGCCGCACCCGCCGCGAGCGCAAGGCCGCCGAGCTGGAGTCCCGTACCCGCCTCGCCGGCGAGCGCCTGACCGCGCTGAGCGCACGCCCCGACGTCCACGCCCTGCAGTCCGTGGACGCCTCGCGCCACGGCCTCACCCACACCGAGGCGGCTCTGCGCCTGGAGCTGCACGGCCCCAACGTCGTCGCCCAGCAGCGTGCGCCGCACTGGTTCGTCCAGCTGGCGAAGGCGTACGGGAACCCCTTCATCGGCGTCCTCGTCATCCTGGCCGCCGTCATGTACTGGCAGGACCCCGGGGACCCGGGCGTCGTCATCCTCTCCGTCATGGTGGGGATCAGCGGCCTGCTGCGCTTCTGGCAGGAGTACCGCTCGGGCCGCGCCGCCGACGCGCTCAAGCAGCTCGTCACCACCACCTGCGCGGTGCAGCGCCGGTCCGGCAGCGGCTCCGGGCCCACCACCTTCGAAGTGCCCATGGACCAGGTCGTCCCGGGCGACGTGGTCAAGCTGGCCGCCGGCGACCTGATCCCGGCCGACCTGCGGCTGATCACCTCCAAGGACCTGATGGTCGGCCAGGCCGCGCTCTGCGGCGAGTCCCTGCCGGTCGCCAAGGCCGACACGCGAGCGCGGGACCTCGGCCAGCAGGAGACGACGGACCCGGTCGAGGCCGACAACCTGTGCCTGATGGGCACCTCGGTCACCTCCGGCACCGCCACCGGGGTCGTCGTCGCCACCGGCGCCGACACCTACTTCGGCTCGATGGCCGGCTCCCTGGTCGGGGAGCGCCCGCAGACCAACTTCGACGACGGCGTGCGCAAGGTCAGCTTTCTGCTGATCCGCTTCATGCTGGTCATGGTCCCGGTGGTCTTCATGGTCAACGGGCTCACCAAGGGCGACTGGAACGAAGCCTTCCTCTTCGGTATCGCCGTCGCGGTGGGCCTGACCCCCGAGATGCTGCCGATGGTGGTCTCCGCCAACCTGGCGCGCGGCGCGGTCGCCATGTCCCAGCGCAAGGTCGTCGTCAAGCGGCTGAACGCCATCCAGAACCTGGGCGCCATGGACGTGCTCTGCACGGACAAGACCGGCACCCTCACCGAGGACCGGATCGTCCTGGACCGCTACCTGGACGTGCACGGCGACGCGGACGACGAGGTGTTGGAGTACGGCTACCTCAACTCGCACTTCCAGACCGGTCTGAAGAACCTGATGGACCAGGCGGTCATCGACCGCGTGGGCGAGGCCGAGGAGGTTGTCGTCGACGCACGGTTCTCGATGGTCGACGAGATCCCCTTCGACTTCGCCCGGCGCCGGATGTCCGTGGTGCTGAACCGGAACGGCATCTCGGGCGACCTCGGCCGCCCCGAGCACATCATGATCACCAAGGGTGCGGTGGAGGAGGTCCTGGACCTCTGCACGCACATGGCGGACCGCGGCGAGAGGGTCGAGCTCACCGAGCGGCTGCGGCGGCACGTCACCCGCATCGCCGAGGACGACAACCGCGGCGGCCTGCGGGTCCTGGCCGTCGCCACCCGCACGATCGCCGCGCCGCGCGACACCTACACCGTCGCCGACGAGGACGGTCTGACGCTGGTCGGCTTCCTCGCCTTCCTCGACCCGCCGAAGGCCGACGCCGCCCGGGCCCTGCACGGCCTGGCCGACAAGGGCATCGCGGTCAAGGTCGTCACCGGCGACAACGACCTCGTGGCCGCCCGGGTCTGCGCCGATGTCGGCATCGACGTGGGCCAGGTGGTCCTCGGCTCCGAGATCGACGCCCTCGACGAGCCGGCGCTGCGCGCGCTGGCCGCCCGTACGACCGTGTTCGCCAAGGCCAATCCGGTCCAGAAGGCCCGGATCGTGCGGGCCCTGCAGGCGGACGGGCACACCGTCGGCTTCCTCGGCGACGGCATCAACGACGCCGCCGCCCTGCGCGACGCCGACGTCGGCATCTCCGTGGACACGGCCGTCGACATCGCCAAGGAGTCGGCGGACATCATCCTGCTGGAGAAGGACCTGACCGTCCTGGAGCAGGGCGTGGTCCAGGGCCGGACCACCTTCGGCAACACGATCAAGTACATCAAGATGACGGCGTCGTCGAACTTCGGCAATGTCTTCTCGGTGCTGGTGGCGAGCGCCTTCATCCCCTTCCAGCCGATGCTCGCGATCATGCTGCTGGTGCAGAACCTGGTCTACGACATCGCCCAGCTGGCGACGCCGTGGGACCGGATGGACGAGGAGTACCTGCGCAAGCCCCGCAACTGGGACGCCAAGGGCATCTTCCGCTTCATGGTCACCATCGGCCCCGTCAGCTCCCTGTTCGACATCTCGATGTTCCTGATCATGTGGAACGTCTTCGCCGCCGACAGCGAGGCGAGCCAGTCGCTCTTCCAGTCCGGCTGGTTCGTCGAGGGCCTGCTCTCGCAGACCTTGATCGTCCACATGATCCGTACCCGGAAGATCCCCTTCATCCAGTCGCGCGCCTCGTGGCCGGTGATGGTGATGACGATGCTCGCGGTGCTGACCGGCCTGTACCTGCCGTTCTCCCCGCTGGCCGGCCCGCTGGGCTTCGTGGCCCTGCCGGCGAGCTACTTCCCGTGGCTGATCGGCGTGCTGCTCGCGTACTGCACGCTCACGCAGCTCGTGAAGACCTGGTACATCCGCAGGTTCAACACCTGGCTCTGAGGCCCGGGAAAACGGAAGGGAGAGGCCGGTGCAGCTCACCGAATGGGGGATGGCCGCGCACCTGGCCGCCGCGCTCGGACTCGGAGCCGTCATCGGCCTCGAACGGCAGTGGCGGGCCCGCCTCGCGGGGCTGCGTACGAACGCCCCGGTGGCGGGCGGGGCGGCGCTGTTCGTGCTGCTCTCGCAGTACGGGTTCCTCAGCGCGGCCGCGGAGGTGGACTACGACGGCTCCCGGGTCGCCGCCCAGATCGTCTCCGGGATCGGCTTCCTCGGCGCCGGCGTGATCATGCGCGACGGGCTGAGCGTCCGGGGCCTGAACACGGCCGCCACCCTGTGGTGTTCGGCGGCCGTGGGCTGCCTGGCCGGCGTGGGCCTGTTCGTGCTGGCGATCTGCGGCACGGCGGGCGTGGTGGGGGCCAACCTCGTCCTGCGCCCGCTGGGCCGGCGCCTGGACCGCGAGCCGCGCGGCGGGGCCGAGGTGGCCGCCGACTACCACTTCGAGGCGGTGTGCCTGGAGTCGGAGGAGGCCCACATACGCCACCGGCTGGTGGACGCGCTGGCCCGGCCGGGCTACCAGCTCCGGGAGATCCGCAGTCAGGACGGCCCGGTGCCCGGCCGGGTGACCGTGTCGGCGCTGCTGACCGCCGAGGGCGAGAAGGGCAAGGCGCTGGAGGAGGCCGTCAGCAACCTCTCGCTCGACCCCTCGGTCTCGGCGGTCAGCTGGTCGGTCGTGCCGGATCCGGCGGCCTGAGCCGGCCCGGCCCCGCTACTTGAGGGTGGCGGAGGTCAGGCCGGCCTGGATCTGGCGCTGGAAGGAGAGGTAGACCGCCAGCATCGGGATGATCGCGATGGTGGCTCCGGCGAACAGCACCGGCAGGTCGGTCTCGTAGCCCATCTGGTACTGGAGCTGGACGAGCCCCTGCGTGAGCATGTAGCGCTCGGGCTCGCCGCTCGTCTGGGGCTGCATCAGCACGGCGGGCAGGATGTACTGGTTCCACTGGCCCAGGACGTTGAAGATCCCGACGCTGATCAGGCCGGGCTTGGCCATCGGCAGCATCACCTGGAAGAAGATCCGGGTGTCGGAGGCCCCGTCGATGACCGCCGCCTCGTGGATCGCCGTGGGCAGCGTCCGGAAGAAGGAGTGCATGAAGAAGACGGTGAACGGCATCGAGTAGGCGACGTACACCAGGATCAGACCCTGGTAGGTGTTCAGCATGTCGAAGCGCTTGACCATGAAGAACAGCGGTACGAGCGCCAGGAACACCGGGAACATCGCCCCGCTGACGAAGAAGTAGTAGACGACCCGGTTGCCCTTGAAGGGGTAGCGGGCCAGCACGTACGCGGCCATCGAGCCGAACAGCATGGTCAGCGGAACGGAGAACACCAGCACGATGAACGTGTTGGCGAAGTAGCCGCCGATGCCCTTGTCCCAGGCGCGGCCGAAGGCGTCGAAGTGCCAGTTCGCGGGCCAGCTGAGGGCCGAGCCGCCGATCTGCGCGTCGGTCTTGAAGGCGCCGAGCGCCAGCCAGATCAGCGGAAGCACGATCATTATCGCCCAGAGGGCGAGGAACCCGTGCGAGAAGACGTTGAGGACCACGCCCTCCGAGCGCCGCTTGTCCCCCTCCCCCGGCCGGCCGGTCTTCCCGGGCCGCTCCGCGGCCGCTTCGCCCGGAGCCTTGATCACTGTGGTCATGGAGGTCTCCCGCTCAGAACTCGATGCGCTCGCGGCGGGTGGCACGCAGCGTGATGACGGAGAGGATCATGGTCAGGACGAGCATGACCACGCCCATGGCGCAGGCGTAGCCGCTCTTGCCGAAGTACAGGAAGTTGCGCATCAGCACCGTCGCCATGACCTCGCTGTGGTGGTCGGGACCGCCGCCGAACTGGCCCGAGGTCATGGTCGACACGAGGACGAACATGTCCATCGCGGCGATGCCCAGGTAGACCGCGGAGGTCTGCACAGAATCCCACAGGAGCGGCAGTGTGACCTTGAAGAAGGTCTGGGCGCGTCCGGCGCCGTCGAGCAGGGCCGCCTCGTAGATGTCCCTGGGGACGGACTGCATGGCCGCCGAGAACAGGACGAGGTAGAAGCCGACGCCGTGCCAGACGACCACGAAGAGCAGGCACCAGAGGACGAAGTTGGGCTCGTTGAGCCATTCGACCGGGTGCTGCGGGGAGATCAGGCCGACCTTGACGAGGAAGCCGTTGAGCAGGCCGCCCTCGTCACTGCGGTAGATCGCGCCGAAGAGGACGGCGAGGATGGCGAGGGAGAGGACCTGCGGGAAGAAGTAGACGACCTTGTAGAAGCGCGAGCCGCCGACGCCCCGCACCCCGCCCGCGCCGCTGCGCCCTCCCGCGTTCACCATGAAGGCGAAGAAGAGGGCGAGCAGGATGGTGATCACCGGGACGAACACCAGGAGCAGCAGGTTGTGCCAGAGCGCGCCGCGGAAGACCTCGTCGTTCAGCAACGTCGCGTAGTTGTCCAGGCCGACGAAGTCGAACGTCGGGGACTGCCCCGTCCAGTTGGTGAAGGAGTAGCCGAACGTCTGCACGTACGGCCAGATGACGAAGGTCAGATACAGCGCGAGGGGCGCGAAGAGGAAGCCGGTGATGAAACCAGCCCGCCCCTTGCTCTGGGCTACGTGGCTCATGGTGTCCGTCCCTGCGGTGTCAGCTGCGGCGGTTGTTCTTGGCGTTCGGGTCCTTGGCCGCCTTGTCTACCGCAGCCTGTGCCCGCTTGATCCACTCCTTTGGCTGGATGCGCTGCGCCATCAGCTCATTGGACGCGTTCTGGATCTCGGTGTCCATTTCGCTGTACCAGTCGGGGTAGCGGTAGCTGAAGGTGTCGGTGCCCGCGGCCTTGAGCGCGTCCACGGCCGACTGGGTGCCGGGCCGCAGCTTGACGCTGGGGTCCACGCCGTCCTTGACGACGGTGAGCGAGTTGGCCTGCTGGGCGAAGATCGTCGACCATTCGCGGGAGAGCATCGAGCGGAGGAACTCCAGGCCCCCGGCCTTGTTGGCGGCCTTCTCGGGGACGATGAAGGGCTCGTCCACGCCGGCCCGGATGGCCTCGTAGGGGAGCTTGCTGTCGGCGAGCAGGGGTACCGGCAGGAACTTCATGTCGAAGTCCTCGGGCGTCTGCTTCAGCTGCTCGTTCTCCAGCCAGGAGCCGGAGGGGATGAAGGCGGCCTTGTACTGGTTCCAGGCGGTCTGGGACTCCGTGTGGGTGAGGCCGTTGGTGCCGGGCATCAGCAGGCCCTTCTCCACCACCTCGTAGACCGCCTCGACCGCGGCGAGGGCGGCCGGGTTGCCCTCGAAAGCGTTCGGCTCGAGGTGGTCGATCGCCTTCATGGCGTCCAGACCGCCCTTCTTGGCGATCAGGTCCATGATGACCACGTTGATGTAGTACGGGTACTTGCCCTGGTGGGCGAGGCCGCTGATGCCCGCCTCCTTGGCCTTGGTGCAGACGGCCAGGAACTCGTCCCAGGTCTTCGGCGGGGTCCAGCCCTTCTCCTTGAAGAGCTTGCCGGAGTACCAGAAGCCGAACACGGCGTACACGTACTTCAGGGCGACGAACTTGCCGCCCAGCATGCCCTGTTCGACGGCGCCCGCGACCAGCGTGTCGCGCACCTTCTTGGTGGGGTCGTCGAGGGAGGGCGCGTCGAGCACGGCGGTGAGGTCGGCGAGCTGGTTGCCCTTGGCGAGCACGTCCAGCTTGATCTGCTGGGCGCCGGAGTCGTCGACGACGTCCGGCGGGTTGCCGCCGTTGAAGCGGGGCTGCAGCTTGGCGGTGATCTCCTGGGTGCCCAGGTGCTCGCTGGTCGTGCCCCACTTCTTGTCGAAGGCGGCCTCCCAGGCCTTGGCGTAGTCGTCGCCGAAGCCGCCCTTGAAGACCACGACGTCCAGCTTGCTGCCCTTGGCGACGCCGAAGGGGTTCTCCTTGGAGACGACGCCCTTGTCCGGGCCCTTCGTGCTCTCCTCGCCGCCGGAGGCGCAGGCGGACAGGAAGCTCATCGTCGGCACCGTGATCAGTCCGAGTGCTGCGGAGCGCTTGATCAGGTCACGGCGCCCGAGGCCCTCACCAGTGGATCCCATGCTCATGTCCTCGCCTTCGTCAGAAGTGTGAAGGAGGCCGGGAATTCACGGCGGTTGCCGTGCATGCGGACATCGCCGCAGGTCCCCGCCCATCCCCCCGGTCCGGACCACTCGCTCGCGGTGATCCGGACGGGCACAGGTATAGTCCACTTCCGCTCACGTGAGCAAGATCATGCACACGGATGGCGGCCAGCTTTTCCGAGTTGAGACCTGGCCGTCATCTGCGCCGGCCGCCGGACAAGCGGAAGGGCCGTACCCCCTTTTCGGGGATACGGCCCTTCGGCGCCGGTCCGGAGCCGGACCGCGGTGGTACTCAGCCGCGGATCAGGTTGCGGAGCACGTACTGCATGATGCCGCCGTTGCGGTAGTAGTCCGCCTCACCCGGCGTGTCGATGCGGACGACCGCGTCGAACTCCACGCCCGTGTCGGTGGACACCTTGACGGTGCGCGGGGTGGTGCCGTTGTTCAGCTCCTCCACACCGGTGAAGGAGAAGGTCTCCTCGCCGGTGAGGCCCAGGGAGGCCGCGGTGGCGCCCTCGGGGAACTGCAGGGGCAGGACGCCCATGCCGATCAGGTTGGAGCGGTGGATGCGCTCGTAGGACTCGGCGATGACGGCCTTGACGCCGAGCAGCGCGGTGCCCTTGGCCGCCCAGTCGCGGGAGGAGCCGGAGCCGTACTCCTTGCCCGCCAGGATGACCAGCGGGATGCCGGCGGCCTGGTAGTTCTGGGAGGCGTCGTAGATGAAGGAGACCGGCGCGCCCTCGACCGTGAAGTCGCGGGTGAAGCCGCCTTCGGTGCCCGGCGCGATCTGGTTGCGCAGGCGGATGTTGGCGAAGGTACCGCGGATCATGACCTCGTGGTTGCCGCGGCGGGAACCGTACGAGTTGAAGTCGCGGCGCTCGACGCCGTGCTCCGTGAGGTACTTGCCGGCCGGGGTGTCGGCCTTGATCGCACCGGCCGGGGAGATGTGGTCGGTGGTGACCGAGTCGCCCAGCTTCGCCAGCACGCGGGCGCCGGCGATGTCGGGGACCGGGGTGGTCTCCATGGTCATGCCCTCGAAGTACGGGGGCTTGCGGACGTAGGTGGACTGCGGGTCCCATTCGAACGTGTTGCCGGTCGGGATCGACAGCGCCTGCCACTGGGCGTCGCCCGCGAAGACGTCCTGGTAGGACTTGTTGAACATGTCCTCGCCGATGGCGTTCGCCACGACGTCGTTGACCTCGGCCTCGGAGGGCCAGATGTCCTGGAGGAAGACCGGGTTGCCCTCGGTGTCGGTGCCGATGGCGTCCTGCGTGATGTCCACCTTCATGGAGCCCGCGATGGCGTACGCGACGACCAGCGGCGGGGAGGCCAGGTAGTTCATCTTGACGTCGGGGTTGATCCGGCCCTCGAAGTTGCGGTTGCCGGAGAGCACCGAGGTGACCGCGAGGTCGTGCTCGTTGATCGCCTTCGAGATCTCCTCGTCCAGCGGACCGGAGTTGCCGATGCAGGTGGTGCAGCCGTACCCGACGAGGTTGAAGCCCATCTTGTCGAGGTACGGGGTCAGGCCGGCCTTGTCGAAGTAGTCGGTGACGACCTTCGAGCCCGGGGCCAGGGTGGTCTTGACCCACGGCTTGCGGGTCAGGCCCTTCTCGACGGCCTTCTTGGCCACGAGCGCCGCGGCGACCATGACGTAGGGGTTCGAGGTGTTGGTGCAGGAGGTGATCGCGGCGACGGTGACGGCGCCGTGGTCGATCTCGAAGGACGAGCCGTCGGCCAGGGTGACCAGGGTGGGCTTGGACGGGGCGCCGTTCGGGTGGTTCGCCGGGGCGTCGGAGGCCGGGAAGGAGTCCTTGCCCGCCTCGTCCACGTCGTCGACGTAGTTGCGCACGTCCTGCGCGAACTGCTGGGAGGCGTTGGCGAGGACGATGCGGTCCTGCGGGCGCTTCGGGCCGGCGATGGAGGGGACGACCGTGGAGAGGTCGAGCTCCAGCTTCTCGGAGAAGTCCGGCTCGGCGGCCGGGTCCAGCCACAGGCCCTGCTCCTTGGCGTACGCCTCGACGAGCGCGACCTGCTGGGCGTCGCGGCCGGTCAGGCGCAGGTACTTCAGGGTCTCGTCGTCGATCGGGAAGATCGCGGCGGTGGAGCCGAACTCCGGCGACATGTTGCCGATGGTGGCGCGGTTCGCGAGGGAGGTGGCGGAGACGCCCTCACCGTAGAACTCGACGAACTTGCCGACGACGCCGTGCTTGCGCAGCATCTCGGTGATGGTGAGCACGAGGTCGGTGGCGGTGGTGCCGGTGGGCAGCTCGCCGGTCAGCTTGAAGCCCACGACGCGCGGGATCAGCATGGAGACCGGCTGGCCGAGCATCGCGGCCTCGGCCTCGATGCCGCCGACGCCCCAGCCCAGCACGCCGAGGCCGTTGACCATGGTGGTGTGCGAGTCGGTGCCGACGAGGGTGTCGGGGTACGCCTGGCCGCCCCGGACCATGACCGTGCGGGCCAGGTGCTCGATGTTGACCTGGTGGACGATGCCGGTGCCCGGGGGGACGACCTTGAACTCGTCGAAGGCGGTCTGGCCCCAGCGCAGGAACTGGTAGCGCTCCTTGTTGCGGCCGTACTCCAGCTCCACGTTCTGGGCGAACGCGTCGTTGGTGCCGAACTTGTCGGCGATGACCGAGTGGTCGATGACCAGCTCGGCCGGGGCCAGCGGGTTGATCTTGGACGGGTCGCCGCCGAGGGCCTTCACGGCCTCGCGCATCGTGGCGAGGTCCACGACGCAGGGGACGCCGGTGAAGTCCTGCATGATCACGCGAGCCGGCGTGAACTGGATCTCCTCGCTGGGCTGGGCCTGCGAGTCCCAGTTGCCGAGCGACCGGATGTGGTCGGCGGTGATGTTCGCGCCGTCCTCGGTACGGAGCAGGTTCTCCAGCAGCACCTTCAGGCTGTAGGGCAGGCGGGCCGAGCCCTCAACCTTGTCCAGCCGGAAGATCTCGTACGACTCGTCGCCCACCTGCAGCGTGCTGCGGGCGTCGAAGCTGTTCGCCGACACGACAGTCTCCTTCATGCATGAATTTCGCGCGTATGACCGCATCCTGCCGCCAAGCCCCTCGGCCAATCCGCTAAGGTCAGGCTAAGTTAGGTAACCCTTACCAGCGGGGGCGGCTGCGGTACGCCTTCGGCAGATATCTCGATGTCGAGATAACTCTAGTACATGACCGGGGGCAGAGACGAGGCACGCACCCGCAGGGATGCGGGGACGGTGTGCCGACCCGGCCATTCCGCATGCCCCGATTCGATCAGCGTGACCAGGGCGGACACCGCCACCTCGGCGATCCGTTCGGGGCGGAGGGTGACGGTGGTCACGGGAGGCCCCGTCGCCGCGCACGCGGGGTCCTCGCTCGCGCAGACCAGGAACAGGCCCCCAGGGGGGTACGGATCCGTGCCGCGCGGCGGCGGCCGGCACCCGATGCCGGACGCGCTGGTCGGGCGGCACGAGCCGGAGCTCTGCCGGGCCCTGGCCGACGGCGGGAAGCCGCCGCAGCGGATCGTGCCCGCGGTCCGGCTGGACGCCGCGCAGGCGAAAGACCCGGCGGGCGCGCTGGAGTACGCGCGCGGCCTGCGGCGGGAGTTCGGGGGGGCGCGCGGACTGCGCTTCGGGATGGTCAAGGTGTTCCTGGACGGGGTGGGCGAGGACCCGGCCCAGACGGCCGCGCCGCTGGAGCCGTACCTGGACGGCGAGGGCAGGCCGACGGAGAACCGCGGCGAGCTCTCCACCTCGGCGGCCGACCACGGCCTGCTGACCGCGGCCTTCAACCGGTCCGGGAGGAGCCTGCCCCGGCGGCCTCCCGGTAGCCCGCCGGGGCAGGCCGCCGGGCGCTCGGATGCCGACCGACCCAAGGTACAAGTAGGGCAGACAATCACAAATGGCATCACCCGTCCGGCGGCCCCACTATGGGAGCTGACGGTCGGTAACACCCGTTCGGCCTACCCCGCGCGATCAACATCTCATATCTGAGATACGGTTCAGGCATGGCAGACGACTACCTCGTACGCATCGGCAAGCTCATCCGTGACGCCCGGCAGCACCGGGGCTGGACACAGAGTCAGCTCGCCGACGCACTCGGCACCAGCCAGAGCGCCGTGAACCGGATCGAGCGCGGCAACCAGAACATCAGCCTTGAGATGATCGCCCGTATCGGCGAGGCGCTCGACAGCGAGATCGTCTCTCTGGGCTACGCCGGTCCGATGCACCTGCGCGTCGTCGGCGGCCGCCGGCTCTCCGGTGCCATCGATGTCAAGACGAGCAAGAACGCCTGTGTCGCCCTGCTGTGCGCCTCGTTGCTCAACAAGGGCCGTACGGTGCTGCGGCGCGTCGCCCGCATCGAGGAGGTCTACCGGCTCCTCGAGGTCCTCGGCTCCATCGGTGTCCGCACCCGCTGGATCAACGACGGCGTGGACCTGGAGCTGATCCCGCCGGCCCGCCTCGACATGGAGTCCATGGACGCGGACGCCGCCCGCCGGACCCGGAGCATCATCATGTTCCTGGGCCCCCTGCTGCACCGCATGGACCAGTTCCGCCTCCCGTACGCGGGCGGCTGCGACCTCGGCACCCGCACCATCGAGCCGCACATGATCGCCCTGCGCCGCTTCGGCCTGGACATCACCGCGACCGAGGGCATCTACCACGCGCGGGTCGCGACCGGCGTCTCCCCCGACCGCCCGATCGTGCTGACCGAACGCGGGGACACGGTCACCGAGAACGCCCTCCTGGCCGCGGCCCGGCACGACGGTGTCACGGTCATCCGCAACGCCTCCTCCAACTACATGGTCCAGGACCTGTGCTTCTTCCTGGAGGCACTGGGCGTCAAGGTCGAGGGCATCGGCACCACGACCCTGACCGTCCACGGCATCCCCAACATCGACGTGGACGTGGACTACTGCCCGTCCGAGGACCCGGTCGAGGCGATGAGCCTGCTCGCCGCCGCGGTGGTCACGGAGTCGGAGCTGACCATCCGCCGGGTCCCGATCGAGTTCATGGAGATCGAGCTCGCGGTCCTGGAGGAGATGGGCCTGGACCACGACCGCTCGGCGGAGTACAGCGCCGACAACGGCCGCACCCGCCTGGTCGACCTCACGGTCCGCCCGTCGAAGCTCGAAGCCCCGATCGACAAGATCCACCCGATGCCGTTCCCCGGGCTGAACATCGACAACGTCCCGTTCTTCGCGGCCATCGCCGCCGTGGCGCAGGGCCAGACCCTGATCCACGACTGGGTCTACGACAACCGCGCCATCTACCTGACCGACCTCAACCGCCTCGGCGGCCGCCTGCAACTCCTGGACCCCCACCGCGTCCTGGTCGAGGGCCCGACCCGCTGGCGCGCGGCGGAAATGATGTGCCCCCCGGCCCTGCGCCCGGCGGTGGTGGTCCTCCTCGCGATGATGGCGGCGGAGGGCACCTCGGTCCTGCGCAACGTCTACGTCATCAACCGCGGCTACGAGGAACTGGCCGAACGCCTCAACTCGGTGGGCGCCCAGATCGAGATCTTCCGCGACATCTGACCGCACCGCCGCCCCCGCGCGGGCGACGCCCGAGGGCCCCTTCACCGCTCCCCGCAGAGCTGAAGGGGCCCTTCCGTCTGCGGCGACATCATCATTTCGCCTCACTTTTCCCACTTGCCCGTACGATCTTCAACTTTCTCTGTAATCTCTCCAGCCCACCCCCCTGGCATCACTCGCACCCTGCCCCGCAGTCTCGATCCTCGCGATCCTGGAGAGCCGTGTACCCGCCGCCGCACCCCTACCCACCCATGCCCTCGCCCGCCCGACGCTGGTGGCACCATCCAGCGGTCGTCATCACCGCTCTCGTCCTCATACCGCCGGCCGGCATAGCCCTGGCCTGGAAGGGCCGTTGGAGCAAGGGCAAGAAGATCGTCGCCACGGTTGTCGCTGGGCTGTGGTTCCTCACCCCCTTCCTCGGCGACCCGCCGAAGAAGGCCGAGGCCGACGCGAAGCCCCAGGCGGCCACCCCCGCGCCGAGTTCCAGCCCGAGTCCCTCGGAACCTCCCGGCTTCGTCGGCCAGAACCTGAAGGCGGCCAAGGCCGCGGCCTCCTCGGCCGGGTACGACACGATCTCCCACGATGCCACCGACACCGACGCCGGCCAATGGGACGACGACAACTGGAAGGTGTGCTTCCAGGCCGCGGCGGCCAAACCGATCGGCAAGCTGCCGACGCTCGACTTCGGTGTCGTGCGCAACGAGGTCCCGTGCCCCGCCAAGGACGGCGACCCGATCCCCTACCCGAAGATGCCGAAGGTCATCGGCCTGACCTTCGCGAAGGCGTCCGAGACGCTGGGGCCGATCGGGCTCCAGAAGATCGAGCCGCTGAGCGCGTACACCGACGTCACCCTCCCCACGGGCGTGGACGACTGGGCCGTCTGCTTCCAGGAGCCCGAGGAGGGCAAGGAGGTCCGGAGCCCGAAGTCCACCACCGCCGGGCTGTCCCTCACCGCACCCGGCACGCCCTGCCCCGCCGGCAAGAACACGGAGCTGCACCCGGACCCGACTCCGCCGCCGAGCCGCGACGACGATTCCGGCACCACCACCTCCACCGGTGGATCGTCCACCGGCGGTTCCTCCACCGGCGGTTCCTCCACCGGCGGTTCGTCCTCCGGCTCCGGCGGGACTTCCACGGGCGGCGGGGGCAGCGTCTCCTACAAGAACTGCACTGCCGTCCGCGCGGCCGGAGCCGCCCCGATCCGGCGCGGCGACCCCGGCTACGGCAAACACCTCGACCGCGACGGCGACGGCGTGGCCTGCGAGTGACGAAGGCCGTGGCCGCCGCCCCGGGGATCGCCCGGTCTCCTCATCGTCGCATTTCGGCCCTTGTGGCCGGGAACCTCGCCCATACCGGCCGATGACCGGCAGAATCGGGGTTTCGGTACGGGAAAGAGGGGGGCTGTCATGGCAGTGGGGACGAGCACGGATGCCGGGGTGAAGGTGCCCGCTCTGGCGGGGGCGCCGGTGGTCGGGTCGCTGTTCGAGCTGAAGTCGGACTCGCTCGGCGCCTATCTCCGGGCCCGGCGCGAGCTCGGGGACGTCGTGCGGATCGTCGCCGGGCCGCCCGGGCTGCGGGCCGAGCTGTACTGCGTGTTCTCCCCGGCGGGGGCGCAGCAGGTGCTCGCCTCGGAGTCGGCAAACTTCCGCAAGGACAACCGCTTCTACCAGGAGATCCGGGACTCCTTCGGCAACGGGCTGCTGACCAGCCAGGACGAGGACTACCTGCGTCAGCGGCGGCTGGTCCAGCCGTTGTTCACGCGGCGCCGGGTGGACGGGTACGCGGGGGCCGTCGCCGCCGAGACCGAGGCGGTCCTCGCCGCCTGGGAGCAGGCTCCGGGCGGTGTGGTCGACGTGTCCGGGCAGATGATGCACCTGGCGCTGCGCGCCGTCTCCCGGATCCTGTTCGGGACCGACGTGGAGGCCACGGTCGACGTCGTGGACCGGTGCTTTCCGGTCATCACGGAGTACGTGCTGCGGCGCGGCTACTCCCCCGCCAACTTCCCGCGCAGCTGGCCGACCCCGGCCAACAGGCGGGCGGCCGCCGCGATGGACGAGCTGTACGCGGTCTGCGACAAGATCATCGGGGAGCGGCGGGGGCTTACCGGCCCCGCGGGCGGCTCCGGCGACGGCGACGGTACCGGTGGCTCCGGCTCCGGCTCCGGCTCCGGCTCCGGCTCCGGCTCCGGCTCCGGCGAGGATCTGCTCACGCTGCTCGCCGCCGCCGGGAGCTCGGACGACGCGGAGTTCGACGTCACCGAACTGCGCGACCAGGTGCTGATCTTCCTGCTCGCCGGGCACGAGACGACCGCCACCTCCCTCACCTTCGCCCTGCACCTGCTGGCCCGGCACCCCGAGGAGCAGGGCCGGGCTCGCGAGGAGATCGGCCGGGTCCTGGGCGGCCGTACGCCCGAGGCCGCCGACCTGGACCGGCTGCCGTACCTGACCCGGGTCCTGAAGGAGACGATGCGGCTCTACCCGGCCGCCCCGGTGATCGGCCGCAACGCCGTCGCCGCCACCGAGGTCGACGGGTACGCCGTCCCCGCCGGCGCGAACGTGATCCTGGCGCCGTGGGTGACGCACCGCCATCCGCTCCACTGGCCGGACCCCGACCGCTTCGACCCGGAGCGCTTCACCCCGGAGGCGGAGGCGGGCCGGCCGCGCTACGCCTGGTTCCCCTTCGGCGGCGGGCCGCGCGCGTGCATCGGGCAGCACTTCTCGATGCTGGAGTCGGTGATCGCGCTGGCGATGATCCTGCGGGCGTACGAGTTCGAGGCCGTGGACACCGAGATCCCCGTCAGCGCGGGCATCACCCTGCGGCCGGACGGTCCGGCACGCTGCCGGGTGCGCCGCCTGGAGTACTAGCAGTACGACTCGAGCGTGCCGCGGCGCCGGATGTCGAGCGTCGCGCAGTGGAACGAGCCGGCGAACGGCGCGTAGTGCAGCAGGTCGCAGGGGACCGGTTCGAAGCCCCAGCGTTCGAGTGCGCGCAGCATGCCGGTGTGGTGCCGTTCCGCGATCACCCGGTGTTCGTCGAGCATCAGCACGTTCATGCTGAGCCACTTGCCGCACATCGAGGTGATCCTGAGCAGGCGCTCGTCGATCCGGTCGGGTTCGGGGGCGACCAGGACGTCCCACGAGCTCAGGACCTCGGGCAGGCGGTCGACATCGACGTAGTCGGGGTTGACCAGCACCTTGCCGGGGGCCAGCGGGACGAACGTGGTGTCGATGTGCATCGGCGTGCGGCAGCGGCTCTCGATCTCGTGGATGCGGTAGCCGGACCCGAGGTGGCGGCGCAGCCAGTCGATGCCCATGCGGTTGGTGACGTTGCTCCGCGTCACGAACAGGTCGCGTCCCGCGCGGACGAAGTCCGCCGCGTCGAAGACCGGTTCGAACTCGGTGAGGATGTAGCGCATGGGCTCACCGGCCGCCGGGATGCGGAACTCCGCGTCGAACAGCTCGTCGGTCAGCTGCGGTTTGGGGGCCGCCGTCCAGCGCGCGCCGCGCCGGAAGTAGTCCTTGAGGATCGTGCGGTAGGCGTGGGTCTCGAAGTACCGGCACGGCCACGCCATCGGGGTCTCGATGATCTCGTCGCCGATGACGAGCATGCTGTCGCGCGGGCAGGTGTTGGAGAACCCGCGCGAGGTCCAGTCGGGCGTGCCGAAGCGCTGTCCGTGGTCGAGCGTGTCCGGGCGCCTGACCGTGACGCCGAGGCTCTGGAGGAGGGCGATGAACTGATCGAGTTCCTCCTGCGCCGGCCCGAGCAGTGCGCGTGGGTACTTCAAGCCGGCGGCGAGCCCCTGCAACCGCGCTCCCCACGGGGGGATGTTGCAGGTGACGACCGGGTGATGGGAGGGGATGGTCGCGCCCTCGAGGCGGCCGACGAGCACTTCCTCCAGGGGGTCCCACTCGTTGTGCGAGTTGACCGGCGATAGGAGCGGCTCCGGTTCCGCGACACGTTCCGCGGCAGGGTCCGCGAGCGGTTTCGAGAGGGGTTCCGCGGCCACGGCTACACCTTGGCCGGGGTGTGGTTGCCCTGCAGACGTTCGAGGTCAGAGGGCCGGACCTGGATGGCGAACAATGCGATCACCGCCCCTACGAGGGTGAACAGGGCGGCCACGACGAAGGCCGCGCTGATGCCTGAGGTCAGCACCTGGTCGCTCCAGGGCTTCGGGAACTGTCCGGTGCGCTCGAAGGAGGCCCGCTGGTCGGGGGTCGCCGTCCGCAGGAAGCCGGGCAGCTGGTCCTTGGCCTCGTTGCGGCTGGCCGTGCCGAAGACGGTCACCAGGATCGACAGTCCGAGCGAACCGCCGACCTGCTGCGTCGCGTTGAGCAGCCCGGACGCAGCGCCGGACTCCCGGTCCGGGACATTGGACAGGGCCATCAGCGTCAGCGAGACGAACTGCAGGCCCATGCCGAGGCCGAAGAGGAGCATCGGGCCGAGGATGCTGCCCAGGTAGGTCGAGTGGACGTCGGACAGCGTCAGCCAGCCCAGTCCGGCCGCGGAGCACAGCGCGCCCCCGACCATGAACGGCTTGGGACCGAACTTCGGCAGCAGTTGCGAGGCGAGGGCGGCGCCCACCGCGATCACCGCGCTCACCGGCAGGAAGGCGAGGCCCGCCCGCAGCGGGCTGAAGCCGAGCACGATCTGCACGAAGAGGGTCAGGAAGAAGAACATGCCGAAGATCGCGCAGGCGAGGAACAGCATGATCCCGTACGTCCCGGCCCGGTTGCGGTCGGCGAACATGTGCAGCGGGGTGATGGGCTGGGGCGATTGCCGCTCGTTGACGATGAAGAGGGTCAGCAGGACCACGGCGGCGCCGAAGGAGCCCAGCGTCCACGGGTCGCGCCAGCCGTCCTGGGCCGCGCGGATGAACCCGTACACCAGCGCGACCATGCCGAGCGTGGACAGCATCGCGCCCGCGAGGTCGAAGTGCCCCGGGTGGCGTTCGGACTCGCGGAGGACCTTCGCGGCCAGCAGCGCGATCAGCACGGCGATCGGGACGTTGACGAAGAGCACCCATCGCCAGTCGAGCCAGGTGACCAGCATGCCGCCCGCGAGCAGCCCGATCGCGCCGCCGCCGGCCGAGACCCCGGCGAACACGCCGAACGCCCGGTTGCGGGCGGGGCCTTCGCGGAAGGTGGTGGTGATCAGCGCGAGGGCGGTCGGGGAAGCGATGGCGCCGCCGACGCCCTGCAGGGCCCGGGCGGCCATCAACTGGCCGGCGTTCTGGGCGAATCCGCCGAGGAGGGAGGCCAGTCCGAAGAGCAGGATGCCGAAGATGAAGACCCGTTTGCGGCCGAGGATGTCACCGATGCGCCCGCCGAGCAGCAGCAGTCCGCCGAAGGTGAGGGTGTAGGCGTTGACCACCCAGGAGAGGCTCTCGGTGGAGAAGTCGAGGGCGGTCTGGATGTGCGGCAGGGCGATGTTCACGATGGTGATGTCGAGGACCACCATCAGCTGGCAGGAAGCGATGACGAACAGGGCGAGTCGGTTCCCGCTCCCTCGGACCTTGCCGTCGGTCCCGGTGCTGGTCGGCGTTGTGTTCGGGTCCACCCTGTCGACGCTAAGCCCGGACACGGGCGGTCACCACTCGACTGGCCTAGGCTATGTGATATTTCACATGTCACACTACGGTCATGGATGACTTCCTCCGGCTCTCCGCGAGCACCGCCCGGTACACGTACGGCGCCCCGCGCGCCTTCGCCTTCGGGGACGACGGGCGGCTGCTCTGGTTCCTCCGGTCCACCGGCCCCACCGACCCCTTCGAGAGCCTCTGGGTCCTCGACACGGCCACCGGCACCGAGTCCTGCCGTGCCGACCCCCGCGAACTGTGCCCCGTACCCGGAGAGGTCCCCCTCGCCGAGCGCCGCCTGCGCGAGCGGATCCGCCTCGTCGCCGCCGGCATCGGCTCGTACGCGCTCTCCGGCGACGGCCGCAGCGCCGTCTTCGCGCTCTACGGACGGCTGTACGAGGTCGCCGCCGAGGGGACCGGCCGGCCCGAGCCCGTCCCGGCCGCCGGACCCGCCCTGGACCCCCGCCCCAACGCCGACGGCTCGCGCACCGCGTACGTCAGCGCCGACGCCCTGTACGTCACCCCCGGCGGCCGGGTCAGCCCCGACGACGGGGCCCGCTGGGGCCTCGCCGAGTTCGCGGCCGCCGAGGAGCTGAGCCGGGCCCGAGGCCACTGGTGGTCCCCGGACGGGGTCACCCTGCTGGCGGCGCGGGTCGTCGAATCCGCCCTCCAGCGCCGGTACTTCACCGACCCCGCGCGCCCGGAGCTCCCGGCCGAGGACTTCGCCTACCCCGAGGCGGGCGGCCCCAACGCCGACGTCCAGCTGTGGGTGCTGGGCCCGGACGGGGAGCGGATACGGCTCGACTGGGACGCCGGGACCTACCCGTACGTCTCCGACGCGGGCTGGGAGTCGCCCCGCGAGATCCTGCTGACGGTCCAGGACCGGCTCCAGCGCAACGTCCTGCTGCTCTCCGCCGACCCGGCCACCGGCCGCACCCGGGAGCTGTCCCGCACCACGCACCCGCAGTGGGTGGACCCCCTCCCCGGCACCCCCGCCCGGCTCCCCGACGGACGGCTGCTCACCTCCGCCGACACCCCGGCCGGCGCCGCCCGCGCCCTCGCCGTCGACGGCGCGCTGATCACGGGCGACGGGGTCCAGGTCCGCCGCGTGGCCGGGATCCACGAGGGCCGGCTGCTGGTCGAGGCCGGGCTGCGCGACCCCGCGGAGCAGCAGGTGCTGCTGCTCGACCCCGCGACCGGGGAGCAGACCCCGCTCGCCGACGGGCCCGGGGTGCACAGCGTCCAGGCCGGGGCCGGGACGCTGCTGCTGACCTCCGCCGACGCCGACGGGTACCGGCGCCTCGTACGGACCGCTGACGGGCGGGAGTTCGTCCCCGCCGACCTGTCCCAGCCCCTGCCGTACCGGGTGGCGCCGGTCCTGGAGCGGGTCACCGAGCACGGCGTGCCGACCTCCCTGGTGCTCCCCCGCGACCACGTACCCGGGCGGCGGCTGCCGGTCCTGATGGACAGCTACGGCGGCCCCGGCTTCCAGGACGTCTCCGCCGAGCCGCGCCGCTGGCAGGCCCGGCAGTGGTGGGCCGACCAGGGCTTCGCCGTGGTGACGGTCGACAACCGCGGCACCCCGTACGTCTCCCCCGCCTTCACGCACGCCATGTACCGCGGGTTCTCCGAGGTCACCCTGGAGGACCAGGTCGCGGCCCTCCAGGCCCTCGGCGCCCGCCACCGCGACCTCGACCTCGGCCGGGTCGGCGTCCGCGGCTGGTCCTACGGCGGCTACCTGTCGGCCCTGGCCGTGCTGCGCCGCCCGGACGTCTTCCACGCGGCGGCCGCCGGGGCCGCGCCGACCGACTTCCGGCACTACGACACGGCGTACACCGAGCGCTATTTGGGCCTGCCCCAGGACGAACCGGAGGCCTACGACAGGGACTCGCTCCTGCCCGACGCCCCGAAGCTGACCCGCCCGCTCCTCCTGGTCACGGGCCTGGCCGACGACAACGTCCACCCCTCCCACACCCTGCGCCTGTCCCAGGCCCTCACGAACGCGAGCCGCCCGCACCACCTGCTGGCCCTGCCGGGCGTCACGCACATGACGCCGGGTGGGACGAGGGAGAAGGTGATGGCTCTGGAGCTGGAGTTCTTCCGCCGCGAACTGGCCTGACCTCGCGCCGAGGGGCCCCGGATACGCCCTGTTTCCGGGGCCGTGAACCGTTCGCGACTACGCCACTAGGCTGCCCCCATGACGATTCGCGCTGTGGTTTTCGATGTCGGCGAATGCCTCGTGGACGAGACGCGGGAGTACGGCACGTGGGCTGACTGGCTCGGCGTTCCGCGTCACACCTTCGCCGCGATGTTCGGTGCCGTCATCGCCCAAGGCCGCGACTACCGCGAGGTGTTCCAGGAGTTCCAACCCGGCTTCGACCTGTACGAACAGCGGGAGGCACGCGCGACGGCCGGCCAGCCGGAGCATTTCGACGAGTCCGACCTGTACGCCGACGTCCGGCCGACGCTCGCCAAGCTCCGTGCCGACGGACTGTGGCTCGGCATCGCGGGGAATCAGACCGTGCGCGCTGGCGGTATTCTGCGCGGCCTCTTCAACGGCGACGTGGACCTGATCGGGACGTCGGACGATTGGGGCGCCAGCAAGCCCGACCCGGAGTTCTTCGTCCGCGTGGCCGCCGTGGTGCCCTTCGCCCCAGAGGAGATCCTTTACGTGGGTGACCGCGTGGACAACGACCTCCGCCCAGGCGCACAGGCCGGGATGCTCACCGCCCTCGTCCACCGCGGCCCGTGGGCCACGATTCAGTGGAACTCCCAGGAGGCCCGGACGCTGCCGACGTTCCGCGTCGAGAGCCTCGCGGAGCTGCCGGGACGAATCTCGGAGTTCAATTCGCCAGAGCGCTGACTACCGCGCCCCATCCGTACAGCCGGTCGTCGAGGTCACGGACGCACTGCTCGTGCTGCCACGGGACCAGTGCGCGCCGCACCTCACGGACCCGCTCCAGGCCTGTGGCGTACCAGTGCGATTCCAGGAGTTCCAGGGCACGCAATGCGTACGCGGCGGCTGCCTCCGGAGCGCGGGCCGCGGCCTCGACTGCGGCCAGGTCGCCGAACACCACGGTGCGCTGCTTGTCGGCGTCCGCGGGGAGCTCCTCGAGTACGTGGAGCAGGGTCTCCCGGGCTTGCGGCAGGTGCCCGGCCCGCAGCTGCGTGTTCCCCTTGAACGCCTGGAGCCTGACCGGGCTGAACCAGTCCATCCATTCGGGGTTCGGGTGCACGCCGCCCACCGCCAAGAGGTCTTCGCCGTGCGCGATGAGATTCATCGCGCTCCTGGTGTTGCCGCAGCGGGTCTCACACTCGGCCTCGACGGCGTCGAGCCAAGCCAGGAACTCGGCGGAGGCCGGGCCGCGCCGGGCGTAGGTGCGCGCCGCCACCATGCGCTCCGCTGCGGCCGGCTGGTTCCCGGCCCAACCGGGGATGAACGCCATGTGGGCAAGGGTGGCCACTCCGAGCAGCGCGTCATCTGCCTCGCCGGCGGCCTGAAGGGCGCGCACCCACGTGTCCCCCGCCCGATCGGGCTCGCGGAGGTCGAAGAAATCGGCGGCCTGGAGGGGACCTGCGATGAATGAGCGGTACGCGTACGTGCCGCATCGGCTGCTGCGGCGTCGGGTGCGCGACGTGGCGTCCGGTGTCGAGGGCGAGCTGATGGCCGTGGTGAACGAGAACGTGTCCGCCACCGGGATCGAGCATTGGGTGGAACTCGCCTACATCCGCGGCCCCTCCGGCCGGGAGTTCTCGACCGCCGTCGGCAACATCGAGCCCGTGTGAGGGGGCCCCGGAGACGCCGTTGTCTCCGGGGCCCTCTTCCTTCCCGTGATCCCCGTCAGTCACCCGGGAAGTGACAGGCCACCTCGCGGGAGGCGGCGAGCTGCAGCAAGGGCCGCTGCGTGCGGCAGAGCTGCTGGGCCTTCGGGCAGCGGGGGTGGAAGGTGCAGCCCGGGGGCGGGGCGGCCGGGCTCGGGGGGTCGCCGAGGAGGACGATCCGCTCGCGCCGGCGTTCCGCCGCCGGGTCGGGGAGGGGGACCGCCGACAGCAGGGCCCGGGTGTAGGGGTGCTGGGGGTTCTCGTAGAGGAGGTGCTTGGCTCCGATCTCGACGATCCTGCCGAGGTACATGACGGCGACCCGGTCGCTGACCCGTTTGACGACGGACAGGTCGTGCGCGATGAACACGTAGGCCAGGCCCAGTTCGGTGCGCAGGCGTTCCATCAGGTTGACGATCTGCGCCTGCACGGAGACGTCGAGCGCGGAGACCGGCTCGTCGGCGATGACGAGGCGGGGGCTGGTGGCCAGGGAGCGGGCGATGCCGATGCGCTGGGCCTGGCCGCCGGAGAACTCGTGCGGATAGCGGTCGATGTGCTCGGGGATCAGGCCAACCAGGTCCATCAGCTCGGCCGCGCGGCGGCGGGCGTCGGCCGCGCTCCAGCCCTGGACGAGGAGCGGGTCGGAGATGACGCGGGCGACGGTCTGGCGGGGGTTGAGCGAGGAGTGCGGGTCCTGGAAGACCATCTGGATGTTCCTGCGCAGGGGCCGCAGGGCCCCCTGCGACAGCCTGCTGATGTCCTTGCCCTCGAAGGTGACGCTGCCGGAGGTGGGCTCCAGGAGGCGTACGAGCATCCTGCCCGTGGTGGACTTCCCGCAGCCCGACTCCCCGACCAGGCCGAGGGTCTGACCGGCCGCGAGGTCGAAGGAGACGCCGTCCACGGCGCGCACGGGCGCCCCCCGGCGCCCGGTCGCGGACCGCTTCCCGGGGAAGGTCATGGTGAGGTCGCGTACGGACAGGAGCGGATCGGTGGTGGTCATCGGGCCGCCTCCTCGACGGTACGGGCGCCGGCGAAGTGGCAGGCCACCGTCCGCCCCGGCGCGTCCCCGTACGCCTCCAGTCCGGGGCGTACGGCGGTGCAGCGCTCGGCGGCGCGCGGGCAGCGCGGGGCGAAGGCGCAGCCGGGGGCCGGGGCGAGCAGGGAGGGCGGGGAGCCGGGGATGAAGGGCAGCGGTTCGCCGTCGGGCGCGTCGAGGCGGGGCAGCGAGTCGAGCAGGCCCCGGGTGTAGGGGTGCGCGGGCTCGGCGAACAGGTCGTCCACCGGTGCCTGTTCGGCGGCCCGGCCGCCGTACATGACCAGCACCTCGTGGGCGACGCGGGCGACCACCCCCAGGTCGTGGGTGATCATCACGACGCCGAGGCCGCGCTCCTGCTGGAGGCGGGCGATCAGCTCCAGGATCTGGGCCTGCACGGTGACGTCGAGGGCGGTGGTGGGTTCGTCGGCGATCAGCAGGTCGGGCTCGCAGGCCAGGGCCATGGCGATCATCGCGCGCTGGCGCATGCCGCCCGAGAACTGGTGCGGGTATTCCCCCGCCCGGCGGGCCGGTTCCGGGATGCCGACCTCGCCGAGCATGTCGACGGCCCGTTTGCGCGCGGCGGCCCGCCCGGCCTTGAAGTGCACCCGGACGTGCTCGGCGATCTGCTCGCCGACCGTGTAGTAGGGGTGGAGGCTGGACAGCGGGTCCTGGAAGATCATCGCCATCCTGCGGCCGCGGAGGGCGGCCAGCCGGCGTTCGGGCAGGCCGGTCAGCTCCCGTCCGGCCAGGGCCACGGAGCCGGTGACCTCGGCCGCGCCCCGGTGCAGGCCCATGACGGCCAGCGAGGTGACGGACTTGCCGGAGCCGGATTCGCCGACGATGCCGAGGGTGCGGCCCGCCTCGACGGTGAAGCCGAGCGAGTCGACGGCCCGTACGGTGCCGCGCGGGGTGGTGAAGGTGACGCCCAGATCGCGTACTTCGAGGAGCGGGGCGGTCGTCGCGGCGGTCATCAGTACCTCACCCTCGGGTCGACGACGGCGTACAGGAGGTCGACGACGAGGTTGGCGACGACGATGAAGAAGGCGGCGAGCAGGGTGACCCCGAGGACCACGGGCTGGTCCGAGCTGACCAGCGCCCCGTAGAACAGCCGCCCGATGCCGGGGAGTCCGAAGATGGACTCGGTGATCACGGCTCCGGCGAGCAGTCCGCCGAGGTCCATGCCGAAGATGGTGAGGATGGGGGTCATCCCGGAGCGCAGTCCGTGTTTGACGACGACGGTGCGTTCGGGCATGCCCTTGGCGCGGGCCGTACGGATGTACGGCTCGGCCATCGCCTCGATCATCGAACCCCGGCTCTGGCGTGCGTACATGGCGGCGTAGAGCAGGGCGAGGGCGATCCAGGGCAGGAGGAGGTTGGCGGCCCAGCCGAGCGGGCTGTCGGTGAAGGCCTGGTAGGTGGGGTAGGGCAGCAGGCCGGCGATGCGGATGACCCCGTAGATGAGCATCACGGAGGTGAAGTAGACGGGCAGGGAGGCGGCGGCGACCGCGCCGACCATCAGGGCCTTGTCGGTGGCGGTGTCCTTGCGCAGGGCGGCGGTGACCCCGGCGCCGAGGCCGAGGACGAGCCAGAGCGCGGCGGCGCCGACGGCGAGGGAGGCGGACACCGGGAGCCGGTCCATGAGCAGGTCCCAGACCGGCAGGGAGTTCTCGTACGAGTAGCCGAGGCACGGGAAGTCGCACTGGACGGCGTACTGGCCGGTGCCGAGGGTGCGGCCGGTGAAGATGCCGGTCAGGAAGTCGGCGAACTGCCGCCACAGGGGCTGGTCGAGACCCAGGTAGGCCCGCACGTCGGCGAGGCGCTCGGCGCTGCAGGTCTTGCCGCAGGCGGCCGCGGCCGGGTCGGCGGGCAGGACGTGGAAGATGAGGAAGGTGACGGCGGCGATGGCGAGGAGCACACCGGACAGGGCGAGGAGCCGGCGGGCGAGGTAGAGGATCAACTGCGGCCGCCCCTCGGGTCGAGGATGTCGCGCAGGGCGTCGCCGAGCAGGGTGAAGGCGAGCACGGCGAGGAAGAGGAAGACGCTGGGGATGACGAAGTACATGGGGTCGGTCTCGTAGAAGGCGACGGACTCGGCGATCATCTGGCCCCAGGAGGGGGTGGGCGGGCGGACGCCCACGCCGAGGTAGCTGAGCGCGGCCTCGGTGCTGATCATGCCGGGGATGAGCAGGGTGGTGTAGGCGATGACGGGGCCCGAGACACCGGGGAGGATGTCGCGGGTCAGGATCCGCCAGGAGCTCGACCCGCCGACGCGGGCGGCGTCCACGTACTCGCGGTGCTTGAGGGAGAGGGTCTGGCCGCGGACGACGCGGGCGACGCCGGGCCAGCCGAAGACCCCGATGACGGCGGTCATGAGGACGATCCGGTTGACGTCCTTGGCCACGGACAGCATCGCGATCATGAAGATGAGGGACGGGAAGGACATGGTCAGGTCCATCAGCCGGGACAGCACCGTGTCGGTGCGGCCGCCGAAGTAGCCGGCGGCGATCCCGGCGGCGGTGCCCGCGAGGACCACGATGGCGGTGGCCGTGAACGCGATGAGCAGGGAGACCTGGGCGCCGTGGACCACGCGGGCGAACAGGTCGCGGCCGGTGACGGGTTCGACGCCGAGCCAGTGATCGGCGCTGATCCCGCCGAAGGAGCCCAGCGGCAGGCCGCCGAGGTAGGGGTCGATGGCGGTCTTGTCGAACTCCTCCGGGGACCAGCCGCCGAGCGCGCCCAGCCAGGGGGCGGTGGCGGCCATCAGGACGAAGAGGAGGACGACGCCGAGGCTGACGCGGACGGCGGGGCGGCGGCCCAGTTCCCGCCGGGCGAGCTGCCAGGGGCTGCTGCCGGGCGCTGCCGCGGGCCGGACTGCGGCTGCGGCGGGGGCGGGGGCCGGGGTGGTGGCGGTCATGGGTCGGGGCTCCGAATTCCTCAGCCCTGGCTCTTCGAGGGGTCCTTGAGGCCGACCGTCGCGTAGTCGATGGTGCCGGTCCACACCGGGTGGCCGTAGGCGCCCGCGATGTTGGGGCCGACGAGCAGCGGCTTGCGCTCCAGCAGGATCGGCACGGAGGGGGACTTCTTCATGAGCTCGGCGTCCAGGTCGATCCAGGCCTGGTTGGCCTGCTTGGCGTCGGCCATGGCGTTGATCTCGTCGATGCGCTTCATCGTCGCCTCGTCGCGGAACTGGCTGTAGTTGCCCTGGTTGCCCTTGTCCTTGATGGTGCGGCCGTCGAAGACGAACGGGATCCAGGTGGAGCCGGAGGGGTAGTCGGGGCACCAGCCGGAGAGCGTCATGTCGGGGGTGGTGGAGAGGTCCCCGATGACGTCGTAGTAGGCGCCGGGGTCGACGGTGTCGACGACGACCTCGATGCCGGCCCGGGACAGGCCCTGCTGGATGGCCTCCGCCTTGCCCTTGTCCCCGGTGGAGACGGCCAGGGAGACCTTCAGCTTCTCCTTGCCCGCGGCCTTGAGCAGTTCCTTGGCCTTGGCCGGGTCGCCCGCGGGGGCGATCTTCAGGGTGTCGGCCTGCTTGCCGCCGGAGAGGGCCGGGGGCAGGTAGGCGGTGGCGGCCTCGTTGAGGGCCGGCCCGCCGCCCGCGGTGACCACGGCCTCCTTGTCGACGGCGTACTGCATGGCCTCGCGGACCTTGGGGTCGTCGAAGGGCGCCCGGGAGTTGTTCAGGTGGAGCATCTCGGTGCAGCCCTGGGACTCCGCGAGCAGCCGCGCCTTGACCTCCGGCTTGGGGAGCACCTTCGGCGCGCTCTCGGGCCGCATGTCGGAGTACTGGACGGCGGAGGCGTCCGCGCCCTCGCCGGCGATGATCCGGTCGTCGATCTGGCCGCCCTTGAGGCCCATGACGACCACGAACTTGTCCGGGTAGGCCTTGCGCACGGGATCGGTCTTGGCGTCCCAGTGCTCGTTGCGGACCAGGACCAGCTTCTTGTCGCGGTCGTACGACTCGATCTTGTACGGGCCGGAGGAAAACGGGCGGGCGTCGTACTGGGTGCCCTTCTCCTGGGACTGGGGGACGGGCGCGAAGGTGGGCAGGGTGGCGGTCGCGGAGAACTCGGCTACGGGTCGCTTGAGTTCGAAGACGATGGTGCGGTCGTCGGGGGTCTTCACCGAGTCGAGGTGCTTCCCCTGGAGCGGTCCCTTGTAGCCCTCGGTGCCGGCCAGGTACTGGGCGGCGTAGTCGGGGCCGCCGGTGAGGTCGGGGGCGAAGGAGCGCTCGACGTTGTACTTGATGTCCTGGGCCCGGACCGGCGAGCCGTCCTCGTACTTGACGCCCTCCTTGAGGGTGAAGGTCCAGGTGCGGCCGCCGTTGGAGGGGGTGCCCAGGTCGGTGGCGAGGTCGGGGACGAGCTCGCTGCCGGCCTTGCCCGGCTCGGCCTTGAAGGTGACGAGGGTGCGGTAGAGCAGCCGGGTCCCGAAGTCCATGGTCGGCATGACCCAGTTGCGGGCGGGGTCGAGGTGGGCGAAGTCCTGGTTGGACAGGATGGTGAGGGTGCCGCCCTTGACCGGGGTGCCGCCGAGGATCTTGCCGTCGTTGGCGGCCGCGGGGTTCTCGGCGGAGGCGCCGCCCTGGCCCTTCTTCCCGGTGTCGGAGCAGCCCGAGACGCCGAGTGCGAGAGCGGCCACCAGGGCGGTGGCGAGGGCGAGTTGGGTGCGCTTGGTCATGGGTCACTCCAGTGAAGGGCCGCGCTCTATGATGTGACCGGTAACATAGTAATGTGAAATTGCACTGACAAGAGGTTGAGCCCGACGTTATTCAGCCGTGTCCAAATCACCGGCGCCGAAAGCGAGTTGGGTCCGGACCAGATCGGTCCGGACCCTTGGCGGGAGCCTCGGGAGGCGCGGGGTCAGGCCCTGGCGGTACCCCCGAGGCCGCCCGGGGTGCGGCCCACCGGCTCGTCGCGGCCCTGCGCCCACAGGGAGCGGACGTGGCCGAGGTGGCGGACCATGCAGGCCTCGGCCGCCGCGGCGTCGCCGGAGATCATCAGGTCGAGCAGCTCGAGGTGCTCCTCCGCCGAGGACACCAGCTTGCCGGCCTCGTCCAGGCCGGTCAGCCCGTACAGCCGGGAGCGCTTGCGCAGGTCGCCGACCGTCTCGACGAGGCGGTCGTTGCCCGACAGGCCGAGCAGCGTGAGGTGGAAGCGGCGGTCCGCCTCCAGGTAGCCGATGAGGTTGTGCTCGCGCGCGCTGGTGACGATCTCCTCGGCGATGGGGCGCAGCTCCTCCAGCTGCTCGGCCGTGGCGATCTTCGTGATCCGGCCGATGGTCGGCACCTCGATCATCGTGCGCAGCTCGGTGTACTGGTCGAGGTCGCGCTCGCTGACCTCGGTGATCCGGAAGCCCTTGTTGCGGACCGGCTCGACCAGGCCCTCGCGGGCGAGGTCGAGCATCGCCTCGCGCACCGGCGTGGCCGACACGCCGAGTTCGGCCGCGAGGCCGGGCGCCGAGTAGACGCTTCCGGGGCGCAGCTCCCCCGCTATCAGGGCCGCTCGGAGGGCGTGGCCGACCTGGTCGCGGAGCCGTTCCTGGGCCTTGATGAGACTGTGCTGCTTCAGGTCACCCATTGCTTTTCCTCCGAGACGCCCGACACCCGACGGGCAGAGGAACAGCGTACAATGTCACGTTTCTCTGCTCGCCCCGGCGGCCTCGAACAGCGCGGCCGCCACGGCAAGATCCTCCCAGGCCATGCCCACACTCTTGAAGAGCTGTGGACAACCCGGCGCCCCGCCCGTCGGCATCCGGCCCGTGACGAGGTCGGCGAGGGTGCCCGTGATGTGGCCGGGCCCGATCGCGCCCTCCGCCTCCGGTACGAGCAGGTCCCCCGCCTCGCGCAGGGCGGCCGCCCGCGACTCCACGTACACCGCCGCGCGTCGCACGAGGGCGGTGTCCGTCTCCCGGGCCCCCGGCTCGTGCGAACCGACGGCGACGACCGTGGCCCCGGGGCCCACCAGCCGCCCGTCGAAGAGGGGCTCGCGGGCGGTGGTGCAGCAGATGACCAGATCGGCGCCGGCCACGTCCCCCGCGGTGCCGGTACGGGCGGCCGGGCCCAGGGTGCGGGCGTACGCGGCGAGTTCCCGCGCGGCCTCCGGCCGCCGGGCGACGACCACCACCTCCGCCGGCTCCCGCACCGCGAGGACCGCTTCCAGGTGCCCGTACGCCTGCGGCCCCGCACCGAAGAGCACCAGCCGCGCCGGCGGCCGCCCGGCCGCAAGCAGGTGGCGCAGCGCCAGGGCGGAGACCGCGGGCGTCCGCAGGGCGGTGAGGGCCGCCCCGTCGAGCAGGGCGAGCGGGCGCAGGGTGGGGCCGTCCAGCAGCAGGTAGGACCCGGTGATCCGGGGCAGTCCGCGGGCCGGGTTGCCCGGCTGGACCCCGGCGATCTTCACCCCGGCGTACGAGCCGGACGCGGCGGGCATCAGCAGCAGTTCGCCCCCGCCGGGTACGGCGAGCGCCGTGCGCCGGGGGCAGCTCTCCGGGTCGAGGCCGCCGCGCAGGGCGTCGGCCAGGGCGTCGGCGGCGGCCGCCGGGGTCAGGAGCCCCGCCAGGTCGGCGGCGCTGAACTGCGGGAGCCCGGGCCCGCTCACAGCAGGAACCCCGTCCCGAGGGGGTCGTACGGGTCCACCGTGAAGGCGTGTTCGCCGGTGCGGTATGCGGTGCCGGTGACCTCGGTGACTCCGCCGGGGAGCATCCGCCCGGTGAACACCGTGCCCGTCACCGACTCGTGCAGCAGGTCCTCGCCGGGTCCGAGCCGCCCGTCCTCCGCGAGCAGCGCGAGCCGCGCCGAGGTGCCGGAGCCGCAGGGCGAGCGGTCGGTCTGCCCGTCGGCGAAGACGGTGACGTTGCGCTGATGCGGCCCGAAGGGCGTGTCGGGGAGTTCCTCGTGCAGGATCACCCCGTACACCCCCGACAGCAGCGGGCCGCCGGGGTGCCAGGTGGCCGGGTGGGTGGCCAGCGCGGCCCGGATCTCCTGCCCGGCCCGCACCAGGGCGGGCAGCGCGGCCCGGGAGACGTCGAGGCCGAGGTCGCGGGCGGCGACCGAGGCGTAACAGGCCCCGGCGTGCGCGATGTCCACCTCCGCCATCCCGAGGGTGGTCGCCACCGGCACCTTGCGGGCGCTCACCCGGGCCGGGACGTTGCGGAAGGTGACGCCGGTGGTGCGGCCGCCGTCCCGGTGCACGGTGGCGGTGACCCGCCCCGACGGCACGTCGACGCGCACCTGGGCGTCCCCGTCATCCGGGGCCGCGACCCGGCCGGTCTCCACGGCCCAGACCCCGAGGGCCATGGTGCCGTGGCCGCAGGCGGTGGAGAAGCCGTCCTTGTGCCAGAACAGCACCCCGAAGTGGGCCCCGTCGTCGTCGGGCGGGACGACGAAGCCCCCGTACATCCCGGCGTGGCCGCGCGGCTCCTGGACGAGCATCCGCCGTACGTCGTCCAGGGCGCTGCGGCGCGGAGCGGTCGCGGAGCCTCCCGGGCCGATGGCGGTGGCGCAGCGCTCGGCGACGGTGTCGCCGGGGACGGGCGGGATCCCCGGGGCGGCGGCGTCGACGATCCGGAAGGGCTCGCCGGCGGTGTGGTAGTCCGTGGTGCGGACGGTGGTCACAAGAGGAAGCCTCCGGGGAAGGGGTCGGCCGGGTCGAGGAAGTACTGGGCGGTGCCCGTGATCCACGCCCGCCCGGTGACGGTCGGCACCACGGCGGGGTGTCCGCCGACGGTGGTCTCGCCGACGAGCCGGCCGGTGAACTCGCTGCCGATGAAGGACTCGTTGGCGAAGTCCGCGCCGAGCTCCAGGAGGCCTCGGGCGTGCAGCTGGGCCATGCGCGCGCTGGTGCCCGTACCGCACGGCGAGCGGTCGAACCAGCCGGGGTGGATGGCCATGGCGTGCCGGGAGCGGCGGGCGTCGGAGCCGGGGGCGGCGAGGTAGACGTGCTTGACCCCGGCGATGGAGGGGTCCTCGGGGTGGACGGGGCGGTCCGGGCCCGCGTTGACCGCGTCCATGATCGCGAGGCCGGCCGCGATCAGGTCGTCCTTGCGGGCGCGGTCGAAGGGCAGGCCGAGGTCGTCGAGTTCGACGAAGGCGTAGAAGTTGCCTCCGTAGGCGAGGTCGTAGGTGACCGTGCCGAAGCCGGGGACCTCGGCCTTCAGGTCGAGGCCGACGCAGAAGGACGGGACGTTGGTGAGGGTGACGGCGGTGGCCGCGCCGTCCTCCACGCGGACGTCGACGCCCACCAGTCCCGCCGGGGTGTCGAGCCGGACGGTGGTGACCGGTTCGACGACGGGCACCATTCCGGTCTCGACCAGGACGGTGGCGACCCCGATGGTGCCGTGCCCGCACATGGGCAGCAGGCCCGACACCTCGATGTAGAGCACGCCGAAGTCGGCGTCGGGGCGGGTGGGGGGCTGGAGGATGGCGCCGCTCATCGCGGAGTGCCCGCGCGGCTCGTACATGAGCAGGGTGCGGATGTGGTCCATGTGCTCGATGAAGTGGAGCCGCTTCTCGGCCATGGTGGCGCCGGGGATCACCCCGACTCCGCCGGTGATGACGCGGGTCGGCATGCCCTCGGTGTGCGAGTCCACCGCGTGGTACACGTGTCGCGTGCGCATGGGTACTCCCCGATCTGCTTAGTTGAGGCCCTCGGCCAGGGCCTTCTCGGTGGCGGCGCGAACGGCGGCCTCGGTGTCGCCGGTGAGCGGGAAGCGCGGCGGGCGGGTGGCTCCGCCGGGGCGGCCCGCCAGGTCCATGGAGACCTTGATGGCCTGCACGAACTCGGTCTTGGAGTCCCAGCGCAGCAGCGAGTGCAGGGACTTGTAGAGCGGCAGGGCGGTGTCGAGGTCGCCGGCGACGGCGGCCCGGTAGAGGGTGGCGCAGGCCCGCGGGAGGGCGTTGGGGTAGCCGGCGATCCAGCCGACGGCGCCGGCCAGGGCGAGTTCGAGCAGGACGTCGTCGGCGCCGATGAGCAGGTCGAGGCCGGGGGCGAGTTCGGCGATCTCGTAGGCGCGGCGCACGTCCCCGCTGAACTCCTTGACGGCGACGATGGATCCGTCGGCGTGCAGGCGGGCCAGCAGGGCGGGGACCAGGTCCACCTTGGTGTCGTACGGGTTGTTGTACGCGACGACGGGCAGCCCGGCGCGGGCGGCCTCGGCGTAGTGGGCGCGCACGGCCTGCTCGTCGGCCCGGAAGGCGTTGGGCGGCAGCAGGAGTACGGAGCCGGCGCCGGCCTCGGCGGCCTGCTCGGCCCAGCGGCGGGCTTCGGCGCTGCCGTAGGCGGCGACGCCGGGCATGACGCGGGCGCCGTCGCCGGCGGCCTCCACGGCGGTACGGACGACTCGGGCCCGCTCCTCGTCGGTGAGGGTCTGGTACTCGCCGAGGGAGCCGTTGGGGACCACGCCGTCGCAGCCGCTGGCGATCAGCCAGGCCACGTGTTCGGCGTAGGCGTCGTAGTCGACGCTGAGGTCCTCGCGCAGCGGGAGGGTGGTGGCGACCATGATGCCGTGCCAGGGGCGGGTGCGGGTGTCGGGGCCGGAGGTGGTGCGGGGCGCGGGGGTGGGCGCGTCGGTCATGAGAGGACTCCCTAGTGTGGTGTGTGACATTTTACTAGCGGGTGTGAGGCGGCCACAAGGGCCGGGGACGGTCCGATCAGTGCGCGTCCGGGGGAAGTTCGGCGAGCCGGCGCAGCGGGACCGGGCAGGACAGGGGCCTGCGGTCGGGGGCCGGGGCCTCGCCGGCGAGGGCGGCCACGGCCGGGCCGCACATCCGGCCCTGGCACCAGCCCATGCCCGCGCGGGTGAGGAGTTTGACCGTACGGGCGTCCCGCGCGCCGAGTTCGGCGGCGGCCTCACGGATCGTGCCGGCCGGCACCTCCTCGCAGCGGCAGGCGACGGCGTCGTCCCGGAGCCAGCCGGTCCAGCCGGGGCCCGGGCGGTGGGCGGCGGCCATCGCGTCGGCGAAGGCGCGCAGCCGCGCGCGGGTGCGGACGAGGCGGGGGAGGCGGCCGCCGGGCCGGGCACCGTGCCGGACGGCTGGGCCGCCGGGCGCCGCGGCCGGGGTCCCGCGCAGGGCGGCCGCGATGGAGTGGGCCGCCAGTTCGCCCTCCACCAGGGCCAGTTGGGCGCCGCCGATGCCGCCGGTCTCCCCCGCCGACCAGACGCCGGGCACGGAGGTCCGCTGTTCGGCGTCCAGGTCCAGGGCGACCGTTCCGTCGGGGCTGCGGCGGGTGGCGCAGCCGAGGCCGGTGCCGAGTTCCAGCTGGGGCACCAGGCCGTGGCCCACGGCGAGGGCGTCGCACGGGATGCGGCGGGCGGTGCCGGGCAGCGGGCGCCAGTCGCGGTCGAGCCGGGCGATGGTGACGGCCTCGACGCGGGCGGTGCCGTGGGCCTCGGTGACGGCGTGCCGGGTGAGCAGGCGGACGCGGTGCCGGGCCAGGGCGGCGCCGTAGGCCGCGGCCTCGGCGAGCTTGCCGGGGTTGCGCAGCAGGACCGGGGTCCGGGCGGCGTACGCGGTGTACGCGGCGGCCTCGACGACGGCGGGCACCGCGGCTCCGGCGGCGGCGAGCGACCCGGCCACGGCGAGCAGCAGCGGTCCGCTCCCGGCGACCACCACGCGCCTGCCGGGCAGGACGAGCCCGCCCTTGAGCATGGCCTGCGCCCCGCCGGCCCCGACGACCCCGGGCAGGGTCCAGCCGGGGAACGGCAGTTGGCGCTCGTAGGCCCCGGTGGCGAGGAGCACGGCAGCGGCGTGGACGGTCGTCTGGGCCTCGTCGCCGCGGATGGCGTGCAGGGTCCAGGTGCGGGGGGCGGCTGTCTGTGCGTGTGCTTCTGGGGCTGCGTGGGTGGCCGCCTCTCCGTCCGCGTCCTGGCTCGCGTCCGGGCCCGGGACCACCGTCCACACGTGGTGGAGCGGGAGGTAGGTGATGCGGCCGGCCGACTCGTGGGCGCGCAGGGCGGCCTCGCGCGTGGCGAACTCGGGCCAGGCGTGGTGCAGGGCCTGGGGGCGGGCGGCGCCGAGGCCCGGCGCGGGCTGGCGGTAGAACTGCCCGCCGGGCCGCTCCCCCGTGTCGAGGACGGTCACGCGCAGGCCGAGACCGGCGGCCGTGACGGCGGCGGCCAGGCCGGCGGGGCCGGCCCCGACGATCGCGAGGTCCGCCGGCGCGGGCCCGGCGGGCTCAGACGGCGAGGTCGGCATGGCCGGTTCCCTCCTGGGTGGTGACGGTGTCGCCCTCGCGGGCGGGGACGAGGCAGGCGCGTTGGTTCGGGCGGCCGTTGACCGTGACGAGGCAGTCGTAGCAGCTGCCGATGCCGCAGAAGGCGCCGCGCGGGGCGCCGCCCTCGCGGGTGGTGCGCCAGGCGAGGATCCCGGCGGCCCACAGCACGGCGGCGACGGACTGCCCCGCCTGCGCGGGGAGCTCACGGCCGTCGAAGCCGATGGTGTACTCGGCCGAAGGGGCACCGCCGACCAGGGAGCGGGGGGTGCGCATCAGGGGGTCCTCCTCGGGGGTGGGGGTGGCGGTGGGTGTGGTGTCCCGGGCCGGGGGCTCGGCGGGGGGCGTTGTCACCGGCTGCGCCGGGGCCCCTGGGCGGGGGCTCCGGCGGGGCCGGGGTCGGGGCCGGGGCGGGGTGTCGTCCGGGACTCATGACTTATGGCGCCTTGGGCGGGGCTGCGTCGGCGGCGGCCGCTGCCGCTGCCGCTGCCGCGCCAACAAATCACGTTCTACGTCCCGGACAACACCCCACCCCGCCCCCGCCCCGGCGGCACACCGCCCCGGACACAAACCGGGGGCTTCGTGCAGCGGGGGCGTGGGGGGCTTCATCCGAAGCGCTCCGGGCGGAACGGGGAGGAGGGGAGCGGGGGTTCGGCTTCCGTCAGGGACGCCGCGATGAGCAGGCCGGTCGCCGGGGCCAGGCCGATGCCCGCGCCCTCGTGGCCGCAGGCGTGCAGCAGGCCGGGCCGCCGCGGGTCCCGCCCGATCGCCGGGAGGTGGTCCGGCAGGTACGGGCGGAAGCCGTGGTAGGTGCGCAGGACCCGCACGTCCGCCAGGACGGGGAACAGCGCCGCCGCCTGGGCGGCGAGGCGGCGCAGCGCCTCGGTGGACAGGCGGCGGTCGAAGCCGACCCGTTCGCGGGTTGCCCCGATCAGGACCGGGCCCGCCGGCGTGCCCTCGACGACCGCCGAGGACTGCAGGGCGGCGGAGCCGCTGGCGACGTCCGCGATGTAGTCGGCGGCGTAGACCTTGTGCCGCACCACTCTCGGCAGCGGCTCGGTCACCAGGACGAAGCCGCGGCGCGGCAGGACCGGCAGGTTCACGCCCGCGAGCTCCGCGACCGCTCCGGCCCAGGTGCCCGCCGCGTTCACCACGGCGGGGGCCAGGAGTTCGCGGCGCGCGGTGCGGACCCCGCACACCGTCTCCCCCGAGCGCACGAAGCCCGTCACCTCCTCCCCGAGGTGGACCTCGGCGCCCGACGCGGCCAGCAGCCGGGCCGCGGCCTGTGCGGGCTGCACCTGGGCGTCCTGCGGGTAGAGGAAGCCGCCCGCGAGGCCGGGTGCCAGATGGGGTTCCAGGCCGCGCAGGTCGTCGGGGCCCGCCTCGGCCGACTCGACCCCGGCTTTGCGCTGGGCTTCGGCGAAGGTCCGCAGGGCCTGGAGCGAAGCCTGGTCCGGGGCGACGACGAGGCCGCCCTTGGCCTCGTACTCGATCTCCTGGGGGAGGACGGCCGCGAGCTCGCGCCAGAGTCCGGCGGACAGCAGGGCCAGGTCGAGCTCGGGGCCCGCCTCCTTGTCGGAGACGAGCAGGTTGCCTTCGCCGGCGCCCGTCGTGCCGCCCGCGACCGGGCCGCGGTCGACCACGGCCACGGAGAGTCCGGCGCGGGCCGCGTAGTACGCGCACGCCGCCCCGACGACGCCGGCGCCGATGATGACGGCGTCCAGGGAGTGTCTCTTGAGCACGGCAGTAATATGTCACATTCTTTATCGGCTGCCCAGACCGGCCCCGCGAGGGGGCCGGCCCGGTACGGATCAGCTGCGCAGGGGACCCTCACAGCTGTAACTCGCGCTCCCCGCCACCTTGTTCGACCAGATCTCCACCGGGCCGAAGGAGCAGTTCATGTCGGCCAGGTTGTTGGAGGCCGCGCCGGCCCGGTCGAGGATGAAGTAGTCGACCGTCTCGGACATGTCCTTGAAGTTCTGGTCGTCGCTGCGCCAGTTCTTCAGGTTCGCGGTGATCCGCCCGGTGCAGGTGAAGCGGCGCTTGCCGGGGTCGCCGTTCTCCACGCAGTCCGGGGTGTTGTACGTGGCCGCGGCGAAGGAGGACTTCACCGAGGCCAGCGCCGCGTCGCGCAGCTGGTCGTTGGGGGTGAAGGTGGTGTTCGGCACGAAGAGCTGGTCGACCTTGGCGATCTGCGCGTTCAGGAAGCGGTCGTAGTCGCGCTGGAGGTAGGTGTCGGCGCCCAGCCGGTGGCGCCACTGGTCGTACGCCGCCACGTCGTTGGCGCGCAGGTGGGTGTACATCTCGCGCAGCAGCGAGGGCTTCTCGGTCCACAGGAACTCGAAGAAGGTGCCGGCGTAGCTGTAGAAGCGGAAGCCGTCGCCCTCGTAGGTGGCGTTCAGCAGCTGCTCGACGGTCATCCGCGGACCGCCGTTCGCGGTGTCGTTGATGATGCTCTTGACCAGGGACTTGCGGACGGCGATGCCGTTGTCGCGGGTGGCGCCGTCGAAGAACTCGGCCGTGCCCTCGTCCATCGCGGTCGTACGGTCGCCCTCGTACCAGGGGCCCTCGCCGAAGAAGCCGGGAACGGCGAAGCGGCCGTTGAGGTAGTGGGTGTACTCGTGGCGGAAGAGCTCCTCGAGGGTGAGGGAGGAGTCCTGCGGGACGCGGCGCTGGTAGGTGTAGAAGGTGGCGCCGTTCTCGATGTAGATGCCGCCGTTGTTGGTGTCGTAGCCCGTCAGGATGGGGTGGTAGTTCTCGTAGTCGGCGCGGGAGCCGTACAGCACGATGTTCAGCGTGGTGTTGGGGTCGCCGGCCAGCGGTTGGTCGGTGCCCAGCACGCGGTGGAACTGTGTCTTGACCTGCTTGCTCGCGTAGTAGAGCTGGTCGACGGTGGCCCGGTCGAGGCCGGTGCGGACCTTGATGGCGCCGTTGTCGTAGACGAAGGTGTTCGGGAAGATCTGCTTCTCGATGTCCTCCTTGCACACCCCGTACTGCTTGCACGCCTCGTAGAAGTTGAGCCAGGAGACGACCTTGGCCCACGGCTCGGTGCCGAGCGAGGCCTTCACCGGCTCCAGCATCGCGCCGAGGTCGGCGACGACCTGCCCCCGCAGTCCCTCGACCTGGCCGAACCGGCCGTACTCGCTGAGGGCGTCACGCGCCACCCAGGCGTTGCGCGTGCCCTTGAGGTGGGTGTAGCCCGCGAAGGCCTTGAAGGCGGCGCGGTAGGAGGCGTCGGCCGCCACGGCGGCGTGGAAGGCGTCGTCCTGGTTGCCCGGGTAGACGCCGAGGTAGTTGACGGAGAGGGCGGCGAGGGCGGCGCCCGCCCACCCGGCGTCGAGGTGGGTGGCGGGGTGGGCCGGGTCCATGGTGGCCAGGACCTTGGTGATGAGGCCGAGCTGGTGCTGGCGCAGGCCCGGGGCGCTGCCCGCGTACAGGGCTTCGCGCAGGGTGCGGGCGTTGGAGGCGGTCACGTCGAAGCTGCGGGCGGCGTTGCCGTAGTCGGCGATGGCCTGGCGCATGGCGGCCACGGTCGGCGCGTCGGTGACGTCGATCTCGGAGCGGGAGTAGTCGTGGTAGGCGACCGCGTGCAGGTAGGTGAACATCTCCTCCAGGTGTGAGGAGTTACGGCCGTCGTGGGCGGCGGCCAGGCTGGATATGCGGCGCGAGACGGCCTGGACGTGCGCATCGGACATCACCGGGGTGAGCCGGGCGTCCCAGGTCCAGATGAGGCCGCGCAGACAGCCGTCGGCGAGGACGGCGGGGTCGGCGAGGAAGTCGGCGAACTGCTCCGGGCCGAGGCCGGTGATCCCGTCGAGGGTGCAGGGGACGCCCGCCGCGACGCTGCGCGCGGTGGGGGCCTGGGCGGCCGCCTTGCGGCTCTTCTCGGTGCGTTCGGCGGGCGCGGCGGCGGCCGTGGCCGCGCCGGGGACCTGCCCGGTGATGGCCTGCCCGCCCGGGGCCGGGGCGGGGGCGGGGGTCGCGTCGTTGGCGTTGGCGAGGTGGTCGACCTCGTCGAAGGGGTTCGGCGCGGGTGCCGGGGCGGCGGCCGGGGCGCCGGCGAAGGCGGCCGGGACGGGGGCCTCGGCGGCCTGCGTGGTGGCCTGCCCGGCGGAGGCGAGGAGCGTCACAGCGACGGCGGAGGCGAGGAGGGACGAGCGCACGGCTCTGTGCTTGGACACCGGAACTCCTGGTGGGAGAGGCTGGAGTGGGGGGTGGTGCGGTGAACGGCCCTGCGTCACACGGCGTTTGACGGGGATTAACGTGCCGCGGTGTGAGCTGTAACATAGTAATGTGAAATTGCACTGACAAGACCTGTGCGACCACCAGTTCGCACCTTCTTGAGGGAGCCCCCGTGACCGACACTCCGCCCCGCCTCCACACCGGCAGCCACGACCTGCCGGTATCCCCGGAGTTGTCCCGTTTCATGGCGGAGGGCTGGGCCGCCTCCCCGCTGCCCGGCTCCGACCGCGTCCCCGGCCACGCCGTCACCCCGGCCCGCCGGGCGCGCCTCTCCGCCCGGTTTCCCGGCGAGCGGCTGGTCATCCCGGCCGGCGGGCTGAAGGTCCGCTCCAACGACTGCGACTACCGCTTCCGCCCGCACAGCGCGTACGCCTGGCTCACGGGCCTGACGGGCGAGGACCAGGCGGGCCACGTCCTGGTGCTGGAGCCCTGCGGACCGCACGCCCACGAGGCCGTGCTGTACCTGCGGCCGCGCTCGCCGCGTGCGGACGGGAACGAGGAGTTCTTCCGCGACCGCCGGTACGGGGAGTTCTGGGTGGGCCGCCGCCCCGACCTGGCGGAGGCGGAACGCCTCACCGGCATCCGCTGCGCCCACCTGGACCTGCTGGGCACCCAGGCCGGCCGCGACGCGACCACCGACCCCGAACTGGCCGCCGCGCTCTCGGAACTGCGCCTGGTCAAGGACGCGTGGGAGGTGGAACAGCTCCAGCTGGCGGTCGACCACACCGCGGCGGGCTTCGAAGACGTCGTACGGGCACTGCCGCGCGCCCTGGCCCACCCGCGCGGGGAGCGGTGGATCGAGGGGGTGTTCAACCTGCGCGCCCGGGCGGAGGGCAACGGCACCGGGTACGAGACGATCGCGGCGGCGGGCGCGCACGCGTGCACGCTGCACTGGATCCGCAACGACGGCCGGCTGAACGGCGACGAACTGCTGCTGCTGGACGCGGGCGTGGAGACGGACACCCTGTACACGGCGGACATCACCCGCACCCTCCCGCTGTCGGGCCGCTTCACCCCGGTCCAGCGGCAGGTGTACGAACTGGTCCTGGCCGCCCAGGAGGCGGGCATCGCCGCCCTGCGCCCCGGGGCGAGCTTCGGGGACTTCCACCGGGCCGGGATGCGGGTGATCGCGGAGGGCCTGGCGGAGTGGGGCGTCCTGAAGGACGCACGCGGCGACCTGCACCGGCGGTACACGCTGTGCAGCAGCGGGCACATGCTGGGCCTGGACGTCCACGACTGCGCGAAGGCGCGGGCGGAGACCTACCTGGGAGGGGTCCTGGAGGAGGGCCAGGTCCTCACGGTGGAACCGGGCCTGTACCTCCAGCCGGACGACGAGACCCTGCCGGCGGAGCTGCGCGGCATCGGCGTGCGCATCGAGGACGACCTGGTCGTCACGGCGGACGGGGCGCGCCTGATGTCGGGGGCCCTGCCGCGCACGGTGGCGGGGATCGAGGAGTGGATGGGCGGGCTCCTGGAGGGGTAGCCGTCCCTCTCGGATCGAGCCGCTCACCGGGGCGGTGGCCGCTGTCGCCGATCGGCCTGATCGTGCCGGGCTCCCCTGGTCCGGCGGTCCATGGCCGGCGAGGGCCGGGCGTCAGGGCCAGGGGGTGTCCCGGCGGCCAGGCCGGGCCCGGCCTGAGGGCCGGGGTGTCCTGGCGGCCAGCCGGGCCCGGCGCCCGCCGGCTACGGCAGGACCGCGACGCCGTCGAGTTCGAGGAGGGCCTGGTCGTCCCAGAGGCGGACCACGCCGATGACGGCCATCGCCGGATAGTCCCGGCCCGCCAACCTCCGCCAGATCAGGCCGAGTTCCCCCGCGCAGTCCCGGTAGGCCGCCACGTCCACCGCGTAGACGGTGACCCGGGCCAGGTCCGCGGGGGCTCCGCCGGACTTCGCGAGGGCCGTCAGCAGGTTGGACAGGGCCCGCTCGAACTGCTCCGGCAGGGTCTCCCCCACCACCTTCCCCGCCGCGTCGAGCGCCGTCTGCCCGGCCAGGAACACCAGCCGGGAACCGGTCGCCGCCACCGCGTGGGAGAAGCCCGTCGCCGGGGACAGCTCCGGCGGGTTGATCCGCTCGAGGCTCATCGCGCGACCGCCCCCCGGTAGAGCTCCTTCGCGATGATCGTGCGCTGCACCTCGCTCGCCCCCTCGTAGATCCTCGGCGCCCGCACCTCCCGGTAGAGGTGCTCCAGCAGGTGCCCCCGCCGCAGGGCGACCGCCCCGTGCAGCTGGACCGCGTGGTCCACCACGTACTGGGCGGTCTCCGTGGCCAGGAGCTTCGCCATCGCCGCACGCCGCGGAACGTCCGGCGAGCCCCCGTCGTAGGCGCCGGCCGCCGCGTACACCAGCAGCCGGGCCGCCTCCGTGCGGGTGGCCATCTCGGCCACCCGGTGGGCCACCGCCTGCAGGTCGCTCAGCCGGCCGCCGAACGCGGCCCGGTCCGCCGTGTACGCGAGCGTCGCGTCGAGCGCGGCCCGGGCCATGCCCACCGCGAACGCCCCGACGCTCGGCCGGAACAGGTTCAGCGTGTCCATCGCGACGCGGAAGCCCTGGCCGGGCTCACCGAGCAGGTCCTCCCGGCCGACCGGGACGCCGTCAAAGGCCAGCGAGCCGATGGGGTGCGGGGACAGCATGTCGAGCGGCTCGCCGGTGAGCCCGGGCCGGTCCGCCGGGACCAGGAAGGCCGACACCCCCTTGGCCCCCGGACCCTCCCCCGTCCGGGCGAACACCGTGTAGAAGTCCGCCTCCGGGGCGTTGGAGATCCAGCACTTCTCCCCGCTGAGCCGCCAGCCGCCACCGGAACCGCTGCCCGAACCGGGGCCGGTGTCAGGGGCCGCGGCCAGCTCCAGCGCCGCCGCGTCCGACCCCGCCCCCGGCTCGCTCAGCGCGAAGGCCGCCACCGCCCGCCCGGCGCGCACCTCGGGCAGCCAGCGCTCGCGCTGCGCCGCACTGCCCGACCGCAGCACCGGATACGCGCCCAGGCCCTGGAGGGCGAGCGCCGTCTCGGCCTCGGTGCAGCCGTAGGCAAGCGACTCCCGCAGCAGGCACAGTTCCAGCGCGCCCGAGGCGAACACCCGCTCCAGCAGGCCCAGCTCCCCCAGCGCCGCGAGCAGCGGGCGGTTGACCCGGCCCGGCTCCCCCTTCTCGGCCAGCGGCCGCAGCCGGTCGGCCGCCTGTGCGCGCAACTGCCCGCACCACGCCTCCTGGTCCGCCCCGAGCGCGAATCCGTTCATCCGAACACCCCCGCTTCTATCGCGTCCTGTTGACTGCCGTCACCATCACGATACGCTGCTTCGGGGGTACCTCCCAGCGGCAGCCGGGGGAGACCGCACGGCCGGCTCCACCCCATCCGGGACCTTCGCAAGGGGGCGAACCCGCCTTGGATCTCAAGCCTTCCGCTCACGCCGACACCTTTGCGCGCGATCACCTGCCACCCCCGGACACCTGGCCGGAGCTCCTCTTCGAACTGCCCGAACTGGCCTATCCGGACCGCCTGAACTGCGCCGCCGAGCTGCTCGACGCCACCATCGCCCGGTTCGGGGCCGAGGGCGCGGCCCGGCCGGCCGTCCGCAGCGCCGCGGGCGAGGTGTGGTCGTACGGCGGGCTGCGCGAGCGCGTGGACCGGCTCGCCCATGTGCTCACGGCCGACCTGGGGGTCGTCCCGGGCAACCGGGTGCTGCTGCGCGGGCCCACCGGCCCCTGGCTCGCCGCCTGCTGGCTCGCGGTGGTCAAGGCGGGGGCGGTGGCGGTCACCGTCCTGCCGCAGCAGCGCGCCCAGGAACTGGCCACGGTGTGCGCGATGGCCCGGGTGCGGCACGCCCTGTGCCACGTGGGCGCCTTGGACGACCTGGTCAAGGCGGAGGTGCCGGGGCTGCGGATCACCGGCTACGGGGGCGAGGCTCCGGACGATCTGCTGCACCTCGCCGAAGGGCACGCGGGCCGGCCGTTCCCCGCCGTGGAGACCTCCGCCGACGACGTCGCCCTGATCGCCTTCACCTCCGGGACCACCGGACGGCCCAAGGGGTGCATGCATTTCCACCGGGACCTGCTGTCCATCGCCGACACCTTCTCCCGCACGGTGCTGCGCCCCCGCCCCGACGACGTGTTCGCGGGCAGCCCGCCCCTCGGGTTCACCTTCGGCCTGGGCGGGCTGGTCGTCTTCCCGCTGCGGGCCGGGGCCTGCGCGCTGCTGCTGGAGGAGGCGGCGCCGCGCCACCTGCTGCCCGCGCTCGCCGAGCACCGGGTGACGGTGCTGTTCACGGCGCCCACCGCCTACCGGACGATGCTGGACGCGCTGGGCCCCTACGACGTGGGCATGTACGACCTCTCCGCGCTGCGCCGCTGCGTCTCGGCCGGGGAGAACCTGCCCGCCGCGACCTGGCAGGCCTGGTACGAGCGCACCGGCCTGCGGATCATCAACGGGATCGGGGCCACGGAGCTGCTGCACATCTTCATCTCGGCCGCCGACGGGGACATCCGGCCCGGCACCACGGGCCGGGTGGTCCCGGGCTGGCAGGCCCGGGTGGTGGACCCCGCCGGCCGCCCGGTCGCCGACAACGAGCCGGGCCTGCTGGCCGTGCGCGGCCCGGTCGGATGCCGCTACCTGGCCGATCCGCGGCAGGGGGAGTACGTGCGGGACGGCTGGAACCTGACCGGCGACACCTACGTACGCGATCCGGAGGGCTACTTCCGCTACGTCGCCCGCGCCGACGACATGATCATCTCGGCCGGGTACAACATCGCTGGCCCGGAGGTGGAGGAGGCCCTGCTGCGCCACCCGGACGTGGTCGAGGCCGCGGTGGTGGGCCGCCCGGACGAGCGACGCGGGCAGGTGGTCGTGGCGTACACCGTCGTACGGGACGGCGTGGTCCTCACGGAGGAGGACCTGCGCACCTTCATGCGGAAGGAACTGGCCCCCCACAAGTGCCCGCGCTCCTTCGTCTTCCTGCCCGCCCTCCCCCGGACCGCCACGGGGAAGCTGCAAAGGTTCAGGCTGCGGGATCTAGAGTGAAGCCGTGGTGGAGCACAGTCCGCGGTCTTTGATCGTCACGTTCTACGGCGCCTACGGACGGGCCTTCGAGGGCCCGGTCCCGGTGTCCGCCCTGGTGCGCCTGCTGGGCGCGGCCGGCGTGGACGCCCCGTCGGTCCGCTCGTCGGTGTCCCGGCTGAAGCGGCGCGGCTTCCTGCTGCCCGCGCGGGCGGCGGACGGTTCGGCGGCGTACGAGCTGTCCGCGGAGGCGCGGCAGCTGCTGGACGACGGCGACCGGCGGATCTACGGGGGCCGCGACGACGGGGCGGGCGGGTCCGGCGAGTGGCTGGTGGCCGTGTTCTCAGTCCCGGAGCAGGAGCGACACAAGCGGCACCTGCTGCGCTCCCGGCTGGCCCGGCTCGGCTTCGGTTCGGTCGCGCCGGGGGTGTGGATCGCCCCGGCCCGGCTGTTCGGGGAGACCGAGCACACGCTGGAGCGGCTGCACCTGACCCCGTACGTGGAACTCTTCCGGGGCGCCCACCTCGGCTTCGCCCCGACCGCCGAGGCCGTGGCCCGCTGGTGGGACCTGACGGCCCTGGCCAAACAGCACGAAGAGTTCCTCGACCTGCACGAACCCGCCCTGCGCGCCCTCCAGTCGGGCCCCGCCCCGACCCCGGAGGAGGCCTACCGCGGCTATCTGCTCGCCCTGGACAGCTGGCGCCGCCTGCCGTACGCCGACCCGGGCCTGCCGCGCGAACTGCTCCCGGCGGACTGGCCGGGCGACCGCGCGGCGGCCGTCTTCGCCGAGCTGCACACCCGGCTGCGGGACGCGGGCGCGCGGTTCGCGCAGCCGTAGCCGGCCGGACGGCGGCGTGCGGCCCTCCACCGCCGGGCCGGGCGGCCTGAGCCGCGGGTGCGCCGCGGCCGGCGGGCCCGCGACGGCCGGCGGGCCTGCGGGAAATGCGGGTGCGCGGCGGTGCGGCGCCGCGCCAGGATGTGCCATGACTTGGACCTTCACCTCAGACCTCGCCGCCTATCTGGCCGCGGCGGGCCCGGCCGTGGCCGCGCAGCCCGTTTCCAACACCCTCCTGCTGACCGTGGCG
This sequence comes from Streptomyces subrutilus, assembly GCF_001746425.1. Classification (GTDB taxonomy): domain Bacteria; phylum Actinomycetota; class Actinomycetes; order Streptomycetales; family Streptomycetaceae; genus Streptomyces; species Streptomyces subrutilus_A. The sequence continues at coordinate 5,668,722 of NZ_MEHK01000001.1, read as the reverse complement.
GACGCGCTGGAACGGCGCGGACCCCATGCCTTCGGCCCGGCCGATCCCGTCTTCGGGTGGTGGACCGGGCCCGACGGCGCCGTGTCCGCAGGGGTGCTGTGCACCCCGCCCTATCCGCTCCAGCTCGGCGCCGTGCCCGCGGAGGCCGTCCGGGCGCTGGCGGAGGCACTCGCCGCCGAGCCGCTGCTCGCCGGTCTGCACGGCTTCAACGCCCGCCGCCCGGACGCCGAAACCCTGGCCCTGGCGTGGGGGCGCCCCACCCGCGTGGCCGAGGAGACCCGCCTCTACCGGCTGGGCGACCTGCTCGCCCCGGATCCCGCGCCGGCCGGGCGGGCCCGGCGTGCCACCGGGGAGGACCTGCCGCTGCTGCGGGAGTGGATCACGGCCTTCGACGAGGAGCTGGGACTGCCGGCGCCCGCCTCCGAGGCCGCGCTGCGCGACCGGATCTCCTACGGCGGCTTCCTGCTGTGGGAGCACGACGGGGAAGCCGTGTCGCTGGCGTCCTTCTCCCGCCCGATCGGTTCGGCCTGCCGCGTCGGCCCGGTCTACACCCCGCCGGAGCAGCGCGGCCGCGGCTACGCCGCCGGCGTGACGCACGCGGCGAGCGAAGCGGCGTACGCGGCGGGCGCCTCGGAGGTCCTGCTCTTCACGGACCTGGCCAACCCGACCAGCAACGGCATCTACCTGCGCCTGGGTTACACCCCGGTCGAGGACCGTGCCGAGATCGTCCCGGCCTGAGGCGGTGGAGCGGTCTCAGCCGCGGCCCGTCGGCGGTTTGCGGCTGCCGGCCCGGTAGGGCCGCGGCCAGGGCGCGGCCGGGCCGTCGTAGGACTGGTCGGCGGCGGCGTGCAGGGTCCAGTGGGGGTCGTAGAGGTGGGGCCGGCCGACGGCGCACAGGTCCGCGCGCCCGGCCAGGAGCAGGGAGTTCACGTCGTCCCAGGAGGAGATCGCGCCGACGGCGATGACGGGGACGCCCAGCGCGTTGCGGATCCGGTCGGCGTACGGGGTCTGGTACGAGCGCCCGTACTCCGGGGCCTCGTCCGCGACGACCTGGCCGGTGGAGACGTCGATGGCGTCCGCGCCGCGGGCGGCGAACGCGGCCGCGATCCGGACCGCCTCCTCGGGCGAGGTGCCTCCGGGTGCCCAGTCGGTGGCCGAGAGGCGGACCGTCATCGGCCGGTCCTCGGGCCATACGGCGCGGACCGCGTCGAAGACCTCCAGCGGGAAACGCAGCCGGTTCTCCAGGGTGCCGCCGTAGCCGTCGGTGCGGTGGTTGGTCAGCGGTGAGAGGAACCCGGAGAGCAGGTAGCCGTGGGCGCAGTGCAGTTCCAGCAGGTCGAAGCCGCAGTCGGCGGCGCGGACCGCGGCGGCCGCGAACTCGGATCGGATCGCGGCCATGTCCGCGCGGGTGAGGGCGCGCGGGACCGCGGAGACGCCGGGCCGGTAGGGCAGGGCGGAGGCGGCCACCAGGGGCCAGTTGCCCTCGGGGAGGGGGTCGTCCATGCCCTCCCACATCAGGCGGGTGGAGCCCTTGCGGCCGGAGTGGCCGAGCTGGACGCCGAGCGCGGTGCCGGGGGCCGAGGTGTGGACGAAGTCGGTGATCCGCTGCCAGGCGGCGGCCTGCTCCTGGGTGTAGAGGCCGGTGCAGCCGGGGGTGATGCGGCCCTCGGCGCTGACGCACACCATCTCCGTCATGACCAGGCCCGCGCCGCCGAGCGCCCGGGCGCCGAGGTGGACCAGGTGGAAGTCGCCGGGCATCCCGTCCCGGGCGCAGTACATGTCCATGGGTGAGACGACGACCCGGTTGCGCAGGGTCAGGCCGCGCAGGGTGAAGGGGGTGAACATGGGCGGGGTCGCTTCGTCCGGGCAGCCGAAGTCCCGTTCCACGGACCGGGTGAACCGTTCGTCGCGCAGGCGCAGGTTGTCGTGGGTGACCCGGCGGCTGCGCGTGAGCAGGTTGAAGGCGAACTGCCGGGCGGGCTGGCCGGTGTATCCGGCGATCTCCTCGAACCAGCGCATGCTGGCGGCCGCGGCCCGCTGGGTGCTGGCGACGGCGGGCCGCCGGGCCGCCTCGTACGCGGCGAGCGCGGCCGGCACGTCCGGCTCGCGGCGGACCGCCTCGGCGAGGGCGAGGGCGTCCTCCACGGCCAGTTTGGTGCCGGATCCGATGGAGAAGTGGGCGGTGTGGGCGGCGTCGCCGAGCAGGACCACGTTGCCGTGGGACCACCGCTCGTTGACGACGGTGCGGAACCGCGTCCAGGTGGAGCGGTTGCCGTGCAGGGGCCGTCCGCGCAGGGCCTCGCCGAAGATCTTGGCGCAGCGGGCCGCGGACTCGGCCTCGTCGCACAGGTCGAAGCCCGCCGCCCGCCAGACGTCCTCGTGCATCTCGACGATGACGGTGGAGGCGTCGGCCGCGTAGGGGTAGGCGTGCAGCTGCATGACGCCGTGTTCGGTCTCGGCGATCTCGAAGCGGAAGGCGTCGAAGGCGAAGTCGGCGGCGAGCCACACGTAGCGGCAGCGCCCGCCGGTCACGGTCGGCGCGAAGTGGCCGGCTCCGGCCTCGCGGGTGGCGCTGTGCACCCCGTCCGCCGCGACCACCAGGTCGTGGGAGGCGGCCAGGGCGAAGGCGTCGGGGGCCTCGGCGCGGAAGCGGAGCCGGACGCCGAGGCCGGCGCAGCGCTCGTGCAGGATCTCCAGCAGCCGTCGCCGTCCGAGGGCCGCGAAACCGTGGCCGCCGGAGGTCAGCAGCCGTCCGCGGTGCACGATGTCCACGTCGTCCCAGCGCACGAACTCCGCGCTCAGGGCCGCGTACACCGGGGAGTCGGCCTGTTCGATCCCGCCGAGGGTCTCGTCGGAGAGGACCACGCCGAAGCCGAAGGTGTCGTCGGGTGCGTTCCGTTCCCAGACCTCGACGGTGTGGCCCTGGCGGGCCAGGAGTGCGGCGGCGTACAGCCCGCCCGGTCCCCCGCCGACGACGGCGACCCGCATGGCGTCCGCGGACATGTGGCTACCTGCCCTTCCACTCCGGCGGGCGCTTGCCCGTGAAGGCCGCGTGGAACTCGGCGTAGTCCTGGCCGGTCATGAGCAGGGCCTGGGTGCTGGCGTCCAGCTCCACGGACGCGGCGAGCGGCATGTCGAGCTCGGAGGTGAGCAGCGCCTTGGTCTGCGCGTAGGCGAGGGCGGGCCCGGCGGCGAGGTGCGCGGCGAGTTCGGCGGCCCGTACGTGGGCCTTGCCCTCCTCGGTGAGTTCGCTGAGCAGGCCGATGCGTTCGGCCTCGGGGGCCCGTACGGGCTCTCCGAGCATGAGCAGCCGGGTGGCGTGGCCGAGGCCGACGACGCGGGGCAGCAGGTAGGCGGCGCCCATGTCCCCGCCGGACAGGCCGACGCGGGTGAAGAGGAACGCGAAGCGGGCGGTGGGGTCGGCGATGCGGAAGTCGGCGGCGAGCGCGAGGACGGCGCCGGCGCCGGCGGCCACCCCGTGCACGGCGGCGATCACCGGGAAGGGGCATTCGCGCAGGGCGCGCACGACCTGGCCGGTCATCCGGTTGAAGTCGAGGAGCTGCGCGGTGTCCATGGCGAGGGTGGCGCCGATGATCTCGTCCACGTCGCCGCCGGAGCAGAAGCCGCGCCCCTCGCCGCCGAGGACGAGGGCGCGCACGGAGCGTTCACGGGACAGCTCGGCGAGCAGGTCGCGCAGGTCGGCGTAGGCGCCGAAGGTCAGCGCGTTGAGTTTGTCGGGGCGGTCGAGGGTGACGGTGGCCACGCCGTCCTGCCGGGTCACCCGCAGGTGGCGCCACCGTTCGGTCGCTTCTGTGGAACCGGTGAAGGGGCTCACACGACCGAAGGTATCACCAGCCCGTGACTGCCGTCACAGAAACGCGACACGTGGTGCGGTCGGTGGTCCGCCCGCCGCGTCACTGCGGCGGTACGGCGTCGCGCCACACGTGCCGAAGGTCCGTCCGGCCGGGCACCGCGGTCCCCTGCGGTGCGGACGGGGTGCCCTACAGGTCCGGATTTCGGGTTCGTATGGTGGAAAGCAGGATCTGCCGCTGCCTCACCTCCCGCCGACCCCCTGCCGCCCGCCCCCGCCGACCCCTGCCGCCCCCTGCGCCCCTACGGAACGGAGGGACCTGCCGTGCCCGACGCCTCCGCCTGGCGCATCTGCCTGCCCCACACGACGGCCGCCGTCCCCCTCGCCCGCGCCCTGGTCCGCACCGCGCTGGCCGAGGTCGACGCGCCGGCGGACAGTGACACCGCGGAACTGCTGACCGCCGAACTGGTCGCCAACGCCGTCGAGCACACCCGCCCCGGCATCCCGATCGAGCTGGTCGTGGAGCTGCTGGAGAGCGGCTGCCAGGTGGAGGTCCACGACGGCGACCCGCAGCCGCCGGGCGATCTGACGGCGCGGCCGGACGTCACCCACCCCGACCCCTGGCAGGAGCACGGCCGCGGACTGCTGCTGATCCGCACCCTGAGCTCGGCCTGCGGGCACCGGCCCACCCCGCACGGCAAGGCGGTGTGGTTCACCCTGCCCGCGCGCCTGCCGCGGCACGGGTGACCGCGCGTATGCCTATGCGCCGGGCTTGGCGAGCGTGGCGACGAGCACGGCCTTGATGGTGTGCAGCCGGTTCTCGGCCTCGTCGAAGACCACGGAGTGCGCGGACTCGAACACCTCGTCCGTCACCTCCAGGCATTCCAGGCCGTGCCGCTCGTGGATCTCCCGGGACACCTTGGTGCCCAGGTCGTGGAAGGCCGGCAGGCAGTGCATGAACTTCACGTCGGGGTTGCCGGTGGCCCGCAGCACGTCCATGGTCACCGCGTACGGGGACAGCGCCGCGATCCGCTCGTCCCAGACCTCTTCGGGCTCGCCCATCGACACCCAGATGTCCGTGACGACGAAGTCGGCCTGGGCCGCGCCCTCGGCGACCTCCTCGGTCAGGGTGATCCGGGCGCCGCTGCGCGCCGCGAGCTCGCGCGCCGCGGCCACCACGGGCTCGGCCGGCCAGTAGGCCTTCGGCGCGACGATCCGTACGTCCATGCCCAGCAGTGCGCCGGTGACGAGGTAGGAGTTGCCCATGTTGAAGCGGGCGTCGCCGAGGTAGGCGAAGGAGATCCGCTCCAGCGGCTTGGTGCAGTGCTCGGTCATGGTCAGGACGTCGGCCAGCATCTGGGTGGGGTGCCAGTCGTCGGTGAGGCCGTTGAAGACGGGGACCCCGGCGTGGGCCGCGAGCTCCTCGACCGTGTCCTGGCTGTCGCCCCGGTACTCGATCCCGTCGAACATGCGGCCCAGCACCCGGGCGGTGTCCTTGACCGACTCCTTGTGGCCCATCTGCGAGCCGGAGGGGTCCAGGTAGGTCGTACGGGCACCCTGGTCGGCCGCGGCGACCTCGAAGGCGCAGCGGGTGCGCGTCGAGGTCTTCTCGAAGATCAGCGCGATGTTGCGGCCCTGGAGCAGGGGCCGCTCGGTGCCGGCCTTCTTGGCGGCCTTGAGTTCGGCGGCGAGCTCGACGAGGCCGCGGAACTCGGCGGCGGTGAAGTCGAGCTCCTTGAGAAAACTGCGGCCGGCGAGGTCGGTGGCCATGGGGTCGCTCCAGCGTCACGGTGACAGGGGGTATTGGAAGTCTATACGATCCTCTGTATTCATATACAGCCCCAGGGGGGTGGCCTGCCCCACCCGCTCCCCACCTCCCGTCAGACGCCGTCGCGCTCCACCGGGCAGCTCATGCAGCGCGGCCCGCCCCGCCCCCGGCCCAGCTCGCTGCCCGGGATCTCGATGACCTCGATGCCCTCCTTGCGCAGGTGCGTGTTGGTGGTCACGTTCCGCTCGTAGGCGACCACCACCCCCGGCTCGACGGCCAGAACGTTGCACCCGTCGTCCCACTGCTCGCGCTCCGCCGAGTGCACGTCCTGCGTCGCGGTGAGCACCCGGATCGAGTCCAGCCCGAGCGCCGCCGCGATGGCCCGGTGCATGTGCTCCGGGGGGTGGTCGGTCACCTTCAGCTCCTGCGGCTCGGCCCCCGGCTCGATCGTGTAGGAGCGGAGCATGCCGAGGCCCGCGTACTGGGTGAACGTATCTCCGTCGACCATCGTCATCACCGTGTCCAGGTGCATGAACGCCCGCCGCTTCGGCATGTCCAGGGCCACGATGCTGGTCGCCGAGCCGGCCGCGAACAGGCCCCGCGCCAGCATCTCCACCGCCTGCGGGGTGGTCCGCTCGCTCATCCCGATGAGCACCGCGCCGTTCCCGATGACCAGTACGTCACCGCCCTCGATCGTCGAGGGGTAGTCGGCCTGCCCCTGCGACCAGTAGTGGAAGGCGCCCGAGGAGGTGAAGAGCGGGTGGTGCCGGTAGATCGCCTCGAAGTGCACGGTCTCGCGCTGCCGCGCCGGCCAGCGCATCGCGTTGATGGACACCCCGTCGTAGATCCACGCGGAGGTGTCCCGGGTGAACAGGTGGTTGGGCAGCGGCCCCAGCAGGAAGTCGTCCAGCTCCATCGCGTGGAAGCGCACCGACACCGGCTCCGCGTGCCGCTCCAGGAACTCCCGCTTGGTCATCCCGCCGACCAGCGCCTCGGCCAGGTCTGCCGAGCCGAGCCCGTCGAAGACCGCCCTGAGGTGGTCGGTGGCGAGCGGCCCGTACTCCTTCTCGTCGAACACCCGGTCCAGGACGAGGTGTCTCGCCTCCGGGATGTCGAGCGCCTCGCGCAGCAGGTCGCCGAAGAGGTGGACCGCCACGCCCCGGTCGCGCAGCACGTCCGCGAAGCCGTCGTGCTCCTGGCGGGCCCGGCGCACCCACAGCACGTCGTCGAAGAGGAGCGCGTCCTTGTTCCTCGGTGTGAGCCGCTTCAGCTCCAGGTCGGGCCGGTGGAGGATGACGCGGCGAAGCCGCCCGGTCTCGGAGTCGACATGGAATCCCATGCCGTACACGTTCCCAGACCGGGCGGCCTTTTGAGGTGGCGTCCGCTCAGCGAGGGGTTCCCAGGCCGAGAAGTGCCGTCGGGGCGCCCACGAGCTCGGGGGCGACCAGTCCCAGCTTGGGCGTGGTCAGGTTCGGCAGACCGGAGTTGGAGCCGTCGGGCATCGTCAGCGGGGAGCCGAGGATCGCGCCCGGGGTCCGGGCGCGCATCGTGGTGGCCGGGGCGTCGAGGGAGCCCTCGCCGTCCGTCGCCGGCTCGCCCAGCAGGTTCGGCACCGGAGAGGTGATGAGGGTGTCGCCGAGTTCGGTGGCGATCGGCACCGCCGGGAGCAGCGGCGTCGGGAGCATGTCCCCCCGGTGGAAGCGGGGCGCCTCGGGCGCTCCGACGACCGGCACCGGCACCCCGGTGGCCACGCGGGGGGCGTCCACGCCCAGCGTGGTCTCCACGGCCTCCAGCGGGACTCCGACCGGGACCGACGAGGCCACGGCCGGGGTGGCCGCGCCGGCCGCCGCCATACAGGTCAAGAGCGCCGCAAAGCTTCCGCGCGCGGTCATCTTCATAGGTGAGGTTCCGTCCTTCCAGGGTCGCGGACAGTCCGCTGCCCTGGATGAACGATCCCGCCGGTGGTTTTCCCGGCGTTCTCCGCGAAAGTTCCCCCATACGACCTAATTCGCGGCCGTACGGGGGCCTCGGCTTTACGCGCCCGTGCGAGCGGGACGGCGTCACAGGCGCGGGTCGACCGGCTCCGACTCCAGGGCGAGCACCGCGAAGACGGCCTCGTGGACCCGCCACAGCGGCTCGTCCGCCGCCAGTCGGTCCAGCGCCTCCAGCCCGAGCGCGTACTCGCGCAGGGCCAGCGACCGCTTGTGGCCGAGGAAGCGCTCGCGCAGCCGCTCCAGGTGGTCGGGGCGGGTGTACTCCGGACCGTAGATGATCCGCAGGTACTCGCGCCCGCGGACCTTGACGCCGGGCTGCACCAGGCGGCCCTTGCCGTCCCGGGCGTACGCCTGGAGCGGCTTGACGACCATGCCCTCACCGCCGGTGGCCGTCAGCTCCAGCCACCAGTCGGTGCCCGCCCGTACGGAGTCCTCGTCCGCGGTGTCCACCAGGATCCGGCCGGTGCGGCGCAGCAGCCCGGTGCCCGCCGCCTCGTCGGCGGCGACCAGCCGGTCCAGCCAGAACAGCTGCTCGTCGTGGGGCACGGCGGCCAGCGACCGTCCGGCCGCCGCCAGCAGCTGGAAGGGCGCGAACCGCACGCCGTCCAGTCCGTCGGTGGGCCAGCAGTAGCGCCGGTACGCCTCGGTGAAGGCGGCCGCGTCGGCGGCCCGGCCGCGCTGGCGCTCCAGCAGCTCCCCGGTGTCGACGCCCCGGGCGGCAGCCGCCTCCAGGGCGGCTGTCACGGCCGGGAAGACGGCGCCCGAGGCGGCGCCCACGGCGGCGTACTGGTTGCGCAGCAGGCCGCCGGACTTCAGGGACCAGGGCAGCAGTTCGCCGTCCACCAGCAGCCAGTCGGTGGCCAGTTCCTCCCACAGGCCGGCGTCGGTGACGGCCGTGCGGAGCCGGGCGAGGACCTCCTCGGTGACCTCGGGATCCTTGAAGAACGGCCGGCCGGTGCGGGTGTAGACGGAAC